>CAZDYI010000126.1:0-8545 GCA_964509765.1 uncultured Gammaproteobacteria bacterium
GCGCGAGGGAGCCGAGGACAGAATTTGCTGGGTGGACAGGCTCAAGGATGACGCCGTGTTCCACAACTGCCTGCTGGACGTCGACGAGCACTTCAGGAAGTGCTTCCTTGACAACTTCTGCACGATCCTGGTTTCGGCGACACTTTTCTTCGACGGCGAGCACGAGCACGCGACCGAGCCGCTCGGCATGCAGGATGCAGAGGCGAGGTCGTGGCAGGGGCACTTCGACTACGGCTCAAACTCTATGCTGTACCTTCCGGACGGCGTGCCCGATCCATCCGATGACCCGGACGGGTTTCTCGAGCGGTGCGTGGAAGAGGCGGCCGAGCTCGTCAAGGCGAACGAGGGCAGGGCATTCGTTTTGTTCACGTCGAAGAAGAACCTGCTGGGCGGTGCGGCCTTGATGAGAAGGAAACTCGGGAGCAAGTACACGGTCCTCACGCAGGACGGCCGGAGTCATGCCAACGAGCTCATGAGGAAGTTCCGGGAAAGCGACGGGCGCTTCACGGCGCTGCTCGGGACGAGGACCTTCATGCAGGGCATCGACATCAAGGGCGACGCGCTCAGCCTAGTGGTGATCGACAAGATTCCCTTTCCAAGTCCCGGCGAGCCGATCCAGGCCGCGCTCAAGGCGAAGCTCGGCAAGGGTTACTTCGGCTCAGTGAGCCTGCCGTCCGCGGCGCTCGCGCTCAAGCAGGCGATAGGCCGCCTGATCCGGAG
This sequence comes from uncultured Gammaproteobacteria bacterium, assembly GCA_964509765.1. Classification (GTDB taxonomy): domain Bacteria; phylum Pseudomonadota; class Gammaproteobacteria; order Tethybacterales; family Tethybacteraceae; genus CAZDYI01. The sequence continues at coordinate 721 of CAZDYI010000126.1, forward strand.
CGAGACCGACAGGGGAGTCGTCGCGGTCTGCGACCCGCGGCTAGGCAGGCAGAGGTACGGACAGCAGATAATTGACACCCTGCAGCCCATGCCCCTGACCTGCGAGCGCGAAGATGCCGTCGAGTTCCTGAGGAACATGCGGTGAGCGACAAGCCCCTCGTCGTCGGCAACTGGAAGGCCAACGGCTCCATCAAGGAGCTGGAGGCGTGGGCAAGTGAGTTCGTCCCAGCGAAGGGCGTGCATGCGGTTGTGTGCCCGCCGGCGCCGTACCTCGCGCGGGCGGCGGAGCTGCTCGGGGACAGGGCCGAGGTCGGCGCCCAGGACGTCTCCCGCCATCAGGGCGGGTCCAACACCGGCGAGACCTTCGCTGCGATGGCCTGCGACTGCGGGGCGCGGTGGGCTATAGTCGGGCACTCCGAGCGGCGCCAGAACGGCGAGGACGACATCGACGTCCGGCTGAAGCTCCTGAACGCGGCGGCCGGGGGCCTGCGCCCGATCCTGTGCGTAGGCGAGACGCTCGAGGAGCGCGAGGCGGGCAGTCTCGAGGAGGTGATCGGGCGCCAGGTCGACATGGCGCTCACCCAGCGGCAGCTCAACCTGCCGATAACGCTGGCCTACGAGCCGGTCTGGGCGATCGGCACGGGCAAGGCCGCGACCGCGAAGCAGGCCGCGGACTCGTGCAAGCTCGCGGGCACGCTCGCGCAAAGGCGCCTCGGCGGTGCTAGAATCCCTGTGCTGTACGGCGGCAGCGTCAAGGCGGACAACGCGGCCGGCTTTGCCGGCAGGGACGGGATCGACGGCCTGCTCGTGGGCGGGGCGAGCCTCAAGGGCGAGTCCTTCTCCGCGATCTGCGCGGCGGTAGCGAAGTCCCGGCCCAAGGCCGGAGCGAAGCCCAAGAGCAAGCCCCGTCGCAGCAAGCGGTAGATGTACACAGCGCTACTAGTCATAAACGTCGTCACGGCGGTCACCATGGTTGCGGTGATCCTGCTGCAGCACGGCCGCGGCGCCGACATGGGCGCGTCGTTCGGCCGCGGCGCGCAGGGCTCGCTCGTAGGGATAACCGGCGCGTCCAACCTGCTGAGCAGGTCGACGTCGGTCCTCGCCGTTGTCTTCTTCGCATCGGCGCTCGCTCTCGGCGTGATCTCCCAGTCCGACGAGAGCGACGAGCTGATCGAGACCCTTTCGCAGCCGCAGGAGGCCTCCGCCGAGCTGCCCGCCGCGGGCGGGGACTCAGGCGCGGGCGAGGTCCCGGCCGCGCCGGTTGAGGACTACTGATGCTTGCGCAGGGCGGTTGACGGTTTTTCGGCGCCGATGTGGTGGAATTGGTAGACACGCTGTCTTGAGGGGGCAGTGAGGGTTACCTCGTGCCAGTTCGAGTCTGGCCATCGGCACCACCTTCCCGCACCGGGGGCTGCGGATAGAATCAAGACCTTGATGGAAACTTCCGCGCGCAGGCCCGCGGGGCGCGACGCATGCTGAACGAGTACCTCCCGATCCTGCTGTTCACCGGGGTGGCGCTCGCCATCGGCGTGCTCCCGATCGGGCTCGGCATGGTCCTCGGGCCGCGCAGGCCCGACCCGCAGAAGAACTCGCCCTACGAGTGCGGCTTCGAGGCATTCGAGGACGCGAGGATGAAGTTCGACGTCCGCTACTACCTCGTCGCGATCCTGTTCATCCTCTTCGACCTCGAGATCGTCTTTTTGTTCCCGTGGGCGGTCGCCCTCGGCGGCATAGGCCTGCTCGGGTTCTGGTCGATGATGTTCTTTTTGTTCGTCCTCGTGGTCGGCTTCGTCTACGAGTGGCGCAAGGGGGCCCTGCAATGGGAGTGATCCGCCACGTCGACCACCCGCCGCCGCCGGTCGACCTGCCCGAGCTCCAGGAGGAGGGCTTCGTCACGACCTCGGTCGACAAGCTGATGAACTGGGCGCGGACCGGCTCGCTGTGGCCGATGTCGTTCGGCCTCGCATGCTGCGCTGTCGAAATGATGCACGCCGGCGCATCGCGCTACGACCTCGACCGCTTCGGCGTCGTGTTCCGCCCGAGCCCGCGGCAGTCCGACGTCATGATCGTCGCCGGCACGCTGTGCAACAAGATGGCGCCGGCGCTGCGCAAGGTCTACGACCAGATGAGCGAGCCGCGCTGGGTGATCTCGATGGGGTCCTGCGCGAACGGCGGCGGCTACTACCACTACTCGTACTCGGTGGTGCGGGGCTGCGACCGGATCGTTCCGGTGGACGTCTACGTGCCGGGCTGCCCGCCGACCGCCGAGGCCTTGCTCTACGGGATCATCCAGCTGCAGAAGAAGATAAGGCGCACGAGCACCATCTCACGCCCGTAGCCGGCGGGGGCGCCGGTCATGGCCTCAAGGAAGGGACGCAAGTCCAAGGGCAGCGCCCGGAAGGCCGCGCGCAAGGCCGACCGGACCGCGCGCCAGGCCGCGGCCGCCAGCGCGGGGGAGGCCCGGCGGCAGGAGGAGGCGCTCCCGGACGAAGAGGAGGAACTCGAGGCTGCGCCCGAGCCTGCAGTCCCCGAATCTGCCGAGCGCGACCCGTTCCTGCTCGACGCCGCCACCAAGCCGGTAACGGTCAGGAACCTCAAGGCCGCGGCCCTGCGGCCGCTGACCGCGCGGCGCTTCGCCTGGTCCGAGGAGATCGGGCCGATGTTCGCCGTGTTCGCGTTCGCGATCATGCTCTACGGCATGACGACCCCGCGGCACGTCACCCTCGAGGACGACGGCCTGTTTTTGATGCTCCTGCACCACTTCGGGGTGGGGCACCCGCCGGGCTACCCGCTGTACACCCTGCTCGGGACGCCGTTCTACTACCTGATGCCGGACTTCTTCCCGCCTGCGTTCCGCGGCCACATGTTCTCGGGCTTCATGGGCGCGCTCGCCTGCGTCGCGGTCTACGCGATCGTCTCGATGCTCGTGCGCAGCCGCGTCTGCGCGCTCGCCGCCGGGATCGCCTACGCTGCGTCGGAGGCGTTCTGGTCGCAGGCGATCATCGCCGAGGTCTACGCGCTCAACGCGGCGATGTACTTCATCGTCATGGCGATGTGCGTGCGCTTCGCCGAGAGCGACGTCGGCGAGAGGAGGGGCTTCCACCTGTTCCTGTACTGCCTGATCGCGCTCACCTACGGGCTGGCGCTGTCGAACCACTGGCCGCTGATGGGGCTCGGCAGCATCGGCCTGACGATGCTCGTGATCTCGCAGTGGCGCAGGCTCGTGAGCCCGCGCTACCTGCCGCTCGGCGGCCTGTTCCTCGCGGTCGGGCTGCTCCCGTACGCCTACATGACGTTCCGCTCGCACTCGGAGACCGCGATCAACTTCTACGGTCCGATCGAGGACCTTAAGGCGCTGTGGTTCTACGTCACCCGCTCGGGCTACTCCGGCGTCGACAACCAGGAGGGAGTCGGCCTGCCCGAGAAGGTCGAGTTCGCCCTGTTCCTCGGAAACCAGCTCCAGCGCCAGATCACGGCCGCGGGCCTCGCCGTTGCCGCGGTCGGCTTCGTCGCGATGCTGCGCTCGTCGGTCCACTCGTGGATGGCGGTCTCGCTCGCGGTCGCGTGGTTCATGTCCGGCCCGCTGATGGTGATCATCATCGACTTCCAGACCGAGTTCATCTGGTTCTCTGCGTTCCGGGTCTACCACCTTCTCTGCTACGGGATAACGGTGATCTGGTTCGGCTACGGGCTCGCGTTCATCGGCTCGTGGCTCGCGCGCAGGTGGGAGCGGCTGCGGCTCGCTCAGGCGACCGTCGCGCTCGGCGGGCTCGCCGTGGTCGCGCTGAGCGTTTCGGTGCACTGGGGGCAGAACGACCGCAGCGGCTACACCTACGCGCACGACCTGGCGCTGTTCAAGCTCAGCCAGGTCGAGCCCAACGGCAAGCTGTTCACCTTCGACGACCTCGACCTCCCGGTCGGCTACCTCAACCTCGTCGAGGGCGTGCGCCCCGACGTCGAGGTCTTCAACGACCAGGGGCTCGTTTTCGGCCGGCGGATCTACTCGCCGTTCACGCCCGACGACCGCAAGGCGATCGTGATCAAGGACTACATCGACGAACAGCTGCCGACGCCGGTCTTCTACCACCCGTTCCGCACCAAGCTGTTCAAGAACTCGGTGCACGGCTCGGACTTCCTCGGCTTCTGGCGGCGGGTCAACCAGGACGGCAACGAGGACCGCATCATCCTCAGCGACGCGCTGTTCTACTGGCTGCAGGACGGCGTCGAGGACCTGGACACGATAGTCGACCGCTGGACCCGCCAGCAGGCCCGCGGGATCGTCGCGACGCTCATCCAGGCGATCATCCAGGCGCAGCAGCACGGCTACGAGCTTTCCCCGCAGTGGCAGGGCCTGATCGACCGGGCCTACGAGAAGAACGAGCTCGTGCACCTGTTCGTGCTGTGGAACAGGGTGTTCTCCCACGAGGTCGGCCGCGAGGAGGCTGTCTCCGAGCTCGAGTGGATCAGCGGGGTGTTCGACAACCGCTCGGACTACATCTTCGACAACTCGAACCTCAGCGACCTCGTCGTCCTGCGGTCGTTCATGATGTGCAGCCATCCCGACCTGGTCGACGGCGACCTCGACGTCGCGTTCGAGCGCTCGATGACGGAGGCTCTCGACTACGAGTTCAAGTTCGCGACCTTCCGCTTCCTCGGCGACTTCTACCGCACGCGCGGCATGCACGACGTCGCGCTCGACATGCTCTCGGAGCGCTTCCCGAGCCTGTCGACCGCCGAGCTCGAGTTCCGCAACTACCACGAGCTCCTGCGGCGCGAGCGCGAGGTCGGCAGGCTCATAGAGCAGGTGGTAGAATGCGCGCCGGAGGCCGCGTCATGAAGAGGATACCCGCCCCGGACATGGCGGCGCTCCAGGAGGGGCTCAAGTCGAGGTACGCCGAGCGCGAGGGCTTCAGCCTGAAGTCCGCCTGCGGCGAGCTCACCCTGCGCGTCCCGGTGGCCGAGTACGTCGCGACGATGGCCGAGCTGCGCGACGGCGAGGCGTTTGGCTTCGACCAGCTCGTCGACCTTTGCGGGATCGACTACTCGGAGTACGGCTCGGGCCACAGCAGCCTGTTCACCAAGGACGCGATGCGCTCCGACGAGCGCGTCCCGCACGACCAGCTCACGGTCTCGCGCTTCGCGGTCGTCTGCCACCTCTTGTCGACGGAGCTCAACCACCGCCTGCGCGTGCGCGTCTTCCTCGAGTCCGGCAAGGTCACTCTGTGCCCGACGCTCACCGGGGTCTGGCAGGGCGCGGACTGGTACGAGCGCGAGGCCTTCGACCTGTACGGGATAGTCTTCGAGGGCCATCCCGACCTGCGGCGGCTGCTGACCGACTACGGCTTCATAGGCCATCCCTTCCGCAAGGACTTCCCGATCTACGGCAAGGTCGAGATGCGCTACGACCCCGACAGGGGCAGGGTGGTCTACCAGCCTGTGACCATCGACCCGCGCGAGGTCGTCCCGAAGATCCGCCGCAAGCACCAGGCCTGAGGGACGGGGATGGCCGAGATCCGCAACTACACGATGAACTTCGGGCCGCAGCACCCTGCTGCGCACGGCGTCCTGCGGCTCGTGCTCGAGCTCGACGGCGAGGTCGTGGTCCACGCCGACCCGCACATCGGCCTGTTGCACCGCGCGACCGAGAAGCTCGCCGAGCAGCGGATGTACCTCCAGTCGGTCCCGTACATGGACCGCCTCGACTACGTCTCGATGATGAGCAACGAGCACGCCTACGTGATGGCGATCGAGAGGATGCTCGGCGTCGAGGTCCCCGAGCGCGCGCAGTACATCAGGGTGATGTTCGACGAGATCACGCGCATCCTCAACCACCTGCTGTGGCTCGGCGCCCACGGCCTCGACATCGGCGCGATGACGATGTTCCTGTATGCCTTCCGCGAGCGCGAGGACCTGTTCGACTGCTACGAGGCGGTCTCGGGCGCGCGCATGCACGCTGCGTACTACAGGCCCGGCGGCGTGTACCGCGACCTGCCCGGGTCGATGCCGAGGTACGAGCCCTCCGCGGCGCGCGGCGCCAAGGAGTGCGACCGGCTCAACGAGCACCGCGGCGGGTCGATGCTCGACTTCATCGAGGCGTTCACCGACCGCTTCCCGTCCCGGGTCGACGAGTACGAGACCCTGCTGACCGACAACCGGATCTGGAAGCAGCGCACCGTCGGGATAGGCGTGGTCGGCCCGGAGCGCGCGCGCCGGCTCGGCTTCACGGGGCCGATGCTGCGCGGCTCGGGCGTCGCCTGGGACCTGCGCAAGGCGCAGCCCTACGAGGTCTACGACCGGATGGAGTTCGACGTCCCGGTCGGAAAGACCGGCGACTCCTACGACCGATACCTGGTCCGGATGGCGGAGATGCGCGAGTCAAACAGGATCATCCGCCAGTGCGTCGGCTGGCTCAGGGAGAACGAGGGCCCGGTGATGACCGCCGACCACAAGGTCGCGCCGCCGCACCGGGTCGACATGAAGAGCGGGATGGAGGAGCTGATCCACCACTTCAAGTTCTTCACCGAGGGCTTCTCGATCCCGAACAACGAGGTCTACGCCGCGGTCGAGCACCCCAAGGGCGAGTTCGGCATCTACCTGGTCTCCGACGGCTCGAACAAGCCGTACCGGCTCAAGATCCGCGCGCCGGGCTTCGCGCACCTCGCCGCGATGAACGAGATGGCCAAGGGCCACATGCTCTCTGACGTCGTCGCGATCATCGGGACGATGGACATCGTCTTCGGCGAGATCGACCGGTGAGCGGCGACGGGGCCGCCATGCTTCCGAAGGAGGCCTACGACGAGATCGAGCGCGAGTGCGCGAAGTACCCGGCCGAGCGCCGCTCTTCGGGGATCATGGCCGCGCTGCGGATCGCCCAGGGCCACAGCGGCGGCTGGCTGAGCGAGGAGGTGATCGAGCACGTCGCCGGCGTGGTCGGCGTCCCGCCGATCCGCGCGTACGAGGTCGCGACGTTCTACAACATGTACGACCTCAAGAAGGTGGGCGCGCACAAGCTGTGCATCTGCACCAACCTGCCGTGCGCGCTGATGGGATCGGTCAAGGCGGCGGAGAGGCTCAAGGAGAGGCTCGGCATCGGCTTCGGCGAGACGACAGGCGACGGCAGGTTCACGCTTGTGGAGGGCGAGTGCTTCGGCGCCTGCGGGGACGCGCCGGTGGTAATCGAGAACAACACGAAGCTGCACGCCAGGGTGACCGCGGACCGCGTGGACGAGTTCGTCGCGGGGCTCGGCGACCCCGAGCCCTGAGCGCGCGGGCGGCCCGCGCATGCTGACCCTGGCGCTCGCCAAGGGGCGGGTGCTCGAGGAGGTCCTTCCGCTCCTTTCGAAGGCGGGCCTGGAGCCCGAGGGCGGCGAGGCGGTCCTCGGCGACCGCAGGATCATGGTCGGCTGCGCGGACCCGAACGTGCGCCTGATCATCGTCCGCGCCGCGGACGTCCAGACCTACGTCGCCTACGGCGCGGCACAGGCGGGCGTCGTCGGGCGCGACCTCATGGAGGAGAGCCCGGTCGACGGGCTGGTCTGCGGCCCCGACCTGGGCCTTGCGGAGTGCAGGATGGTCCTCGCCGCGCAGAAGGGGTTCGACTTTCGCGGGGCGGTCGCGGCGAGCAAGCACCTGACCGTCGCGACGAAGTACCCGCGGCTCACGCGGCGCTTCCTGGCCGAGCGCGGGGCCCAGGCTCAGATCGTGCGCCTGTACGGCTCGATGGAGCTCGCGCCGGCGGTCGGCCTGTCGGACGTGATCGTCGACCTTACCGCGACCGGCGAGACCTTGCGCGCGAACGGCCTCGTCGAGGTCGAGAGCCTGATGG
>CAZDYI010000127.1:0-24521 GCA_964509765.1 uncultured Gammaproteobacteria bacterium
CTCGCCGGACACGGCATCGACACGATCGAGCCCGAGCCCGGCGACCGGATCGACCCGCAGCTCCACCAGGCGATCAGCCGCGAGGAGAGCGACAGGTACGAGGAGAACCGCATCCTGCGGGTGGTCCTCAAGGGCTACCGGCACGGCCAGCGGGTGCTCCGCCCGGCGAGCGTCGTCGCATGCGCCGCGCCCGCCAAGCCGGCAGAAGGCAAAAGCGAAGGAGAAGGCAAATGAGCAAGATAATCGGAATCGACCTTGGGACCACGAACTCCTGCGTGTCCCTGCTCGAGGGGGACAAGCCCCGCGTCCTCGAGAACGCCGAGGGAAGCAGGACCACGCCGTCGGTGATCGCCTACACCGACGACGGCGAGATCCTCGTCGGCGCGCCTGCCAAGCGCCAGAGCGTCACCAACCCGAAGAACACCCTGTTCGCGATCAAGCGCCTGATCGGCAGGCGCTTCACCGACGACCAGGTCAAGAAGGAGATCAAGCTCGCGCCCTACGAGATCGTCGAGTCCAAGCGCGGCGACGCCTGGGTGTCCGCCCAGGACAAGACCCTCTCGCCGCCGGAGGTCTCCGCCGAGCTGCTGCGCAAGCTCAAGAAGACTGCCGAGGAATACCTCAGCGAGCCGGTCACCGAGGCGGTCATCACCGTGCCCGCCTACTTCGACGACTCGCAGCGCCAGGCCACCAAGGACGCCGGCAAGATCGCCGGCCTCGAGGTGAAGCGGATCGTCAACGAGCCGACCGCCGCGGCAATCGCGTTCGGGCTCAACAAGAAGGATTACGTCAAGGACGGCAAGAAGATCGCCGTCTACGACCTCGGCGGCGGAACCTTCGACATCTCGATCATCGAGGCCACCGAGGTCGACGGCAACATCCTGCTGGAGGTGCTGTCGACCAACGGGGACACCTTCCTCGGCGGCGAGGACTTCGACCAGAGGATCATCGACTTCATCGTCGAGGAGTTCAACAAGGACAACGGCATCGACCTGACCAAGGACGTCCTGGCCCTGCAGCGCCTCAAGGAGGCCGCCGAGAAGGCCAAGGTCGAGCTGTCGTCGACCACGCAGACCGACATCAACCTGCCGTACATCACCGCGGTCGACTCTGTGCCCAAGCACATCACCATCAAGCTTACCCGCGCCAAGCTCGAGAGCATGGTCAAGGACCTCGTCGACAAGACCGAGGCTCCGTGCAGGACCGCGCTCAATGACGCAGAGGTCGAGCAAGGCAACCTCAGCGACGTCATCCTCGTCGGCGGCATGACCCGCATGCCGCTTGTCCGGGAGAAGGTCAAGGAGGTGTTCGGCATCGATCCCCGCACGGACATTAACCCGGACGAGGCCGTCGCGGAGGGCGCCGCGATCCAGGCAGGGGTCCTCCAGGGCGACGTAAAGGACCTGCAGCTGTTCGACGTGACCCCGCTTACCCTGGGCATCGAGACCGAGGGCGGCGTGATGACCCCGCTGATCGACAAGAACACCACGATCCCGGTCAGCGAGTCGAAGATCTTCTCGACCGCCTCGGACAACCAGCCGGCCGTGACCGTCCACGTCATCCAGGGCGAGCGCCGCAGGTCGTCGGAGAACAAGTCGCTCGGCATCTTCAACCTCGAGGGCATCCCGCCGGCTCCGCGGGGCATGCCGCAGATCGAGGTCAAGTTCGACATCGACTCGAACGGCATCCTGCACGTTCACGCCTCCGACAAGAAGACCAACCGCGAGTCGAAGATCACCATCACCGACAACTCGGGGCTTTCCGAGGACGAGATCGAGAGGATGATCAGCGACGCGGAGAAGCACGCCGAGGAGGACAAGGTCTTCGAGGAGACCACCAAGGCGCGCAACGTCGCCGACAGCCTCGTCGGAGAGGTCAAGCGCCGGCTGCTCGACCGCGGGGCCAAGCTCGAGGACGGCCAGCGCAGCGACATCCAGGAGCGCCTCGGCGAGCTCGAGGCCGCGGCCAAGGGCAACGACGTCGAGGAGATCCACAAGGCGACCAAGCGCCTTTCCGAGGTCGTCGCCCCGCTCTACGAGGAGGACAAGCCCAAGCAGGAGGCGGATGGGGGCGGCGACGCCGAGCCCGAGATCGAGGTCGTCGACGAAGGGAAGAAGTGAGCGGCGCGAGGGGGAGCGGCAGCCTGGGGGCATAGCCTCCGCCTGAGCAGAGCATGGCCAGGGACCTGTACGAGGTGCTCGGCGTCGACCGCGGCGCGAGCAAGGACGCGATCCGCAAGGCCTACAGGTCCAAGGCGATGGAGCTGCACCCGGACCGCAACAAGGAGGCCGGCGCCGAGGACAGGTTCAAGGAGGTCCAGCGGGCCTACGGAGTCCTCTCCGACGACAACAAGCGCGCGAGCTACGACCAGTTCGGCGAGGCCGCCCTCAACGGGGCCGGGCAGCAGGGCTTCGACGGGGCCGGCTTCCAGGACATCTTCAGCACGCTGTTCGGAGACTCGCGCGGCTTCGGCGGCTTCGGCTCACCCTTCGGAGGAGACAGGGGATTCAACGAGCCCGGCCGCGACCTGCAGGCCAAGGTCACCCTCGGCCTCGAGGAAGCGATCAGGGGCTCCAACAGGAAGCTGCGCATCACCGGCATGCTCATGTGCGACGACTGCAGCGGCAGCGGCATGGGCAAGGACTCGAGGCAGGTCAACTGCGAGCAGTGCGGCGGGTCGGGGATGGTTCGCAACAACATCGGCGGGGTCTTCTCCATGCAGGCCACCTGCAGGAAGTGCGGAGGCTCGGGCAAGAAGATAGAGAACCCGTGCGGCAAGTGCGGCGGAACCGGCAAGGCGCGCAAGACCCGCGAGGAGAGCGTCGACATCCCCCCCGGCATAGACAACGGCGACGTCCTGCGCGTCCCGGGCAAGGGCGACGCGGCCCCGGGCGGCGCCCCCGGCGACCTGCGGGTCGCAGTGGAGGTCAAGGAGCACGAGATCTTCAAGCGCGACGGCGAGGACCTGTACTGCGAGCTGCCGATCATGTTCACCACCGCGGTTCTCGGCGGGCCCGTGAAGATACCGACCGTCGACGGGCCGGTCGACTACGACCTCCCCAAGGGAATCCAGAACGGCAAGAGGCTCCGCCTTCGCGGCAAGGGCGTGAAGGGCGTGCGCACGGGGCGGACCGGCGACCTCTACGCGGTCATCAACATCGAGACCCCCACCAACCTGTCCAGGGAGCAGGCGAAGCTCGTCGAGCAGCTCGACAAGACGCTGCAGAGGAACCCGGAGAAGCACACTCCCAACCGCGAGGGCTGGGTCAAGCGCGCCAAGCGCTTCTTTTCCTGACCCGCCCCCCGCTGGGGGGCTTCCGCCAAGGCTAGATCAGCCTGAGCTTCTCCCGCCTCGCGACAGCCTCTGCGTCCGCAGCCTCGTCCGACTCGCTGACTTCAGGCTTGCCGGCGCTCCCGTTGCCGTTGCCTTCGGACACCCTTCTCGCCGGGAAGCCGACGAAGCAGCCGCCCTCGGGCGAGCCCGCCCACGTGACCTCCTCGACATGCAGGGCGACGCTCGAGACGACGCCGTTGAACCTGGCGTCGAAGGTGATCCAGTCGTCGGTGAACTCAAGCGCGCGGACGGCGCTGGCGCCGATGTTGAAGCTGACCATGCCCTCCCTGGCGTGTCCCGGAGGCACGCGCGAGGCCCCGCCCTCGATCACGCCGACCATCGGCACGAGGCCGTTCTCGCTGCAGTGCTCCCAGCAGGTCCGGACCAGGCGCGACTTGAACGCCGTCGAGAGCTGCATGTCCCGGATGTCTACTTGCGCATCCCCCTCTCCGCGGCGGTGAGCGAGTCCATGAACCCCTTGCGCTCGAAGATCGTCTCGGCGTACTTGAGCAGGGGCGCCGCCTTGGGTGGAAGCCTGACCTCCAGGTGCTTCAGCCGCCACAGCAGCGGCGCGAGCGCTATGTCGACCATGGAGATGTCGTTGCCGTAGAAGAACTTGGTCTTTCCTATCGACTGCGACAGCAGAAGCAGCGACTCGGCGAGCAGCTGCCGGTTGAGGTCCTGCTTCTTCTTGCTGAGCTTCGGGTTGAGGATGATGTCCATCCTGTCGTACAGGTCGACGTCGATCCTGTGCAGCATCAGCCGCGCCCTGGCCTTCTCCGAGACGCCCATCGGCATCAGCTGCGGATGCGGGAAGCGCTCGTCGAGGTACTCGCTGATGATGTTCGACTCGTAAAGGTGCAGGTCGCGGTTGACGAGCACCGGCACCCGGTTGAGCGGGTTGATCCGCGCGAGGTCCTCGGGCTTCTTGTTGAGGTCGATCCAGCGGGTCTTTACCGCGATGCGCTGCTCGTCGCCGGGGCTCTTCTCCTCGATGACGATCCGGCACCGGTGCGAGTACGCGTCGTGGTTCGACGACCAGAGCTCGATCATCAGTCGCGGCCCTTGATGTCGCGCCAGTACTCGCGGTAGAGGACGTAGAAGAGGACGATCAGGAACGACAGCACGATCATCACCCCGAAGCCCACCCGGTGGCGGGTGTTCCGCGCCGGCTCGCCGGCGTAGTCGAGGAAGTTGACCAGGTCGGCCACCGCGGTGTCGTATTCCGCCTCGGAGAGCGAGCCCGCGCGCAGCACGGTGACCGAGCCGTCGTCGCCGCGCGCGAAGGTTCCCTGCAGGCTGTGCAGGGCGTGCGGCATCGCGACGTTCTCGAACAGCGCGTTGTTCCAGCCGGACGGGCGCGACGGGTCGCGGTAGAACGAGCGCAGGTAGGTGTAGAGCCAGTCCGTGCCGCGGCTGCGCGCGACCAGGCTCAGGTCGATCGGGACTGCCTGCTGGAACCATTCCTTGGCGGCCTCGGCGTCCATGGCCGACTCCATCGGCGCGAACAGCTTGCCGCCGAACGACAGGTTGGCGGTGACCACCTCGTCGGACAGGCCGAGGTCCTCGGCCATGCGCGAGTACCTGAGGTACTTCAGGCTGTGGCAGCCGATGCAGTAGTTGACGTAGAGCGCCGCCCCGCGCTGCAGCGAGTCGAAGTCGTGCGAGTCGATCGGGGCGCTGTCGAGAGCGACTCCGCCCCCGCCGGCGGCCAGTGCCGCGCCCGGCGCCGCAACTGCCGCCGAGATTACGCAGGCGACAAGGAAACGCCTCACTTCAGGCGCTCCGGCGGCTCCTTGCACTTCTCGGCCTTGGTGTACCAGGGCATCAGAAGGAAGAAGGCGAAGTAGACGACGGAGAAGACCTGCGCGAGCAGCTGGCGGGTGTCGTTCGGCGGAAGAGTCCCGAGCACGCCGAGGACGATGAAGGCGATTACGAAGACTACGAGCGCGATCTTTGTGTAGGCGCCCTTGTAGCGTATCGACTTGACCGGGCTGCGGTCGAGCCACGGCAGCAGGAAGAACACCGCGATCGACGCGCCCATGGCGATCACGCCCCACACCTGGGTGTTGAAGAACGGCGGAACCGCCCGCAGGATCGAGTAGAACGGCGTGAAGTACCACAGCGGCGCGATGTGCTCAGGTGTCTTGAGCGGGTCGGCCGGGGTGAAGTTGGCGTACTCGAGGAAGTAGCCGTTAAGCTCCGGGGCGAAGAACACCACCGGGCAGAACAGCGCCAGGAACACGATGCAGCCGAAAGAGTCCTTCACCGAGTAGTAGGGGTGGAAGGCGATGCCGTCGACCGGCTTGCCGCTCTCGTCCTTGTTCGCCTTGATCTCGATCCCGTCCGGGTTGTTCGAGCCGTGGGTGTGCAGCGCCGCAAGGTGCAGGAACACCAGCCCCAGGATCAGAAGCGGCACCGCCACGACGTGCAGCGCGAAGAACCGGTTGAGCGTGACGTCCGAGATCGCGTAGTCGCCGCGGATGTACACCGACAGGTCCTCGCCGATGACCGGGATCGCCGCGAACAGGTTGACGATCACCTGCGCGCCCCAGTAGGAGGTCTGCCCCCAGGGCAACAGGTACCCCATGAACGCCTCGGCCATCAGCAGCACGTAGATCAGCATGCCGATGATCCACAGCAGCTCGCGCGGGTTGCGGTACGACCCGTACAGCAGGGCGCGGAACATGTGCAGGTAGACGACGGCGAAGAACGCCGAAGCCCCCGTCGAGTGGATGTAGCGGATCAGCCAGCCGTAGCTGACGTCGCGCATGATGTACTCCACCGAGTCGAACGCGCGCTCGGCGTCCGGCTTGTAGTTCATCGTCAGGAAGATTCCCGAGACGATCTGGATGACCAGGATCAGCAGCGCAAGCGACCCGAAGAAGTACCAGAAGTTGAAGTTGCGCGGCGCCCAGTACTCGGTCAGGTGGTTGCGGACGAACCCCCTGTACGGCAGCCTGTGCTCGACCCAGTCGAACATCGCGCTCACGTAGGCGGCCGCGCGCTGCATCAGGCGGCCTCCGAGACCCCTACTTCGACGGTGCCGTCGTCAATGAAGTAATGCTCGGGGATCGTCAGGTTGGTCGGGGCCGGGCTGCCCTTGAGCACCCTGCCGGCGACGTCGAAGTACGAGCCGTGGCACGCGCACAGGAAGCCTTCCGGGAAGTTCGTCGCCGGCGAGCAGCCGAGGTGCGTGCAGATCCCCACCGCGATGAACACCTCGGGCTTGATCGAGCGCGTCGCGTTCTTGCAGTACTCCGGCTGGATGCTCGCGTTCGACTCGGGGTCGGAAAGCTCCTCGTCGATCCCCTCGAGCGTCGACAGCTGCTCGGGCGTGCGGAGCAGGACCCAGACCGGCTTGCGCCGCCAGGGAACGATGTTGAGCTTGCCCCTCTCCATGTTGGAGATGTCAACCGTGACCGGCGCGCCCTCCCCCTTGGTCTTGCGGCTCGGGGCGATGCTCGCGGCGAACGGGACGACCGCCCCTGCAGCCGCCACCGCGGCCCCGCCGAGCGAGGCCAGCGTGATGACGCGCCTGCGCGCCTCGTCGGCCGTCCTGTCTGTCAATGCAATGCCCTGCCGTCCGCCGGACAGGGTCTTATTTCAGGCCGGGCGGACTGTCCGCCCTCAAGGCCGCCAGCATGACGTCGCCCATGTGTCGGCGGAAACCGAGGTAGTCTAGTTGTCTCGCTTTACGACGATGAAGCGCCGCCTCTCGGTGGCGAGCCCCCTGTCAACCCTTCCGTCGCCCCTTACGATCGTTCCGCGGGAAAGCTCCGTGTTCGTCTTGAACAGCCTGTCCTCCGCATAGACCTGGCCCCCCTCCACGTCATCGAGGTTGAACCTTACGCCCAGGTCGTCGTCAATCAGCTGTTGCCCTTCCTCGTCAAGGAATGCGTTGTTCACAAGCAACAGGGACTCGACTGTGCCGTCGCCGGTGTAGTGGCGGATCAGGCCCTTGTACACCAGGTCCACTTCCCTCTCGAACTCGTTGCCCGACCTCCTGATGATCCTGGGAGAGAACGTGATCTCGGGCACCGCGACCTCGGGAATGAAGATGTCGCTGCCGACAGCCGGGATGGCCCCGGTGTCCACCACGCCCTGGCGGACTGCCTCGAGGACGTTCCGCTCCTCAGGGCTGAAGAACAGCCTGCCGACGGTCTCGCGCCCGATCTGGGCGCTCGCCGACCCGGCGAGCAGCGCTGCCGCCAGGCAGGCCGCCGCAAGCGCCGCCCAGGACACGGATCCCATGCCCTTCCGCAGGCTTCCGTCTTTTCGTCCCGGTGCATGCATAGCAACTTCTCCGATCTTCCTCATCCTAGGTGCCTTCCGTCGCGGCCCCGTCCACCACCTCGCCGCCTGCAGTGACCTTGCCCTGAAGCGGGTCGTAGATGGTGAGCCACACGAGGTCGCACTGACCGTTGAGCTTCTCGCTCGCCGTCAGCAAGTCCTCGGGGTTGCCGGAGTACTCGCCGAGCCTGCTCATGGAGCACCTGACGGGAACGAAGCGGTTGGTGTCCTCGTCGTAGAAGTCGTTGAGGAGCATCAGCATGTCGAGGCTGTGAAGCATCGGCATCTGGACGTTCATCAGGTAGGTCCGGACTGCTACCTCGCTCTCCGCAGTGTATTCGGAGAAGGAAGGGGGAAGGTTCTGCGGCTGGGTCAGCCTGGACACCACCGTGAACAGGCTCCGGCTCTGCTGGATCTCCTGCAGCCTCTCAAGCAGCGCCAGCCTGCGTATCTCGTCCTGTTCGGCCGCGAACTGCTCGTCCTCGACGAACTCGCTTCCCAGGATGAGTCCCTGCTCCTGGTAGTTCCGGTAGGACTCGACGTACTGGTTCTGCAGGCGCTCCTCGTCCTGGATCTGCGACAGCCTGGTCCGGTAGTCGGACTCCTCGGCCTTCAGCTCGTTGTTGAGGTTTCTCTCTGCGGAGGTGAAGTCCGCAACCCAGGTCTGGCTGCCCCAAACCGCGCCGTACATGACCGCCCCGAGGATCACGATCTTGACGATCAGTCCCTTCTCCTTGTCGGATATCTGTGGTGCCGCCATCTTACTGACCCCCCGCCTGCTGCACGCTCATCTGGGGCTCCCATGCCACTGCAACAGAAAAGTTGTTGTTGGTGAACTTGTTGAGCTCGCTTCGTATGTCCGAGAAGTTGTCGATCTCGAGCACCAGCTCGCCACCCGCCTCAAGAAGCGCGGGGGCCACGCGCTCTGTAACCGTCATGTCCGGCCGGCTCTTGATCGTGTCGATGAACGTCTGGTACTGGCCGTATGCGAACTCCGAGTTCACGTCTGGGTCGAGGAAGCCGGAGATCTCCACCACCTCGAATGTCTCCCTGCCGTTCGCGAACGCCAGCTCTCCCGTCTCCCCGTACCTGTCGTTCGAGATGTACCAGCTGAAGTCGTTGACCTGGATGGTCCTGCTGTTCTCGAGCATCTTGCTGAGGTAAAGCATCAGCTTGCCGGGGCCAACCCCTTCTCCGCTTGCGATGTTGTCAAGCACGTTGACCGCCGATCGCATGTTCGCGGGCGAGGAAGGCGGAGTTCCGAAGCCTGCCACCTGGTTCTTGTAGTTCTCCTCGAGCTGGGCGATCGTGGAGGTAAGCTGGGTGTTCTCGGCCGCGTAGTTGTTGTATGCGTCCGCCGCGTCAAGGCCGATTCCCGTCAGGTTCACCACGCCCCACAGCAACACCACCGCGATGACCGCCCTCGACACCGCTTGCGCGAAGTAGTTCCTGATGTCGGCAAAGGGGGCGAGCTGGGTGAAGTTGATGCTGCGCATGACCTCGTGGACCACGAGCGACGAGTCGCGGCCGTACTCGACCATCGGCTTCTTGATGCCAAGCGCGATTCCCGACAGGCGCGCCGACGACACGTTGACCGTGACCCTCTCGCCTGCGGTCCGCGCAGCCGCCTCGGACATTTCGTCCATCATGTCGTCCGGCGTGACGAGATGCACCGCCACCTTGGTGTTCGGCTGGACGAGCTTCATGCTCGCCAGGTAGGCTACCGTCTTCTCGATCTCCGCGCGGATGTTGCCGAGCACCTGGTCGGCGGTCGCGGTTGCCGGGACCCTGCTGAGCCTGCTGAACCGCATCTGGCCGTCAACGTAGAAGTTGTGCCTGACGGACCCCTCCTCGCCGCTGACGGAGATTACGTTCACGCCCTGCGTGTCCTTGACGAGCAGCTTGTACAGGCCCTTCGACGCCATCGAGGCGAGGTGGATCCCCGCGATGTTGAAGCCCGCCCTGGTCAGGTCGCGGACCCAGGGCTGGACCTTGTCGCTGCTGAGGATCCCGCAGAACAGGTACATGTCCTGCCTGCGGCCCACCGGCTCGCGGCCCTGGAAGGAGGCCATGTGGTAGGTCGAGCCGCGGAACAGCTGCTGGAACTTTCGCGCGAGCATGTCGGTCTTGTACTTGCCGACGAGGTGAGCGACGCGCTCGAAGCGGTAGTCCTCCCCGACCACGCTGATCGTGATGTGCATCGCCTTGCCCTCGAACTCCTTGCCGCGGGTCTTCAGGAAGGCGGTGAAGTCGTTGAGCCCCTGGGTGTCGTTGACGAACTCGCCGAGGACCTCGAACTTGCCGGACTTCCAGGTCACGAGCGTGACGGTCTGGTCGCTCAGCATCACGCCGTAGCGCTTGCCGACCCAGACGCCCGATGGCAATTGGAATCCGATCATGTCTGCTTCCTCCTGTTCCTTTCCCCGCCTTACTCGACCGCGTTGACCAAGTCGTACAGCGGGCCGTACACCGCAAGGATGATCCAGACCAACAGGCCCGCGACGACCACCATCATCAGGGGCCCCACCGCGGCCTGAGCCTTGGCGATGGCCTCGGTCGCGTCCTTGTCGTAGTAGAACTTGATCTGGCGCATTGCGTTGTCAACGCCGCCTGTGGTCTCGCCGAGCTTCATCATCCTCATGACGAGCGGCGGGAAGATCCCGCTCTCCTGGAACGCAACGGAAAGCGACTTGCCGTTGACAATCTCCTCGGTGATCGTGCTGATCGCCTTCTCGAGGAACTTGTTGCCCATCGTCTTCTCGGATATCCGAAGCGCCTCGACCACGCTCACCCCGGAGCTGTAGAGCATCCCGAAGGTGTTGGCGAACCTCGAGAGGATCATCTTCTCGGACACGACCCCGAAGATGGGCACGCGGATCTTCAGCCGGTCGACGATCATGTCGATCCCGGGTATCGTCTTGCCCATTATGAAGATCCCAACGAAGATGATGACCGGGGTCGCCAGGATGTGCGGCCAGTAGCCCTCGATGAACTGCGACGTCGCGATCAGCGCGTGGGTCGCAGGCGGCAGGTCCTGCCCGAGCGACACGATCACCTCGGTCAGCGACGGCACGACGAAGACCAGCAGGAACCACGCGGCCAGACACATCACGAGTAGCGCGAAGATCGGGTACATGAACGCCTTGCGCGTCTTCTTGCGCATCTCGTAGCTCCACGTGATCGTCTCGCCGAGCGCGTTGAGCACCCTGCCCAGCTCGCCTGACTCCTCGCCGGCCCCGATCAGGGCGACGAAGACCTCGTCGAAGAACTTCGGGTACTTCCGCAGCGCGTTCGACAGCGTCATGCCCGACTCGACCTCGGTGATCACGATGCCGGTGATGTTCCGCAGAGCCTTGTTCTCGACCGAGTCGCGCAGGTCGGTCAGCCCCTCGATGAGGGGGACCCCGCTGCGGACCAGCTGCTCGAGGTAGAAGCAGAACTGCGCCATCTCCTCCCGGCCCGGGCGCCGCTGGAAGGACAGCGCCAGGCGCTGCTCGCGGACCTGGATCGGGTCCAGGCCGAGCCTCGAGAGCCGGAGCTCCATGTCCTTGCGGTCCGTGGCCTCGATCGATCCCTTGATCGTCTGGCCGGTCCGGTTGATGGCTACGTAGTTGAAGGTGGGCATGTCCTGTGTCCGTCCGTTGCCTGCGCCTTGGTCCCTGCGGTTTCCCTAGGCCTCGACCGGCTGCTCTTCGACGTCGCCCCCGCCGACGCCGTGCATGAACTTCGTCAAGTCTACCACCCTGGAGACCTCGTCGATCGAGGACTCGCCCTGGAGGACCTTCTCCATGGCGCTCTGGGACAGGTCGATGAACACCCCGAGCTGCTCTGCGGCGTCGCGGATGTCGCGGACGCTCGCGCGCGCCGCGACCAGCTCGTCGATCTCGTCCGAGAACTTGAGCAGCTCCATGATCGCAACCCGGCCCTTGTAGCCCTGGTAGTCGCACTTGTTGCAGCCGACGGGCTGGTGGATGCCGACCTCCTCGGGGTTCTCTACGAAGTTGGCGAGGATCTGCACCTCGGGCCCCTCGGCAAGGCGCTGGGTCTTGCAGAACGGGCACAGCGTGCGGATCAGGCGCTGGGCGATGACGCCGATGACGTTCCCCGCGAGGATGTCAGGCAGCACGCCCATGTCGAGCAGCCTCGGAATGATCCCGATCGCCGAGTTCGTGTGCAGGGTCGTCAGCACCTGGTGGCCGGTCATCGCGGCGCGGAGCGCCATGTCGGCGGTCTCGTTGTCGCGGACCTCCCCGATGAGGATGATGTCCGGGTCCTGCCGCAGCATCGACTTGATGCCCGACGACCAGTCCATCTTGTACGCCTCGCTGACCGCCGACTGCCTGATGAGGTGCATCGGGTACTCGATCGGGTCCTCGAGGGTCATGATGTTGACCTGCTCGGTGTTGAGGTGGTTCAAAAACGAGTACAGCGTCGTGGTCTTGCCGCTGCCGGTCGGCCCGGTGACGAGCAGCAGCCCGGTGGGCCGCGACAGCATCAGCTCGACCATCTTGAGCGAGGCCTCGTTGAGGCCGAGGTCGGTGATCGGGACGATGCTCTTCTGCTGGTCAAGGATCCGCAGGACGAAGTTCTCGCCGTGGGCGGTCGGCTGCGACGCGACGCGGAAGTCGACCTTGTGCCCGTAAAGGGTCATGCTGATCTTGCCGTCCTGCGGCTGGCGCGACTCGGCGATGTTCATGTCGGCGAGGACCTTGAGCCTGACGACCATCGCGTCCCAGTAGCTGCGGTGCAGGCTGCGGATCTGGCGCAACACGCCGTCGATCCTGTACCTGACGCGCAGGAAGCTCTGCTCCGGCTCGAAGTGGATGTCCGAGGCGTTGCGCTTGACGCCGTCGCTCAGGAAGGCGTTGACCAGCCTGACGATCGGGTGTCCCGCGGTCGCCGAGTCGGACTGCAGCGACGCGACCGCGACGTCGGCCTCGCCGGTCTCGATCTCGTGGAGGATGCCCTCGATGGTCAGCTCGAGGCCGTAGAACTCGTCGACCGCCCTGCTGATGTCGGACTCGCTGGCGACCTTGAGCTTGAGCTCGGTGTCCACCGACAGCATCGAGCGGATCTGCTCGAAGACGATCATGTCGTTCGGGTTGGCGACCGCCATGGTCAGGTGGCCGTCGTGGTACGCGAACGGCAGCACGTTGTAGCGCTTGGCGATCTCCATCGGGACCATGTTGAGGGCCTCGGGGTCGACGTTGACCTGCCTGAGGTCGACGGTCTCTGCGCCCTGCGCCTCGCTGAGCACGTCCCTGATGGTCGACTCCGTGACGAAGCCTAGGTTGACCAGCACGCGGCCGATCGCCTCCTGCGAGCTCTCCTGCTCCATGAGCGCGATCCGCAGCTGGTCCTCGGTGAGCACCCCCTTCTCCAGGAGCTGCTCGCCGAGCGGAACGGTTGTGCCCTCGCCGGCTCCGTAGCCCGAGAACTCGTCGAAATCTGAGCTTCCCATCTCTGGTTCCTCCCTGTGTGCCGACCTCTACCTGGACAGCGTCTCAATCCGGTCGCGCGCGACCTGGAGGTCGAACGAGCTCGGGTTGGCCGCCGCCGAGGACACTGCCGTCCTGTACATCCTGACCGCACCCTCCGGGTTGTTCAGGTAGTCAAAGACCACGGCAAGGTTGTATGCGATGTCGGGGTTGCCCTGGTCAAGGCTGTGGGCCATCATGTAGGCTTCCCTTGCCTTGTCCCAGTTGCCCTGCTTGGCGTATGAGTTGCCCAGCAGGAACCTGAGCCTTGCCTGGACCTCGGACGAGGTCTGCCTGCTGAGAAGCCCCAGGATTCGCGATTCGCTCACCAGCGGATCCGCGCTGGAGGACTGCAGGCTGACAAGCTCGCTCATCACAACCGGGTCGTTCGGCGCGATGTCCGCCGCCTTGAGCAAGGTCGCGACCGCTATCCTGACGTTGCCCCTGCTTTGGTGGACCTTCGCCAGTCCGACCAGGGCGCTTGTGTTCCTCGGCTCGGCCGCGATGACGGTCCTGAAGGACTTTTCAGCGTGGTTCAGGTCTCCGGCCCGGTAACTGGCAACCGCATCCTCGAACACAGCCTTGAGATCCGTGTCGGACTTGGCCAACACCATCTGCTTGGGAGCCGCGGCGTCGGCGCCGTTGCCGTTGCCGCCCGCTCCGCCTGCGGACCGCCCGCCCGGAAGGTCAAGCGACGCGCTCTGCTCGATGAGCTCATCGATGTCGGTCCCCGCCGGCTTGACGTACTGCGTGCCGCCCTTTAGCGCCAGCGGCTGGTGGGGCAGCCTTTCCAGCTGGGCAACCATGTCGTCGAAAGCGCCGTACTGCCTGGCTGCGTTGATGTCGAACTCCTGGGAAAGCACTTCCTCGATTTCCCTTTCGGCGACCTCCTCGAGGTTGGCCTGCTCTGCGATGATCCGCTGCTGCTCCTCGATGAAGGCTCGCTGCCTGTCAAGCTGCGACTCGATGATGTTCGTGACCACTTCGGCAACCTGGCCCTGAATGTCATCGTCCGACTCGCCTCCAGAAAGGTTGGCCGAGGTGAGGCTGATGCTCTCCTGGATGTCGTAGATCGGCTCGCTGAGCGGCAACAGCGTGGCATCCGAATCGACCGCGGCCTGCGCCGGAGCGGCCTGGTCATCAGCCGCCTCGGTCTCCGCAACCTCCTGTCCCGGAAGGAACATCGGGCTGTATTCCTGCCATGCGAACCACGCGGCGCCGGCGGCAACAACGACGACTCCAAGAGTGACGAAGTTCCTGACCATGCCGCGCCTTGAGGCTGCGACGAGCGCCTCGGCGGCAACGTCCCCCTCCTCGTGCGGCTCCTCTTCGTGGGCGACGACAATCTTGCGCGCCTCCTGCGACGCGCCCAGGGCGGAGCCGAGTTTCGAGGCGCCGCCTGCAGGACCACCGGAAAGCTTGAAGCCGCCGCCGGCGCCCTCTGCCGGCGCGGCAGGTGCGCCGGCCTGCGCACCCTCCTGGCCGGCAGGAGCTTCGCCCTCAGCCTGCTGCTTCTCTTCTTCCGACTTCTCTAGAGCTTTGAGTAGAAGGCTCATTCGTCTTTCTCCCGGTGGCTTTCCCCGACCCTACTGGCTGCGCGGGGTGTCGAGGACTGGGCGGTTGAAGAAGGTTTCAGTCTGGTCGCGCCTGAAAGTCTCCTCGCTCGGCAGCATGTCGCGGTAATCACTGTAGTCGCCGTGCAGGCTCGGGTTGTTGATGATCTTGGCGCTGACGAAGATCACGTACTCAACCCTCTGCGTCCGCTGGGAGGTGTTCGTAAACAAGCTTCCCAGCCCAGGGATGTCGCCGGCACCGGGGACCTTGGTGTCGTTGTCAGTCAGCTGGTCCTCGATCAGCCCTCCCATCACGGCCGTCTGGCCGTCGTTGAGCATCATCAGGGTTTCGATTTCCTTTACGCTGACGATGGGAACGGCGCTGGTTTGAATCAGGTTGTTGGTTCCCACTGTAGGCTGCAAGGCTGTCCCGATCACCCTGGACACGCTCGGGCGCATGGAAAGGATTATGGTGCCGTCGTTGCCGATCTGCGGGTAGACGTTGACCACGAATCCGACCGGCAGCTCGTTGCGCGTGACAGCGACGGTCTCGGTGACCACGCCTGCGTCATCCCTCTCCCGGGTTACCTCGACCTCGAAATACACCTCGTCGGTAACGACCTTGAGGATGGCGCCCTGTCCGTTGAGCGTGCTGATCCTCGGGCTTGACACAACCCTCGTGTCGCCGAACTTGTCGAGCAGGGAAAGCGCCAGGTCCACGTCCCCGACAGTGAAGGATGCGTCGAGGAATCCGCCGGTAGCGCTGCCGGTCGGGACGAACCTCGGCGAGGACTCGGCAAACGCCCTGACCAAAGTGTTTATCTCGTCCTCGTCAGAAGTGAAAGCCGAGACCAGCGCCCGGTATTCCTCTATGGCCTCGAGGCCCGGTCCGGCGAGGATCGGGCCGTACGAAACGCCTTCCGACTGGACCACCTTGGGACTGTCGTTGGCAGCGAAGATCGACCAGTCGATGCCTTGCTGGTACTGGTTGTTCAGGACGATCTCAACCACGGTCGCCTGAAGAAGCACCTGCCTGCGGGCGGAAGTCGACACCTTCTCGATGATGTCGCCAACCAGCTCGTGCTGCTTGGAGTTTCCCCTGACGATTATCAGGCCTGTGTCGGGAAGCGTGTACACAAAGGACTGCTCGGACGGGATCGGCACCCGTGCCGTCAGAGCCGACACAACCTCGTTCTCTTGGATGCCCGTCACGTCGTCGGAAGTGGGCGGCGGAGCCGTTCCGCCACTAATGTAGGTAAGGTCCAGGGCGGCAAGCACCGTAGAGATCGCGTCCTCGATCTCTGTCCAGACGGAGCCGCTGCCTTCCTTGGTGGAGCTTATCGAGGATGATCCGGTCGAGCCTGTGCCCGTTGACGGGGCAGTGCCGTCGAAGGAAGCCGTGTAGGTGCGCGTCAGGTCGGGGTAGTGGAGGTGGTACTGCTTGATGTAGTAGTCGTCGCGCAACACCACCAGGGTCTCGCCGATCCTCTCGAACCGCATCGGAAGTTGCCTGCTGATCCGGTCGAGGATCTCGGACAGAGTCTGTCCGTAGACATTCAGCGACACCGGGCCGTCCAGCCTGGGGTCGATGTCCAGGTTGACCTGCGCCTGGTCGGCCAGGGAAAGGAGCACGGACCGGACGCTGACGTTCTCCACCGAGATGTCGAACAGGTCGGCCTGCCCCTCGTAAACCAATTCGGGCAAAGCCGCGGTCGTGCCGATCAGGTCCGGCACGCCCGAGGGGTCAACGGGTTCCTCCTGGGAGACACGTTCCTGGCTGAGGTGCCATTCAGGATCGAACTCGTACTGCTGTGCCCCGCAACCAGCCAGCAGGACGGCAAGGCCCGGCAAGGCGCAACTCAGTTTTGTCTTTCCATTCATGTCGTGTTACCTCCTCTAGGATGAAACACACCCCTTGGGGCTGAACAAAGAATATACCACATCTCAACACCAATTTGGCGAATTGTCACTCATCGCCCTAACTTATCGGAACATTTTTCCGCCTCAGGCGCACTCGTTTCCGGCGGTGCGGCGCGTTCCGCCGGGGCGGCCGAGCGAAGTGCGACGCTCCCCGCCCCCCCTAGAATTGATACCCGACGATGAACGGTCGACCAGGCCTTCCCGGCGTGATCGTCGCGCTGGACTTTCCCGCCGAGCCTGAGGCGCTGGCGCTCGCCGATGGTCTCGACGGACTCGACGTCATGTTCAAGGTCGGCCTCGAGGCGTACAGCGCCGGCTTCGGCGCGTCGCTGACCAGCACGCTTGCCGGCCGGGGCCAGCCGGTGTTCGTCGACCTCAAGCTCCTTGACATACCCGCGACGGTGGAGCGGGCGGCCGCGCGCACGAGCGAGTGCGGGGCGACGTACCTGACTGTGCACGCGCAGCGCGCCGCGCTCGAGGCGGCGGTGTCCGCCGCGGGCGACACCGGCATCCTTGCGGTGACCCTGCTGACGAGCGCGGACGCAGGGTCGCTGCGCGATGACGGGATCGCCGGCTCCGTCGAGGAGCACGTCGTCGGCAGGTCGGCGCTCGCCGCCGAGACCGGATGCGCCGGGGTCGTCTGCTCGCCGCGCGAGGCGGCCGCGGTGCGCAGGGCGGCCGGCGCCGGACTCAAGATCGTCACGCCGGGGATCAGGCCCGCGGGCGCGGGCGACGACGACCAGGCGCGGACGTCGGGCGTCGCCGAGGCGTTCGCCGCGGGCGCGGACCACATAGTCGTCGGCCGACCTATCCGCGACGCAGCCGACCCAAGGAAGGCGGCAGAGGAGATCGTCGCGCAGGCCGCGGCGGCCTAGCCGGCCGGGCTAGCTTCCGCCGCGCGGCGGAGGGACAGGGTCGACCCCGCCCTCGCAGAACGGGTGGCAGCGAAGCAACCGGCGCAGGGCAAGCCACGACCCGCGCAGAGCGCCGTGCCTCTCGATAGCCTCGGCCGCGTACTCCGAGCAGGTCGGATGGAAGCGGCAGTTGAACCCGAGCGCGGCGACCACCGGCGAGACAACCTTGCGGTAGCCGCCGACCACGGCGAGCGCGCAGCGCGCGGCCGCTCCCGTCGCCATCAGCCTTTCCTCCAGGTCGTGCCAGACGCGCCGTCCTCGATGACGACGCCCTCGGCCTCGATCCGCTCCCTTATCTTGTCGGCGCGTTCGTAGTCCCTCGCCTTGCGCGCCTCGGCGCGCTCGGCGATGAGACCCTCGATCCTTTCCGCGTCGACCGAGCCCGCCGCCCGGTGGGCCCAGTCGACCGGCGCGCTTGCGAACAGGCCGATGAACCTACCGGCCGAACGCAACCGCGCAGCCGCGTCCGCGGCCTGCGCTCCCGACGACCTGTTGGCGGCAGCCGAATACTCGTGCAGCAGGGCGAACGCCGCGGGCGTGTCGAGGTCGTCGCGCAATGCGTCCAGAAACTCCTCCGGAGGATCATCCGTGTCGCCGGCGCCGGCGATCTCGAGCGAGCGGTACAGCGACGTCAGCGCGGCCTCGGCCTCGGCGAGGCGGCCGCCTCCCCAGTCGAGCGGGCTGCGGTAGTGCGCCTGCAGGAGCGCGTACCTGACGGCCTCGCCCGGAACCGACTCGAGCGCCTCGCTCAGCAGCGAGAAGTTGCCGGCCGACTTCGCCATCTTGCGGCCGTCGATCGTGACGTGCCCATTGTGCATCCAGTAACGCGCGAGCGCCTCGGTTCCGTGCGCGCATCGGCTCTGCGCGATCTCGTTCTCGTGGTGGGGAAACGCAAGGTCGTTGCCGCCGCCGTGGATGTCGATCGTCTCGCCGAGGCACGAGCGGATCATCGCCGAGCACTCGAGGTGCCAGCCCGGCCGGCCGCGGCCCCACGGGCTGTCCCAGCCCGGCTCCCCTTCCTTTGAGGGCTTCCACAGGACGAAGTCGAGCGGGCCGCGCTTGTAGGGCGCGACCTCGACACGCGCCCCCGCCAACATCGACTTGCGGTCGCGGTTGCTCAGCATGCCGTACTCGCCGAAGCTCTCGACCGAGAACAGCAGGTGGCCCTGCTCCTCGTACGCTTGCCCCCTCTCGACGAGCCTTCCGGCGAGCGCGACCATCGCCTCGACGTGCTCTGTCGCGCGCGGCTCTGCGGTCGGCTCGAGGCAGCCGAGCTTGGCGACGGCCTCCCTGAAGGACCGCTCGTTGCGCCGCGCGAACTCACCGATGTCCTCGCCCGCTTCCCGCGCCGCGGCGATGATCTTGTCGTCGACGTCGGTGACGTTGCGCGCGTACGCGACCTCGCCGAAGTCGCGGAGCAGCAGGCGGTGGAGCACGTCAAAGACGACGACCGGCCGCGCGTTGCCGACGTGCACCTCGCCGTAGACTGTCGGCCCGCAGACGTACAAAGTCACGGGGCTGCCGGCGGGGACGAAGTCGGCCTTGCCGCCGCGCATCGTGTCGTGAATCCGGAGGGCGGCCATCAGGAGCCGTCCCCGTCGCCGAGCGTCCGGAAGAAGCAGCTCCGCTCGCCGGTGTGGCAGGCAGGCCCCTTCTGGTCGACGCGCAACAGCAGCGCGTCGCCGTCGCAGTCGACCGAAAGCGAGACGAGGTGCTGGGTGTTGCCGGAGGTCTCGCCCTTGCGCCACAGCTTCCCGCGCGATCTCGAGTGGTAGTGAACGTCGCCGCTTTCGACCGTGCGCTCTAGCGCCTCGCGGTCCATCCACGCCACCATCAGCACGTCGCCCGTTGCGTCGTCCTGCGCGACCGCCGCGACCAGGCCGCGGTCGTCGAACCGGACCTCGCCGAGCAGCTCAGTTAGATCCAGTTTCGGCACGTGGGCGGCGGGGCGCGCGGCCGTTGCGGCGGCGCGGGGACTCAATCGCGGGATTATAATTCCCACTTGGACTGGTCTCTGAAAGGATACTGAGGGACACGCCGAGGTGGTGAAACTGGTAGACACGCTACGTTCAGGGCGTAGTGAGGCGACTCATGGAGGTTCGAATCCTCTCCTCGGCACCAGAACCCCCTCCGCTTAAGCGGCTTTCCGGCGCGCAACGAGCACTGCCCATGGAGGTCACCGACCAGTGCCGCAACATGGTCGAGCAGCAGATCCGCACCTGGGAGGTGCTCGAGGACCGGGTCCTCGACCTCTACTACAAGGTGCCGCGCGCCGGCTTCGTCCCCGAGGGGATGGAGTCGCTCGCCTGGTCCGACATGCAGCTGCCGATCGGCCACGACCAGGCGATGCTCGAGCCCAAGGTCGAGGCGCGCATGCTCCAGGAGCTGTCGCCGCAGCTGACCGAGTCCGTCTGCCACGTCGGGACCGGAACCGGGTTCTTCGCCGCGCTGCTCGGCAACCTGTGCGGCAAGCTGACGACCGTCGAGATCGTCCCTGAGCTCGCCGAGGCGGCCCGCGCAAGGCTCGCGGAGCACGGCGTGAGCAGTGCCACGGTCGTCGAGGGCGACGGCCTCGCCGAGGGCGGCCTGCCCGGCGGCCCCTTCGACGCGATCGTCCTGACCGGCTCGGTCCCGTCCGTTCCGGAGCGCCTGCTCGGCTCGCTGACCGCGTCGGGGCGGCTCATCGCCCCGGTCGGCACCTCGCCGGTGTGCACGGTCAGGGCCGTGCGGCGCGCCGAGCACGCGACCGTAACCGAGGACCTCTTCGAGACCTGGGTCCCGCAGCTTGCCAACGCGCCCGGAGCGGATGGCTTCACCTTCTAGCCAGCGGGCCGCGCCGGCCGACGGGATAGCCGAGAGCTCCGCGCCGCTTCCGGCGTCGCGCAAGGATTACCTTCGGACGAAGTCCGGCGCGCGCGTTCCGGTGCGAGTCATCGAGCTGAGCACAGGAGAGGAGGTCGCGGTCTACGACACCTCCGGCCCCTACTCCGACCCCGCCGTCGACATAGACACCTCCCGCGGCCTCGACGGCTCGCAGCGGTGCGCGTGGATCGACGCGCGCGGCGAGGCGGCCGAGCGCGCGGGCAGCGGGGCGGCGGACGGCAAGGTTCCGGAGGGGATGCTCCGCAAGCCGCGCCGCGCGGACTTCGGCGGCTGCGTGACGCAGCTGCGCCACGCGCGCGCCGGAAGGGTGACCGAGGAGATGGAGTTCGTCGCCGCGCGCGAGAACCAGCGCGCCGCGGAGTCCGGCGACGAGGAGCGCGAGCGCCGGCTCGCGGGCGACCCGATGGGCGCGAGCCTGCCCGCGGAGGTCACGCCCGAGTTCGTCCGCGACGAGGTCGCGCGCGGCCGGGCGATCATCCCGGCGAACGTCAACCACCCCGAGCTCGAGCCGATGGCGATCGGCCGCAACTTCCTCGTGAAGGTCAACGCCAACATCGGCAACTCGGCGGTCACCTCGACGATCGACGAGGAGGTCGACAAGCTGGTCTGGGCGATCCGCTGGGGCGCCGACACGGTCATGGACCTGTCGACCGGAAAGGACATCCACGCGACGCGCGAGTGGATCGTCCGCAACTCGCCGGTGCCGATCGGGACGGTCCCGATCTACCAGGCGCTCGAGAAGGTCGGCGGCAAGGCCGAGGAGCTTGACTGGCCCGTGATCCGCGACACGCTGATCGAGCAGGCCGACCAGGGAGTCGACTACTTCACGATCCACGCCGGCGTGCGGCTGCCGTTCATCCACCTTACTGAAAAGCGCGAGACCGGCATCGTCTCGCGCGGCGGCTCGATCCTGGCGAAGTGGTGCATCGCCCATCACGAGGAGAACCCCCTCTACACCCACTTCGACGAGATCTGCGAGATCATGGCCGCCTACGACGTGAGCTTCTCGCTCGGCGACGGCCTGCGGCCGGGCTCGGTCGCCGACGCAAACGACGAGGCGCAGTTCGCCGAGCTGCGCACGATCGGCGAGCTGACGCGCCGCGCCTGGGAGCGCGACGTGCAGGTCATGGTCGAGGGGCCGGGCCACGTGCCGATGCACCTGATCGCAGAGAACATGCAAAAGCAGCTCGAGTGGTGCGACGAGGCGCCTTTCTACACGCTCGGTCCGCTGACCACCGACATAGCGCCCGGCTACGACCACCTGACCTCGGCGATCGGCGCCGCGATGATCGGCTGGTACGGCACGGCGATGCTCTGCTACGTAACGCCCAAGGAGCACCTGGGGCTGCCCAACCGGGACGACGTGAAGGCCGGGGTCATCGCCTACAAGATCGCCGCCCACGCCGCGGACCTGGCCAAGGGGCATCCACGCGCGCAGGCGTGGGACGACGCGCTCTCGAAGGCCCGTTTCGAGTTTCGCTGGGAGGATCAGTTCAACCTCGCGCTCGACCCGGTGACGGCGCGGGCCTATCACGACGAGACGCTGCCGGCCGACGGTGCGAAGGTCGCCCACTTCTGCTCGATGTGCGGACCGAAGTTCTGCAGCATGGAGATCACGCAGCAGATTCGGGACTTCGCGGCCGAGCGGGGCCTCGGCGAGGGGCAGGCGGTCGAGGTCGGGCTCGACGAGAAGTCGGCCGAGTTCCGCGAGCGGCGGGAGATCTACGTTCCGGCCAAGTAGCTTCCGGACGCGTCGCGCCAGGAGTCTGCGCCAGCGGAAATCGCGCAGACGACGTGGAGCGGGCGCCAGGTGACTGGAGCCTGCCCGGGACGCGGCGCTGCCGGGTGTATTCTGGAATAGGGCAAGCCTGCTTTTCCGATAGGCCCGGAGGCTCTGCAATGTTCGATTCGCTCACGATCGCCCGGCAGTTGACCGACGCCGGGATCGAGCGTGGCCATGCCGACGCGATGGCGGATGCCATTCGCCAAGCGGCCGAGCATGGAGAGCACGTGACGCCGGAGATGCTCCACGCCGAACTGGCCGGCCTGGAGTCCAGGCTCTATAGGGCCATGCTCGTTCAGGCCGGCGCCATCGTCGGGGCCCTGGTCGGCATCGCAGGGATCGTCGTGGGTGCTCTCCGATTGCTCGGTTGAGTGGTTCGACGATCGGTTCGTGGGGCAACCACCCATCCTCGCGCATCAGGGCCGCAGCGGAGGCGGATCGACGGACGGCGGCGGCCCGGATGGATTCGCGTTCTTGTAGAAGCGGGACTCCAGTGTGCGCATGCGGTCCTTGTACAGTTCCTTCTGGTCGGCGGAGGTGAGATCGAACGCCCGCGCGAAGAACCGGCAGTCTCTGTCGACGCTCCAACTGAACACAAGTTCGGTCTGTTCCAGGAATTGCTGCGCGGTCAGGATCTCCCCGGTTCGTACCCGGGAGAGAGCCCGCGAGAGAGGGGGGTTCTCTCGTTCCTCGTCGTGCCGTGGCAGGGCACGTGCAGGCCGCATGACGAAACCGTCGTCCCTCAAGGCCACGTCGAACAGATAGGCGACGCTCTCGTCGTCGTCGGTCCAGCAACTCGGATGATCCGTGCCTCGGCCTCCACCCTCCTGCCCGCGCCAGCGCTTTGCATCGGCGACCAATTGCACGACTACTCGCGGCGTCATTTCGGCGCTGCTGCCTCGAAGCGCCTCGATCACGGGGTAGAAGCGGATGGCGTCTCTCACCTCGTCTGGTGTCAGACCCGCTTCGTGACCGGCCCTCGCGAGTTCTGCGACACTTCGCAGGTGTTCGGGTTCAGGTTCAATACCTGCTTCTTTGAAGGCCTCGTCGATGGCTCTGAGGCCGCTGCTGTGCTCCAGCGCCTTGTCGGCTTCCTGCAGGCGCGAGACGATGGACTCTGGAGAGGGGGCCGACGTCTGTCGCTCGATGCCGCGAACCAGTTTTCGCCAATTGTCCGCGTCGCGCCGGGCTTCCGTCGATACCCCAATCTGCTCGATCAGTTCCTCGACTCCAACCTTGTTCTCTTCGAGTTCGGCCTGGAGTTGCTCGAATCGGGCCAGCTCTTCTTCCGCTCGGCTGAGCAGCGCGGTCAGTGCCAGCAGAAGCACGAAGATGATCAGCATGGCGGACTCCGCCATCGTCAGGCCCAGGACAAGCCCGGAGGAGGAGTCTCTTTGCGCAACCATGAGCGCCGCCCTTCATCCTCTCCAGGGAGCGAACCAGCGGCGTCGTGGCCGACCGCCTTCGGGCCGCGGCGCTTCTTCGATCTTCCGGCTCCACTCGGCCAGCGCGGCCGTGACCGTGACGAGTTCTTCGGTAGCCGCTCGGAGGCGCGCGCGGAACTGTACAGACTCTTCACCGGCACCGTCTATCTCGCGAGAGAGGTCATGCGCACGGTCATTGAACCGCGAGATCTGTTCGCCCGCCGATCCCATCGTAGCGACGACACCACGCGATGCCTCGCCCATCTCACGAGCGACGTCTTGCACCCTGTCGTTGAAGCCCGACATCTTCTCCCCAGCCAACTCGAACTTGGCCATGACATCACGCGACGCGGCCACGGCGTCGGTGGACGCCGCGGCCAGCCGTCTGCTCTCGTCCAGCGCTCCGCGGAGTTCGGTTGTGGCCTTCCGGCTGGCGTCCAGCGCCTGCTGTCGTCTGTCGTCCGCGTCTCGCAGTCGCTCGATGAGCACTGAGAACCTCTCCGTCGTCGCGCCGATTTCGGTCGCGACGGCAGCGCCAGCATGGGCGACCAATGCTTGTCGGAAGTCTGCCTCTCCTATCCGCGCTGCCTGCGCCTGCAGTGCTTCGGATAGCGCGTGCGCCCCGGTGTCGAGCGCGTCGCCGTGTTCCCTGAGGGAACCGACTGTCGCGCTGATGCGGTTTTGCAGCTCGGCGACCGCAGTCTCGAACAGTTTCAGATCCTCCGCACGCTGCCCGAGCGCGCGCGCCTGGTGGCTGAGCGCGCCCGTAACCTCGCGCATGTCCTTCTCGAACTGCTCGATGACTCTCTGCACGTTGCTCACGCGGCCGAAAGTGTTCGAGACGCCGGAGAGCGCTTCAGCGAAGGTCTCTTCCAGCGCGCGCTCGAACTTCTTGCGCAGATCGCCGAACTCCCGCACCGTGTAGTCGATTTCGTGACGC
>CAZDYI010000128.1:0-14540 GCA_964509765.1 uncultured Gammaproteobacteria bacterium
TCGATCGACTCGCAGGACACCTCCGTCAGGGCGGTCGAGGACGTGCGCCCCGGGGACTGCATCGGCGACGTCGGCCCCGAGACGGTCAAGGCCGTGCTGTCCGAGGTCGAAGGCGCCGGGACGATCATCTGGAACGGAGCGCTCGGCGTGTTCGAGAACGACGCGCTGTCAGGAGGGACCAAGGCGCTCGCAGCGGCGGTCGCGGACTCCGACGCGTTCTCGATCGCCGGCGGCGGCGAGACGGTGGCCGCGGCGAAGCTGTACGGCGTGGCCGGCGACGTCTCCTGGCTGTCGACGGGAGGCGGAGCGTTCCTCGAGTTCGTCGAGGGCAAGGAGCTGCCGGGGCTGGCCGCCCTCGGCTGACCCCAGGCGCAATACCGGACTGTGGCCAAGACCAACCCGTTCAACCTGATCGGCGAGGCCGTGGTGATCATCGCCGCGGTGCTCGGCGTCTACCTGTTCATCAGCCTGGCCTCCTACGAGCCGGACGACCTGGCCGGCGGAGCCGAGTCCGTCGCGAACCTCGGCGGCAGCTGGGGGGCGTCCATCGCGCACGCCCTGCTCCTGACCTTCGGGCGCTCATCGTACGTCGCGATCCTCGTCGTGATCTACTGGCTGTGGATCGTCGTCGGTCTTTCGCGCGAGGCCGAGTTCAGCTTGTACTCCGCGGCGAGCTCGCTGTTCGGGATGCTCCTGCTTCTGATCACGACGAGCGGCATCGAGGCCCTGCGGATGTACGGCGGCTACGAGCTGCTGCCGTACGAGAAGGGCAGCGGAGGCTGGCTCGGCTACAACTTCACCAAGTCCCTGTACGCCGTGCTCGGCTTCCAGGGCTCGACACTTATCCTCGTGGGGCTGTGGATCGTCAGCCTTTCGCTGTACGCGCTGTTCTCCTGGACCGAGGTCTGCGAGACGATCGGCGACTGGATCGGAGTGATCTGGCTCAAGCACCGCGAGCGCGTGCTGTCCGCCGCCAAGGCCCTCGGCTCGCTGGCGCCCGCGGGCGGCCAGTCGCGGCGCGAGGAGGAATCCGGCCGGCGCCCGCCGCTCGTCCGCCCGGCGCGCGCAAGGGCGTCTGCAAGGAAGAAGCGCACCCGCACCGCGGCCGCCGAGCCCACGCTGAGCCCCGGGGCCTCGCTCGAGCCGGAGAAGGCCAAGCCCGCTCCGAAGCCGAAGAGGAAGGAAGGCAGCGACGGCTCCGCGCAGGAGCACGAGCCCCCGCCGACCGACCTCCTTGCGACCGCGACAGAGAAGGTCGTCACGATGAGCGACGAGGAGCTCCACGAGCTGGCGTCCACCATCGAGTCGAAGCTCAAGGAGTTCGGCGTCGAGGCCGAGGTCGTCGACATCCACCCCGGCCCGGTCGTCACCCGCTACGAGATCAGGCCTGCGACCGGCGTGAAGGGCTCGCAGGTGATGAACCTGGTCCGCGACCTGTCGCGCGCCCTGTCGGTCACGAACATCAGGGTTCTCGAGACGATCGCCGGCAAGACGACGATGGGCCTCGAGGTCCCCAACGCCCAGCGCGCCGAGGTCACCCTCAGCGACGTGATCAACTCGCCGCAGTACCTCGGCAGCAGCAGCCCGCTCACGCTCGCCATCGGCAAGGACATCTCGGGCGAGGTATTCGTCGCCGACCTCGCAGGCATGCCGCACCTGCTGGTGGCGGGGACAACCGGCTCGGGCAAGTCGGTGCAGATCAACTCGATGATCCTGTCGATCCTTTACAAGAGCACGCCCGACGAGGTGCGGATGATCCTGATCGACCCGAAGGTCGTCGAGCTCGCGCCGTTCAACGACCTGCCCCACCTGCTCGCGCCCGTTGTCACCGACATGAACGTCGTTCCCACGGTGCTTACGTGGTGCGTGGCCGAGATGGAGCGGCGCTACCAGCTCATGGCGCGGCTCGGGACGAGGAACCTCGCCGGGCTCAACGAGGCGATCGACAAGGGCGCAAAGGACCCCGAGGCCGAGGAGGGCGAGGAGCTCGACAAGCTGCCTCTGATTGTCGTGGTCGTCGACGAGCTCGCGGACCTGATGGCGGTCGCCGGAAAGAAGGTAGAGCAGCTCATCAGCCGCCTCGCGCAAAAGGCCCGCGCGGCCGGCATCCACCTGATCCTCGCGACGCAGCGCCCGTCGGTCGACGTCCTTACCGGGCTGATCAAGGCAAACGTCCCGAGCCGGATCGCCTTCCAGGTCTCGTCAAGGATCGACTCGCGGACGATACTCGACCAGGGCGGGGCCGAGGCGCTGCTCGGCAAGGGCGACCTGCTCTACCTGCCGACGGGTTCTCCTGAGCTCGTCAGGGTGCACGGCGCCTTCGTCTCAGACGATGAGGTAAAGAAGGTCACAGAGCACCTGCGCAACACGGGCCCCGAGACAGAGAAGGTCGACTTTTCCGTCCAGGCCCCGGCCGCCGCCGCGGTCGGAGGCGGCGATCCGGGCGGGGAAAAGGACCCGCTCTACGACCAGGCCGTCGAGGTGGTGCTCAACAACAACAGGATATCGATCTCGCTGGTGCAGCGGCACCTGCGCATCGGCTACAACCGCGCGGCCCGGCTCATCGAGGACATGGAGCGCGCCGGGCTGATATCGCCGATGGACGCGACCGGCAACCGCAAGGTCCTCGCACCGGGCGAGGCGGAAGGCTAGGAGGCCTGACTCACTTCACCCTGTTTACGCACCTGTCGACCATGGTGCGCAGCATCAGCGAGAAGTCGCACTCGGGCAGCGAGGCTAGCTCGGCGAGAGCCGACCCGGCGATCCTCCTGGCCTCGGCGCGGGCCTCGTCGACGGCTCCGAGCCGTTCCAGGACCTCGCGCGCCTTCTCAAAGCTTCCGTCCAACTCCCTGTCATTGCGCAGCTTTTCTAGCGCCGCTCTGTCCCTCTTGCTGGCGGACTCCATGCCGATGATCAGCGGCAGGGTCGCCTTGCCCTCGAGGAAGTCCATCCCCGGGCGCTTGCCGGTGTCCTTCTCGATCCCGGTGTAGTCGATGCAGTCGTCGGTCACCTGGAAGGCCATCCCGAGCTTGTAGCCGAACGAGCGCATCGGCCCGACCATCTCCTCCGCGCCCGTCGCGACCGGGCCCGAGGCCGCGCACGCGGAGAAAAGCGCCGCGGTCTTGCGCCGGATGGTCTCGTAGTACTCGTCCCGCGTCGGCAGCCGCTCCTTGTTCTGCAGCTGCATGACCTCGCCCTCGGCAAGCGAGTTTGTCGCGTCGGCGATCTCGGCGAGCAAGCTGACGTTGCCGATCCGGCAGAGCATCTGCGATGCGCGCGAGTACAGGAAGTCGCCCGCGAGCACCGCGGCGTCGTTGCCGAACTCGAAGTTGACCGAGCTCCTGTCGCGCCGCTTCGTCGCCTCGTCGATGATGTCGTCGTGTATCAGCGCGGCGAGGTGGATCATCTCCATCGCAGCAGCGACCTCGTTGCACTGCTCGCGCACCAGCCCGCACCAGTCGCAGCTTACGTGGGCGACCAGCGCGCGCAGGCCCTTTCCGCCGCCGAGGCTGTGCTCGAGCATCCGGCCGACCTTGGCGACGTCCGTCCCGACGCTGTCTGTGACGGTCGCGCGGATCATCCGCAGGCGCTGGACCCGCGACGCGCACGGGCGGTCCCGGATCTGTGGCTCCTGTACGGCAGGCTCGGTCATGGCCTCTCCAATTGTAGGGGCTGGAACGGGCGCCCCGTCAGTCGACCAGGCTTACCAGGTTGTCCTTGTGGATCGCCTCGTGGGCGACGAGCTGCCCGAGGATGCCCTCGATCTCGTCGGTCTGCTTGCGCGCGATCAGCGACATCTCGTGCGAGCCGTAGTTGACCATCCCCTGCGCGACGAGGGTCCCGTCCGGCGCGACGCACTCGACCACGTCGCCGCGCTCGAAGGTGCCGGTCACGCCGATCACCCCGACCGGAAGCAGGCTCTTGTCGTCCTTGCACACCGCCTTGGCCGCGCCCTTGTCGATCATCAGGCTTCCGCGCGCCTTGGCGCAGGTCGCGAGCCAGCGCTCCTTGGCGCGCATCCTCAGCGGCGGCGCGCGCAGGAGCGTGCCGACGCCCTCGCCCGCGAGGATCCTGCAGATCACGTC
Source organism: uncultured Gammaproteobacteria bacterium (assembly GCA_964509765.1). Classification (GTDB taxonomy): domain Bacteria; phylum Pseudomonadota; class Gammaproteobacteria; order Tethybacterales; family Tethybacteraceae; genus CAZDYI01. Next base: position 4,086 of record CAZDYI010000128.1, read on the forward strand.
CGGCGAGCGGCCGTCCGCGATCACGCAGTGCGCCCCGCTGTTGGCGGCGATGCGGGCCGCGTCGAGCTTGCGGGTCATTCCTCCCGAGCCGAGCCCGGTGCCCGACTCGTCGACCAGGTAGTCGCGCAGCGACGGGTCGGTCGCGTCGCCCTCCCCGAGCAGCACGCCGCCCTTGAGGTCCGAGTACAGGCCCTCGACGTCGGTCAGGATGATGAGCAGGTTCGCCTCGAGCAGGTTCGTGAGCTCGGCGGCCAGGCGGTCGTTGTCGCCGAAGCGCCGCTCGCGGTTGGCGATCGCGTCGTCCTCGTTGACCACCGGCAGGAAGCCGATCTCCTGGAGCCGCAGCAGCGTGAGGCGGGCGTTGAGGTAGATCGACCGGTCGGCGAGCTCCTCGGCGGTCATCAGCATCTGCGCGGGACGGAAGCCCAGCGGCGAGAGGACCCGCTCGTAGGTCGAAAACAGGCCGATCTGCCCGACCGCGGCCGCTACGTGGAGGTCGATGAGGTCCGCGGGGCGGCTCTTCCAGCCGATCGCGGACAGGCCCGCGGACACCGCGCCGGACGAAACCAGCACCAGCTGCCTGCACCGCTCCCGGACCTCCGCGAGCTGGCGGCCGATGTCCGCGACGTACTCCTCGTTGACCGACAGGTCGTCGCGGGCGAGCAGGCTCGAGCCTATCTTGACGACGAACCTGGTGTGCCCCTTTATCTCCTCACGCGACACCGGCGCCCTCCCTTTCGCGGACCAGGCCCGCTGCGATCCCGACGAGCTCCGACACCCCCGTTCCGGCGACAGTCCCCAGGGCGTGGCAGCGCACGCCTCCGACCCTGTCCGACACGCTGTCGACCAGGCCGCCGACGCTGCCCTCCGGCAGCAGGTCGACCTTCGACAGCGCAACCACGCGCGGCTTGTCGAGCATGCCCTCCTGCCCGGACTCGCCGAGCTCCGCGAGCAGCCGGTCGTGCTGCTCGGCGATCGACCCCGGGTCGCCGCTCGATGCGTCGACGAAGTGCAGGAGCGCAGTCGTGCGCGAGGCGTGGCGCAGGAAGCGCGTGCCGAGCCCGGCCCCGGACGCGGCCCCGCCGATGATCCCGGGCAGGTCGGCGAAGGTGAGCTGCGAGAAGTCCTCGAGCTCCACGACGCCGAGCTGCGGCTTGAGGGTCGTGAACGGGTAGGCCCCGGTCTCGACCTCGGTCCCGGCGACCGCGTTGAGGAACGTCGACTTGCCCGCGTTCGGCAGGCCGACGAGCCCGACGTCCGCCAGCAGGCGCAGGGTGAGCCGGAAGGTCTGGCAGTCGCCCTCCTCGCCCGGGGTGAACTCGGTCGGGGTCCGGTTGGTCGACGACTTGTAGGTGAGGTTGCCGCGGCCGCCGAGCCCGCCGCGCACGAGCAGGACCCGCTTGCCGTCCTCGAGCAGCGACGCATGCAGGGCGCCGGTCACCTCGTCGCGGACGTCGGTCCCGACCGGCATCTTGAGCACCAGGTCCTCGCCGTCGGCGCCGTGCTTGCCGTTCGATCCGCCGCGCCCGCCGGCGCCTGCGCGGTGCCTGCGTGACGAGACGAAGTCGTGCAGCGAGTTGACCCCGAGGTCGGCCGCGGCGTACACGTCGCCGCCGTTTCCGCCGTTTCCGCCGTCGGGCCCGCCCTTCGGGCGGCGCTTGGTCCTGCGGAAGCTAGCCGAGCCGCTGCCGCCCCGGCCGCCTGCGACCTCAATCACGGTTTCGTCCAGGAACGATTTCCTGCCCATTTTCGACAGCCCTTGCGGGCCCCGCCTCAGGAGGCCGCCGCGGGTTCTATGGTCACGCTGCGGCGCTTGAACTTGCCGCCCTTGTGGAAGCGGACCTTGCCCTCGACGAGGGCGAACAGCGTGTGGTCCTTGCCCATCCCGACGTTGTGCCCGGGATAGAAGCGCGTTCCGCGCTGGCGGACGATGATGCTGCCGGGGCTGACGAGCTCGCCGCCGTAGGCCTTGATCCCGAGGTACTTCGGGTTCGAGTCGCGCCCGTTGCGGCTCGAGCCGCCGGCCTTCTTGTGCGCCACGGCCCTAGGCCCCCGCCTCGATCCCGGTTATCCGGATGCGGCTCAGCTCGGAGCGGTGCCCGCGAGTCCTGCGGTACTTCTTCCGGCGGCGCATCTTGAACACCCTGACCTTGGCGCCGCGGTAGTGCTCGATGACCTCGGCGCTCACCTTGGCGTCCTTGATCCCGGGGTTGCCGAGCTTGACGTCGTCGCCGTCCTCGATCATCAGGACCCGGTCGTAGACTACGCTCGAGCCGGGCTCGGCCTTGACGCGGTCGACCTCGAGGACCTCGCCCTGGCGCACGCGCAGCTGCGTGCCGGAGGCGATTATGGTAGCCTTCATGCTCATGTGAAGCAGGCGGATTTTACCATCTTTCCAAGTTTCAGCTCAAGCCGGGCGTTTCACGATAACTCATCTCTATGAGCCGAAACGGGTTATTCTAGGGCAAGTTCCTCCTGCGAAGCTACTGGAAATTGGTAATGACCCTTTCCTGGAATGTTGTGATTCATGCGTTCCTTGTCTGATAAGTCACGGACATATTTTGGATTCTCGTTGAGGTCCTTTGTCTTGTCAGACCTGAACTCTGCGATCACCGTCTCCATGGACCTTGTTCCTTTGCTGGAGTTACATGCGTTGCAAAGCAACTGCAAGTTTTCGTCCACATCAGGGCCCCCGTGAACCCTCGGGGTGATGTGGTCAATTGTCATGTTTCTTTTTGGAAAATCATGTCCGCAAAGGTTGCATTTGCCGTCTTGAAGGCTCCACAGAGCATTCATTATGCCTTGGCTTCGCTTGGCACCTGACCATACAGGCAGATCTTTCCGTTCATGGATTTTCGGCTTGATCAAGTTCAGTTCTTTTTTGAATCGCTTTTTGATCATTGAGACCGCAACTTCTGATATGTCAATGCCAATCCATTTCCTGCCTTCGTCTTGTGCCGCAACCAATGTGGTAGCACACCCGCAAAACGGATCGAGAACCAAGTCGCCAGGGTTGGAAGATGCTTTGATTATCCTCTCCAATAATGCCAGCGGCTTCTGGGTCGGGTATCCGCAACGCTCCTTCGCTCTCGGTGCTATCACTGGCAAGTCCCATACATCACGCATCGGCGCACCATCACTTATTGTTTCAGTCTTGCTGCTTCGCTTCCTCTTGCCATCCTCAAACACAGCGTCCTGGCGCGTTTCGCCCCACTGCTTCAAAGTCGACTCCGACAACGGCTCATGCTGTTGGTTCCATGCATATTCGTCACTGACCGAATAACGCAGAATCGTGTCATGCATCCGCTGAAAATTCCTCTGCTTGGACGGCCATCTCCGATAGCACCACACCACCTCGTTCCGAAACTGTTTCCGACCGAACACAGCGTCCATTATCAGCTTCAAATAATGTCCGGCTGTTGGATCGCAATGCAGATAAATGCTGCCGGTTTCCTTGAGCACGCGGTGCAATTCGATCAATCTCACTGCCATGTATGTCAAGTAACTCATCATGCTGTTGTTCGCTGTGTGCCGCGAAGCCTCGATCACAAGATGAACGCCTGGGTTCCTCGCCTGTATTTCCTCTTTCCAAGCGAGGTCTATGTCATTGAGCGTCCAAGTGTCCTTGAATTCCGCCACAGTATCTTTGCCTCCGATCGGCGCGGCATAGTTGTGGTTGGAATTGAACGGGGGATCGAGGTAAACCAGGTCGATGGTTCCAGAGTCAATTCCGCGAAGGACATGGAGATTGTCTCCGGTGAAGATTGTGGAGGGCTTGACGTTGCAAGTCTTCTCTGACCCCCCCCCCTTCAGAGTCGGCTTTCATCTCGCGCCCACGCTTGATCGGGCGGGGCAAAGACGATGATTCCTCTTCAGCGATCTCGTATTGTTCGCCTTCCGAGGAACCCTCAGATGAGTGAGCCGTTTCAGGCGCGGCGTCAACCACCTTGCGACGGCGGCCGCTTTTTCCTGCAGGCTCTGCCATGCCGGCAATCGTATCATGTCGCCTGTAATCGACCTCAATTCACAGCGGAATAGAATCTGCGTTGCGAGCTTTCGCAAACTTTTCGCGTAACGAAAGGTTTGCGTATTTCCTCTATGACTTCAGGCGCCCCAGGCTTGCTGATCGTGCTTGTAGGCACCTCTGGAACGGGCAAGTCCACGCTCTGCTCCATCCTCGAGGAGCGCGGAGCCGGCCGGCGCTCGGTTTCGCACACCACGAGGAACATGCGCGCCGGCGAGCGGCAGGGGCACGACTACTTCTTCGTCTCAGACGCGGAGTTCGGACGCAAGCTCGACGACGGCGACATGCTCGAGCACGCAGAGGTTCACGGACACCTGTACGGAACGAGCTCGGCCTGGCTCGACGAGCAGCTCGCGCTCGGCGAGGCAATACTCCTCGACATCGACATCCAGGGCGCCCGGCAGGTCAAGGCGCGGCACCCCGACGCCAGGGTGATCTTCCTGCTCCCGCCGGACTTCGGCACGCTCGAGGACAGGCTCAGGGACCGCCACCGCGAGGGCGAGGAGGAGATCAGGGCCCGGCTGCGCCACGGGCTCAGGGAGCTGCTCACCGCCGGCGAGTTCGACTACCTGATCGTAAATGACGACCTCGACGCTTGCTGCGACGAGATCGAGGGCATCGTCCGCGACTGCAGGGAAGGCGGCGGGGGCAGCTCGCGGCTGCTCACCGCCAACCGCCGGGACCTGGCGGGCAAGTGGGCCGATTTCGCGCGAAATGAGTTAGAATCAAAGGATGGCCAGGACAACCGTGGGTGACTGCATAGAGCACACCCCCAACCACTTCGAGCTGGTGATGGGAGTCGTCTCCCGCGCCAAGGCCCTCGACAGGGGCGACACAAGCAAGCTCCCGACTGAGGGCGACCGCAACATCGTGCTCGCGCTGCGCGAGATAGCCTCGGGCACCCACACGGTCGACCTCGAGGACGAGATCCTCCGCTCGCTGTCCGAGGACGAGATGCTCGCCGCGGGCCAGGCCCCGCTCACGCTGCCGAGCGAGGACGGCGAGGGACCGGCAGGCGCTGTCTGAGGCGCAAGTCCTCGAGAGCCGGGCCGAGGTCCCGGCTGAAGAGCTAGAGAAGTTCAAGACCTGCCTGAGGCGCAGGTTCCGCAAGCGCGAGATCGGCGAGATACTCGACGCCGCGCAGTACGCCGCCGAGGCGCACGACGGGCAGCTGCGCCAGAACGGCGCGCCCTACATCATCCACCCGGTCGCGGTCGCCGGCCTGGTCTCCGACTGGCAGCTCGACAAGGAGAGCGTTGTCGCCGCCCTGCTCCACGACGTGGTCGAGGACACCGAGCGCACCGTCAAGGACATCGAGCGCCGCTTCGGAAGGACCGCAGCGCAGATCGTAAACGGCGTCAGCAAGATCGAGCAGATAGAGCAGTTCGAGCAGGACATCGACCACCACGAGCACAAGGCCGCCGAGAGCTACCGCAAGCTGCTGCTCGCGATCTCGCAGGACTGGCGGGTGATACTCATCAAGCTCGCCGACCGCCTGCACAACATGCGCACGCTCGGCAACCTCAAGAGCAGGTCCAAGCGCCGCAGGATCGCGCGCGAGACCCTCGACATCTACGCGCCGATAGCCGAGCGCCTCGGCTTCCAGCCGATCCGCGACGAGCTGCAGATGCTTTCTTTCGAGCACATCCACCCGGTCCGGTTCTCGGTCCTGCGCAACGCGCTCGACCGCTCGCAGGAGCAGCACCGCGTCGCGATCCCGAGGATCAAGCGGCTGATCTCGTCGGCGATCCGCAAGGCCGGCCTCAAGGCAGCCATCACAGCAAGGAGCAAGAGCGTCTACTCGGTCTACCGCAAGATGATCGACAAGAGCCTGTCGTTCAGCGAGGTCGACGACATCATCGGCTTTCGGGTCGTCGTCCCCGGGCGCCTGGACTGCTACACGGCGCTCGGCGTGCTCCACGAGAAGTTCCGCCCCGTCCCCGAGAAGCTCAAGGACTACATCGCGCAGCCGAAGGTAAACGGCTACCAGTCGCTGCACACCACGGTGCTCGCGCCCAACGGCAACATCATCGAGGTCCAGATCCGCACCAAGGAGATGGACCGCTTCGCCGAGTTCGGAGTCGCCGCGCACTGGCACTACAAGGCGAGCAACGGCGCGCGGCCCGGCGGCGAGGCCAGGTCCGCCAAGAAGGTCCAGGTCCACACCAACCGCCAGCTCGACAGCCTGTTCACCATGAGCAAGCTCGGCGTCGACCCCGGCGAGTTCCTGCGCAACCTGCGCCTGGACCTCTACCCGAACGACGTCTTCGTCCTCACGCCCAACGGCAAGGTCATCCAGTTGCCCAAGGGCGCGACCGTGCTCGACATGGCGTACGCGGTCCACACCGACCTCGGCGACCGGGCCGACAGCGCGCTCGTCAACGGCACGCAGATGCCGATCTCGTCGATGCTCGCCTCGGGCGACATCGTCAAGGTGGTCACCGACGACGCGGTCGAGCCCAACCCGCAGTGGCTGTCGTTCGTCGCGACGTCCAAGGCGCGCTCGCACATCCGCAGCAGGCTCAAGCAGAACTGGACGGACGGACTCGTCGATCTAGGCCGCGACCTGCTCGAGCGCTCCGCGCGCAGGCTCGGCGGCAAGCCCGAGGGCATCGGCGGCGAGACGCTCGACTTCTACCTCAAGCGCCACTCCTCGCTGTCGTGCAAGGAGGAGCTTTTCTCGCAGATCGCGCTCGGGATATACATGCCCGACGTCGTCGCAAAGGAGATCCTCGGCCCGGCCGCGCACTACGTCCGCCAGGACGCGAGGATGAGCATCTCGCTCGCCGGCGACAAGCGCGCCGGGATCACCCGCGCCGACTGCTGCGAGCCGCTGCCGCCCGAGGAGATCGTCGGCGTGATGAAGCGCAACAAGGGGCTGGTCGTCCACCGGAGGGACTGCCCCGCGATCGAGAAGCTCATCGAGACCGACCGCTACGTCGAGATGCACTGGGGCGAGGGCAGCACGAACTCGCCCTACCAGATCAGCATGCGGATGGAGTGCACCAACCGCAAGGGCCTGCTCGCGAAGGTGATGGCGCAGTTCACCCACGAGGGGGTCAACATCGTCAGCATCAGCATCGACGGCGCCGAGGAGAGCAACCCGGTCGCGATGATCGACGCGGTCGTCGAGGTAAACGACGCGCTTCAGGTCGAGCGGTTCGTAAGGCGCCTCAACCGGATCAGCGGGGTGACGGTCAGCCGCGCGGGGTCCAGGCCCGCGATCACCTCCGCCTCAGGCTGAGGGAAAGCAGCGCCAGACCCGCCGCGAGCATCGGCAGGCTGAGCCACTGCCCCGCGGTCAGCCCGAGCGCGAGGTAGCCGATGTGCGCGTCGGGCTCGCGGAAGAACTCGAGCGCGAACCGGACCAGCGCGTAGCCGCAAACGAACGCCGCGGCCAGCAGCCCGGGAACGGCCGGCCTGAGCCTGAGCATCAGGAACAGGACCGCGAACAGCAGCAGGCCCTCGCCGAGCAGCTCGTAGACCTGCGACGGATGGCGGGGCTCGCTTCCCGCGGCGGGGTGGGTGACTGCCCACGGCAGGTCGGACGGCCTGCCCCACAGCTCGCCGTTGATGAGGTTGCCGAGCCTGCCGAGGGCAAGCCCGAGCGGCGTGCCGAGCGCCGCGAGGTCCGCGAGCCGCAGCAGCCCGACGTCTTTTTCTTGTCTTGAGGCCGCATACACGCCGGCTGCGGCCCCGGCGAGCCCGCCGTGGAACGACATCCCGCCCTCCCAGACGCGCAGCGCCCACAGCGGGTCCTCGGCGAGCTGCCCCGCCCCGTAGATGAGCACGTAGCCGATCCTGCCGCCGAGGAAGCCGCCGACCACCACCCAGAAGGCCAGGTTGTCGACCACCCTGCCGATCGGCGCCCCGCCGACCAGCGGCCCGCCGAGCCGGCGGCAGACCCAGTAGAACTGCAGGATGCCGAGCGCCCACAGCAGGCCGTACCAGTGGACCTTGAGTCCCAGGGCGGAGAACGCCACGGGGTCGAATGCCGGCAGCGCTATCGCCGCCATCTGTACGCTCCCGTCATGCCGTCACTGCTGTAAAATCTGTCTATTCTAGGGTTGGTGCAAGTTGGAGGGGGAGCAGCAAGCGGGCAAGGCCAGGAGCGGCCTGATAACGGACGGCGACGCCCGCGCCCCGAACCGCTCGATGCTGCGGGCCGTCGGCTTCAAGGACGGCGACTTCGAAAAGCCGATAGCGGGCGTGGCGCACAGCCACTCCAACCTCACCCCGTGCAACGCGAACCTCGCCCCGCTCGCGGACGCCGCGGCGGACGAGCTCATGAAGTCCGGCGTCATGGCGCAGACCTTCGGGACCATCACGGTCTCCGACGGGATATCGATGGGCACCAAGGGCATGTGCTACTCGCTGGTGTCCAGGGAGGTCATCGCCGACTCGATCGACACGGTCGCAAACGCCCAGTGCATGGACGCCCTGCTCGTCGTCGGAGGCTGCGACAAGAACATGCCGGGCGGGATGATGGCGATCGCGCGGACGAATGTCCCGTCGGTCTACGTCTACGGCGGGACGATCATGCCCGGCAAGCTCAACGGCGAGGACCTGACGATCGTGAGCATCTTCGAGGCGGTCGGCAAGCACGCCGCGGGCAACCTCGACGACAAGGCCTTCGCAGACATCGAGCGCAACTGCATCCCGGGCCCGGGCTCCTGCGGCGGGATGTACACCGCCAACACCATGTCGAGCGCGATCGAGGCGATGGGGATGAGCCTGCCCGGGTCGTCGACCATGGCGGCGATCAGCGACGAAAAGCTCGAGAGCGCAAGGAGTTCCGGCAGGGTCCTCGCAGAGGCCGTCAGGAAGGGCCTGCGCCCGTCGGACATCATGACGAAGGAGGCCTTCGAGAACGCGATCGTCACCGTCATGGCCGTCGGCGGCTCGACGAACGCGGTCCTGCACCTGCTTGCGATCGCGAGCGACGCGGGCGTGGACCTGACCATCGACGACTTCGAGCGCCTGAGGAAGACCACTCCGGTGATCTGCGACCTCAAGCCCTCCGGCAAGCACGTGACCATAGACTTCCACAGGGCCGGCGGCGTGCCGCAGGTGATGAGGCTGTTGCTGGACGCCGGGAAGATCCACGGCGGCTGCCTGGCGATCGAGGGCGGGACCATCGCAGGGCGCCTTGAGGGCGTCCCTCCTGCCCCACCCGAGGGCCAGGACGTCATCCGCTCCCTGGACGACCCGGTCTACGGCGAGGGGCACATCGCCATACTCAAGGGCTCGCTCGCGCCCGAGGGCGCGGTCGCAAAGGTTTCCGGGATCAAGCAGCGGTCGATCCGCGGGCCCGCGCGGGTGTTCGAGGACGAGGAGCACGCTCTGAAGGTGATCCTCGCCGGCGGGATCAACGCCGGCGACGTGCTGGTCATCCGCAACGAGGGCCCCAGGGGCGGGCCCGGCATGCGCGAGATGCTCTCGCCGACGTCGGCGATCATCGGCCAGGGACTCGGCGACAGCGTCGCCCTGGTCACCGACGGCAGGTTCTCGGGCGGGACGTTCGGCTTCGTCGTCGGGCACGTGGCGCCCGAGGCCGCGGCCGGCGGGCCGATCGCCCTCGTGCGCGAGGGCGACACGGTCAGCATCGACGCGGACTCCCTGTCGCTCGACCTGGAGGTGGACCCAGAGGAGATCTCGAGGCGCAAGGATGAGTGGAAGCCGCCGGACCGGAAGCCGGCCGGCGTCCTCGGCAAGTACGTCAGGCTGGTGTCGTCCGCGAGCACGGGTGCCGTGACGGGCTGAACATGGGCTCCGGCCGCGTCGGCATACTGATCGTCAGCCACGGGGACCTCAGCGAGCACTTCCTCAAGGCCGCGCGCCTGATCTACCAGGACGAGGACCTCGGGGACATCCAGACGCTGTCGGTGAGCGCGAAGTCCGACCGCGAGCAGGTCCTCGCGAGCGTGCACGAGTCCCTCGGCCGGTTCGGCGGCGGGACCGACCGGATCCTGGCGATGTGCGACATGCACGGGGCGACTCCCTCGCGGCTCGTCTGCGACCACGGCTTCGACGGGCTCGAGATCAGGTGCGTGTTCGGCCTGAACCTCTCGATGCTCCTCGACTGCATCAACTACAGGATGGAGGGCGCGGACCTCGAGGAGCTCGCTGAGCGGATCTGCCGCACCGGCAGGGACGCGATCTTCACCAGGGCCGCGGGCGACAATGGCGCGCGGTAAGCCGACCGGCACGCGCATCGCAAGGGGCGCGGTCGAGGTAATCAACGACTGGGGCCTGCACGCGCGGCCGGCGGCAGCGCTCGCCAAGCTCGCCAAGGGCTTCGACTGCCAGCTGACGGTCACCCACGGGGAGCGGACCTCCCCCGCGCTGTCGGTCGCGGCGCTGCTCATGCTCGAGGCGACCAAGGGCAGCAAGCTCGCCCTCGAGGCCGTCGGCTCCGACGCGAACGAGGC
>CAZDYI010000129.1:0-12155 GCA_964509765.1 uncultured Gammaproteobacteria bacterium
AGCAGCGAGAAGACCGTGAGCAGGAATTGGTCGAGGGCCAGGACGTCGCCGCGGTCGTCCTCGAGCCGGCCCGCCCGCCTCTCGACGTCCGCAAGGACCACCTCGTCCAGCTGGCGCTCGTCCGGCAGGTCGCGGGCGGCCCAGAAGAAGCGCCCGCCGAGCCGGCTGCCGTATCGGTCGATGTAAGCGCCGGCCGCCTCGGCAGGCAAGGCAAGGTTGACTATGTGGCAGGGCGCCTCTCCGACCGACCTGAAGCCGTGCAGGTCGGGGGGCCGGACGAAGACCATGTCGCCCTTCCGAAGCCTTCGTGCGCGCCCGTTGACGTAGTGCAAGCAGCCGCCCTGCGTTATCCAGAACGCCTCGAAGTAGTCGTGGTCGTGCAGCACGCCGGGCGGCTCGGCGGGCAGGACCGAGCTGGCTATGTGGAACGCCTCTCCCTTCGCGAGGTAGTACTTCAGGTGGAAGGTGCGGACCTCCACCGCGCCCAGGTCGGGGTGCGTGCCGGCGGAAGTCACGCTACGTCAAGAATGCCGCGTGGGCGGCTGGCCGCTCCCTCTTGTTTCCTGCGCAAGGAAGCGTCAGCATTCTTAGGTCAGCGGACCTCCGGCGCCGGAAATTAGCCCGCAGGCCGAAAAAGTCAATCCAGCATAATAACATGTCAATCCCGATGACGGAATCCGGGGCTGTCCTGGCATAACATTCCCGTGTCGATGGGAGAGGCGGGGTTACAGGTCAGCGCCGACGCCGGGAGCGCCCCGGTTTTCGAGCCTGTCGCCAACGGCTCGCCGCGCCGCCTGAGCGCCGAGCAGATTGACCGCTACAACAAGCAGGGATACATCTCCCCGCTGCCAGGTCTTGGCGAGGAGAGGGCCGAGGCCAACAGGGCATACTTCGACCGCCTGATGTCGGGGCTCGACAGCGGCCAGTCCTACGCGATCAACTGCTTCCAGGCGCGGCTCGCCGGCGTGTGGGACATCTGCACCGACCCCGTCATCCTGGACCACGTCGAGGACCTGCTCGGGCCGGACTTCGTGTGCTGGGCCTCGCATTTCTTTTGCAAGCTGCCGCGCGACCCCAAGGCGGTCCCCTGGCACCAGGACGCGGTGTTCTGGCACCTCGAGCCGACGCGGACGGTCACGGTCTGGCTCGCGATCGACGACGCCGACGAGGAGAACTCTGCGATGGAGTTCATCCCGGGCACCCACCTAGGCCGCGTCGCGCACCGCGACGCCGGCGAGGGCTCGGTGCTCAGCCTCGAGACCGACGGCGCCGGGGAGCTCGGCGAGCCTTTCTCGAACAACCTCAAGGCGGGCGAGTTCTCGATGCACGCCGACATGCTCGTGCACGGGTCGAGGCCGAACGGCTCGGACCGCAGGCGGTGTGGCTTAACATTAAGGTACTGTCCGACGAGCGTGAGGATGACCGACGACAAGTGGGCCGCGGGCGTCGAGGCCATTGTCTGCCGCGGCGAGGACCCCTCGGGCCGCTGGAGGCACCACCCGCGCCCTAGCGGCGACGAGCTCGACCTCGACAGGCAGCCGCTGAACATCGGCGGCAACTGAGCTGGGGAGGAAGGCAATGATCAGCGCGCTCGACCACGTCAACATCCTGACCCCGCAGATGGAGACGATGAGGGAGTTCTACTCCGACGTCCTCGGCTTCGAGGCCGGCTGGCGCCCCGACTTCAGCACGAACGGGACCTGGATGTACTGCGAGGGCCGCGCCGTGGTCCACCTCGTCGACAGGCCCGACGCGGCAGGCGCGCCGGAAGGGCGCATCGAGCACTTCGCCCTGCGCGGCTCGGACAGGGAGGCGTTCGTCGCCAAGCTCGAGGAGAGGGGCCTGGACTACGACCCGAACCCGATTCCGGGAACGGCGGCGAGCGTCGTCAACGTCCGAGACCCGGACGGCAACCACATCGAGGTCGTTTTCGGGGAGCCCGTCCCCGAGCGGGCCTGACGGCACACACTCAACCCTGACCAGGAGGTATACGGAATGAGCAACAAGTCCACAGCAAGCAAGCTGGCCAGCGCGGCGGTCGCCGCGGCGCTTGCCTTCGCAGCGCCGGTCGGCGCGCAGCAGGTCGCACGCGAGGACACGGTCGTGTTCGACTCGTCGCGGGAGATGAAGGACCCGACCAACTTCAACATCTTCCGGCCCGACGAGATCAGGGACGTGGGCCTGCACCAGGCGGTGCTCGAGCCCCTGTTCATCCTCAACTACAGGACCGGCGAGACCGAGCCCTGGCTCGGGGTGAGCATGGAGCCGAACGCGTCGCTCGACGTCTGGACGCTCAAGCTGCGCGACGGCGTGACCTGGTCGGACGGCGAGGCCTTCAACGCCGACGACGTGGTCTTCACGATCCAGATGCTCCTTGACGACGCCGACAGCAGCCTGCGCGACGCCGGCGGGATCCAGGCCGCGGTCGCGAGCGTCGAGAAGGTCGACGACCTGACCGTCAGGTTCAACCTCAAGGCGCCGACGCCGACCTTCCTGACGGCGAACTTCGCGGTCTCGTACTTCGGCTCGGTCCTGATGATGCCCGAGCACGTCTGGGCCGGGCAGGACCCGGACACGTTCGCCTTCAACCCGCCGATCGGCACCGGCGCCTACACGCTGACGTCGGCAGCGCCCGACCGGCTGGTCTACGACCTCAACCCCGACTACTGGGGCGCGAAGACCGGCTTCTCCGGCCTGCCCGAGCCCAAGCGGCTGATCTGGACCTACGCCGGCAACGAGGAGGCCCGCTCGCAGCAGATGGCGGCCAACGAGCTCGACATCGCCCAGTCGGTCTCCTACGGGACCCTCGAGGCGATCCAGGGACTCAACCCGAACGTGGTCGCCTGGAGCGACGCGCTTCCCGGCTGGCAGGACCTCTGCCCGCGCCAGATCGAGTTCAACACGACCGCCGCGCCGTGGGACAACAGGAACCTGCGCGAGGCGGTCAACCTCCTGATCGACCGCCGGCAGATCATCGACGTGGCCTACGAGGGTGCGACCACCCCGTCGCGGACGATGTTCGTCGAGTACGCGACGATGAACCCGTACATCGACGCGATCCTCGGCGCGGGCCTGACGCTGCCGCAGTCGGCCGACGCCGCGGCGGCCAAGCGCCTGATCGAGGGCGAGGGCTACAGCCTCAACTCCGGCGGGATGTACGAGAAGGGCGGCGAGCTTCTGTCCGCCGACATCGTCTCGCACACCAACGGCACCGAGGCCTCCAAGACGGTCGACGTGATCGTCGAGCAGCTGCGGCGCGGCGGCATCGACGCCGTCGCCCGCCCGGTAGACTACGGCGCGTTCTGGCAGGTCACCCCGAAGGGCGAGTTCGAGCTGTCGTTCAGCTGGCTGTCGTGCGGCTCCGTGAACGAGCCGACCAAGTCGATGGTCCGCTACTCCAACAGCCACATCAAGCCGATCGGCGAGCGCATCTTCAACAACGCCGCGCGCTGGGACCACCCCGGCTACACGGCGATCGTCGAGGAGATGGCCACGCTCAGCCTGGACGACAGGAAGCTGGTGGACCTGACGGTCGACGCCTACCGGATCCTCCACGAGGAGAAGCCGTTCGTCCCGCTGGTCCAGGCGATCAAGATCCTGCCGACCAACACGACGTACTGGACCGGCTGGCCGACCTCGGACAACTTCTACAACCACCCCTCGCACTGGTGGGGGCACACGCACCAGATCATCCACAACCTCAAGAAGGCGGGATAGAAGCCGGCCCGGACCCCGGCAGGGCGGCCTTCCTCCGCCGCCCGCAGGTCCGCACAGCAAGGGTCCCGGCCGCGCCTCCGGCGGCCGGGGCGGTTTTGGCATGACCGTGGGCGGCGTTCCGGCGGGGTACTTCCTGCGCCGGCTGCTGGTCTTCTTCCTCACGATCTGGTTCGCCGCCACGATCATCTGGGCGGTGCCGAGGCTGACGCCCGGCGACCCGGTGGCGGCCATGGTCGGGCAGATGATGGAGACCGCGTCCTACGTCGAGGGCGCCGACGAGATCATCGAGGCCTGGCGCGCGCGCTTCGGGCTGGACCGGCCGCTGTGGGTCCAGTACCTCAGCTACATGCGCAACTGCCTGACGCTCGACTTCGGCTACTCGTACTCCGCGTTCCCGGCGCGGGTCTCCGACCTGATCGCCTACAAGCTGCCGTGGACCCTCGGCCTGCTTTTCTTCGCGGTCACCCTCAGCTTTTTCATCGGCAACCTGCTCGGCGCGCTGATGTTCTGGTCCGGGACGCCGAGGCTGGTGCGCTACCTGATCCCGCTCGGGATGGTCTTCACCTCGATCCCGACCATCCTCGCCGGCCTGTTCCTGCTTTACGTCTTCGCCTTCCTGCTGCGCTGGTTCCCGCTGCGCGGGGTCTACGACCAGGACATACCGGTCGGCCTGAGCTGGGACTTCGTCTCGAGCGTCGTCCACCACGGGACCCTGCCGGCGCTGTCGATCATCCTGGTGAGCTTCGGCGCCTGGGCGCTCGGGATGCGCGGGATGATGATCACCGTCGAGGGCGAGGACTACACCCACCTCGCGCGGGCCAAGGGGCTGAGGCCCTTCTACCTCCTGTACAGGTACATGGTGCGCAACGCGATCCTGCCGCAGGTCACCGCGTTCGCCTTCCAGATCGGCACGCTGCTGTCCGGGCAGATCCTAGTCGAGGTAGTCTTCGGCTACCAGGGGATGGGTACGCTGATCTACGACGCGATCCTCAGCCGCGACTACGCGCTCCTGCAGGGCGCCTCGTACATCATCATCCTGATGACCGCAGTGTCGGTGCTGCTCGTCGACCTGTCGTACCCGCTGATAGACCCGCGCATCCGGCACGTGAGGGAGGCCTGAGCCGTGGCGGAGAGGCGCGCCATGGGGCGGATCAACCGGTGGGACACGCCCTGGGTCAACGCCAAGCTGCTGGCCGGCATCGGGATCATCCTCGCGATCCTGCTGATGGGGCTCGCCGGGCGGGTGTTCTGGGACGCGGGGCTCGCCTACACCGGCTCGGCTCCGCTGAACCTGCCGCCCGTGGGCTTCGACGGCCCGCGCGGCAAGGTCGGCGTGCCGGAGCACCCCCTCGGCACCGAGAACAGCGGGCGCGACATGCTCGCGCTTCTGCTCGTCGGCGCGCCCAACACGCTGACGATCGGCGTCGTCGCGGCGACGATCGGGATGGCCGTCGGGATCCTGCTCGGCTTCAGCTCGGGCTTCATCGGCGGCAGGTGGGACGACGCGGTCCGGCTGCTCGCCGACGTTACGATCACCATCCCCGCGCTGATGGTGCTTGTCGTGATCAACGCGCTGCTGCGCCAGATCGAGATCATGACGATGGCGCTTTTGATCGCGCTTTTCATGTGGCCGTCGCCGACGCGGCTGATACGCTCGCAGGTCCTGACGATGCGCGAGTCCGGCTACGTGCGGATGGCCGTGCTGTCGGGCTCGTCGAGCTTCGCGATCATGTTCAAGGAGATGCTCCCGAACCTCGTCCCCTACATCTTCGCGAGCTTCATCGCCGGGACGACCGGGGCGATCCTCGCCGCGGTCGGGCTCGAGACTCTCGGCCTCGGCCCGCAGCGCGTGCCGACCCTCGGCGGGACGATCTACGACGCGATCAACTCGGCGGCGCTGCTGCGCAACCTGTGGTGGTGGTGGCTCGCGCCGACCGTCCTGCTCGCGGCCATGTTCGTCGGACTGCTGCTGATCAACCTCGGCCTCGACGAGGTCTCCAACCCGCGCCTGCGGAAGGCCTCGCAGTGACCGGGAGCGGCAGGGCGGCGGGGCCCGTGCTCAGCGTGCGCGGCCTCGAGGTCCGCTACGAGACCCCGACCGGCGACGTGCGCGCGGTCGACGGGATCAGCTTCGACCTGAGCGAGGGCGAGACGCTCGGCTTCGTCGGCGAGTCCGGCTGCGGAAAGTCCACCGCGGCGATGGGGATACTGCAGCTGGTGCAGCCGCCGGGGCGGGTCGTCGCCGGCGAGGTCTGGCTGGACGGCGAGGACCTGCTCTCGCTGCCCGAGGACGAGCTGCGCAGCCGGCGCTGGTCGAAGCTCTCGCTCGTCCCGCAGGGTGCGATGAACTCGCTCAACCCGACGATGACAATCGGCGCGCAGGTCCGCGACGTCGTGATCACCCACCTCGGCCGCTCCGCCAAGGCCGGCTTCGGAGAGCGGCTAGCCGGCCTCCTCGAGATGGTCGGCCTGCCTCGCAAGGCCGCCCGCCTCTACCCGCACGAGCTCTCCGGCGGGATGAAGCAGCGCGCCTGCATCGCGATGGCGGTCGCCCTCGGCCCAAAGGTCGTAATCGCCGACGAGGCAACGAGCGCGCTCGACGTCGTCGTCCAGCGCCTGGTCGCGCAGACGATGCGCGAGGTCCAGGACCGGCTCGGCGTGTCGATGATCATGATCGGCCACGACATGGGGCTGATGGCGCAGATGGTCGACCGGGTCGCGGTCATGTACGCCGGCCGCATCGTCGAGGTCGCGCCGGTCGCCGAGCTGTTCGAGGCTCCCGCTCACCCCTACACGCGGCTATTGATCGAGTCGGTCCCGACCCTGACCGAGCGCAAGCCGCTTAAGGTCTCGGGCGGGATCACGCACGACCCGCGCGACCCGCCCTCGGGCTGCATATACCGCCTGCGCTGCCCGCACGCCGACGGGCAGTGCGAGAGGGCGCGCCCGGAGCGCAGGGCCTTCGGCAGGGGAACCGAGGTCGCCTGCCACCACGCGGAGGAGCTGCCGGCCTTCGGCCGCGAGGCGGAGGCCGCCTGATGCCGGGCAACCTGCTCGAGCTGGACTCGGTCTCGAAGTTCTACGGATCGGGCGAGCGCCAGTTCGCCGCGCTCGAGGACGTGAGCCTCTCGATCGCGAACGACGAGCCGTCGATCGTAACCGTCGCGGGCGAGAGCGGCAGCGGCAAGACGACGCTTGCGAACCTCGTGCTCGGGTTCACTGTGCCGTCGGCCGGCCGCGTCCTGTTCGGCGGACGGGACTGCGCGGAGCTGCGCGGCAGGGAGAGGAGGGAGCTCTACCGGGAGGTCCAGGCGGTGTTCCAGGACCCCTTCGGGATCTACAACCCCTTCTACCGGGTCGGCCACGTCTTCGACACGGTGATCAGGAACTTCGGCCTGGCGGAGGGCGGGAAGGGCGCCGCGGGTATGGTCGAGGAGGCGCTGAACGTCGTCGGGCTCACCGGCGCGGACATCCTGCGCAAGTACCCGCACCAGCTGTCCGGCGGGCAGCGGCAGCGGGTGATGATGGCGCGCGCCTACCTGATCAAGCCGCGGCTGGTCGTCGCCGACGAGCCGGTGTCGATGGTCGACGCCTCGCTGCGCGCGTCGATCCTCGACGTGATGATGCGCCTGCGCGACGAAAGCGGGATCTCGTTCATCTACATCACGCACGACCTGTCGACGGCTTACCAGGTCGGCGACAGGATACTGGTGATGTACCAGGGCCGCATCGCCGAGCGCGGCCTCGCGACCGGCGTGATCGGCTCGCCGCAGCATCCGTACGTCCAGCTGCTCGTCGAGTCCGTTCCGAAGCCCGACCCCAACGACAGGTGGGAAGAGAAGGTGAGCCTTCCCCCCGAGGAGAGCTCCCGCTCCCCGAGCCTGCAGGGCTGCCGCTTCGCCGACCGCTGCAGGCACGTCATGGACCGCTGCCGGGCGGAGACGCCGGAGCTTAGGAAGGCGGGCGAGGGCGGCCAGGAGGCGGCCTGCCACCTATACTGACAGGCCGCCCATGGACCACGGGTACCGCTTCACCGCAGAGAAGATCGCCCACCGGATCGGCCTGATCCGGCAGCACCTGTTCACTCGCCAACAGGAGCTGAAGCCGTTCGGCTACATCAAGCTGGAGGGGCCGGACGATGACTCGTGGCGCAACGCGAAGCCCGGGGATCTCGAGCCGGCGGGCCCCCACGGCTACTGGGGCGAGTGGGAGGCGGACTTCGCCCTGCTCGGCTCCTTTTCGATACCCGAGGGCTGGCCTGCCGACGTCCCGTGCGCTCTGCACCTGCCGCTGGGCCGCTCCGGCGACTTCCTCAGCCACCCCGAGGCGCTCGTCTACGCAGGAGGCAAGGCGGTCGGCTCCGCAGACAGGCACCACCAGGTCGTCTTCCTCCCTGAGGGCACGCCGCGCGGAAAGGATGTCCCGCTTGCGGCGCGGGGCTGGACCGGCTTCGGCAGCTGGCCCCCCGAGCCGGGCCTGCGGACCCGGCCGTACATGCGCCCGTGCTCGGTCGTCCAGCGCCACGAGGCGGGCTTCGAGCTCGCGTGCCTCGCCGAGGCCGCGCTCGAGACTGCCGCGCTCGAGACGACCGACAAGGAAACCAGGCGCGTCCTGCTGGACGTCCTCGACGAGGCCTTCCTCAGAATCGACCTGACCGACCCGCTGCCGCACGGGTCCTACTTCGACTCGCTTTCCGCGGCGCTGGCCGCGCTCAAGGAGGGCCTCGCCTCGCCTCGGGCGGGCAGGCCTCTCGACAGCCGCATCCACGCAGTCGGCCACGCGCACATAGACGTCGCGTACCTGTGGACGGTCGGCCAGGCGCGCGCGAAGGCGCGCCGCACCTTTGCCAACGCGCTCGCGCTGATGGACCGCCATCCGGGATTCCGCTTCACGCAGACCACCCCGCTGCTGTACAGGTCCTGCGCCGAGGACGATCCGGAGCTGTTCGCGCGGGTCAGGAAAATGGTTGACGAGGGCAGGTGGGAGGCGACCGGAGGGATGTGGGTCGAGGCCGACTGCAACCTGGTCGGCGGCGAGTCGCTGGTGCGCCAGCTCATGCTCGGGCGCCGGCACTACGACGAGGCGCTCGGCGGAAAGCACAGCCGCATCCTGTTCCTGCCGGACACATTCGGGTTCTGCGCGAGCCTGCCCCAGCTCATCGAGCAGGCGGGGCTGGCCGGCTTCGCGTTCTCGAAGCTCAACTGGAACCAGGCAACGAGGTTCCTCGACAGCTTCTTCTGGTGGGAGGGGATTGACGGGACGAGGGTCTTCAGCCACCTTCTGACGACGCCGAGGAAGGAGAGCTACCTCAAGGAGATCTCGACCTACAAGGCGGTCATGAGCGGGTGGGAGGTCAGCCAGAGCCACGAGCGCAACACGCAGGGGCACAAGGGCATGCCGTCGATGATCGCGTACGGGTACGGAGACGGCGGCGGCGGGCCGACCGACGAGCAGGTCTGCAAGGCCGGCGCCTTCGAAAGGATGCCAAGCCAGCCGCGGATGCGGCTCAGCAGGCTCGACGAGTTCATGGAGCATGCTAGGGAGACCGCTCCGAACTCCCTGCCCGTGCACGAGGGCGAGCTGTACCTCCAGCTGCACCGCGGGACGTACACGAGCCAGGCGAAGCTCAAGAGGGCGAACCGCAAGCTCGAGGCCGCGGTCGCCAGGACCGAGTTCCTGGCCTGCGTCGCAAGGATGGAGGAAGGCGCGGACTACCCGCGCGAAATCCTGCGCGAGGCGTGGGAGGCGCTTTGCACGAACCAGTTCCACGACGTGCTGCCGGGAAGCTCGGTCGCGGAGGTCAACGAGCAGGCGATGGAGGACTACGCGAAGGTCGGCGGGCTGCTGGACGGGATCGACGGGCAGTCGCTCGGCGCGCTCGCAAGGGACGGCGAGGGCGAGGCGTGGGCGCTCGTCAACGGCGGCCCCATCGGCGGCCACTGCATGTTCGAGCTCGAGGGCTGCCGGGGGAAGGTGCCGGTCGGCCCGGACGGCAAGCAGTTTCCGAGCCAGCCGACAGAAGGCGGCCTGTTCGTCCTTCCGTTCGAGGTCGACTGGTGGTCGGTGACGCCGTTCAAGCTCAGGGACGGGGAGCCGGAGCCGGTGAAGACCGACCTGCGCTGCGGCAAGGAAGGCAACGGCTGGTTCATGGAGAACAACCTCGTCAGGGTCGAGGTCGGCGCCGACGGCGCCCTGCGCTCCGTCATGGACAAGGCGCGGGGCGAGCTGCTTGCCGAGGGGCGGGCCGGCAACGAGCTCGTCGCCTACGAGGACAGGCCGATCGGCTGGGACGCTTGGGACATCGACCCCTTCTACGAGGAGAAGCAGGAGACCGTCGGGGGAGCGAAGAGGGTAGAGCTCGTCGAGGAGGGCCCGCTTCGCGCGACCGTCCTGGTCGAGAGGTCCTGGCGCTCAAGCACGATCGAGCAGCGCATCAGCCTCTACCCCGAGTCGGAGCGGATCGACTTTGACACGAAGGTCGACTGGCACGAGAGCCACGTGCTGCTCAAGGCAGCCTTCCCCGTCGCGATCACAGCGGAAGAGGCGAGGTACCACGTTCCGTTCGGCCACGTCAAGCGCACAACGAGCAGGGAGTACCCCGGCGAGTGGGCGCAGTTCGAGGTTCCCGCGCACTACTGGGCATGCGTGTGGGACCCGAAGAAGGGCGTTGCCCTGCTCAACGACTGCAAGTACGGCCACGACATCGCGCAGCGCGACGGCGGGACGCTGGTGCGCCTGACCCTGGTCAAGTCGGCCACGCTTCCGGACCCCAACGCCGACCAGGGGATGCACGAGTTCAGGTACAGCCTGCTGCCCGTCAAGCCGGCCGACCTCGAGATCGTCATCGCGGAGGGCTACCTGTACAACCGCGGGCCCGTCCCGGTCCGCCTGCCGGAAGGCAAGGAGGTCTCCCCGTGGAAGATTCCAGTCCACGTGGAGGGAACGCTGCTGCTCGAGACGGTCAAGCAGGCGGAGGACGGCAGCGGCGTCGTCCTGAGGTACTACGAGTCCTTCGGCTGGACCGGGGAGCACAAGATAGTCTTCGGCAAGAAGCCTAAGTCCGTCCGGCGGGTGACCATCCTCGAGCGAGACGCGCAGGAGATGGAGCTAAGCGGCGGAGTGCTCAAGATGAGGTGCAGGCCGTTCGAGATCGTCACCCTGATCGTCGACTGGAGCTAGGGCCCGCAGGCCAGTTCGAAACTAGAATACTCCTGTCTCATTGTTGCGCCTGTAGCTCAGGGGATAGAGCACTGGCCTCCGAAGCCAGGGGTCGCAGGTTCGATTCCTGCCAGGCGCGCCACTTACCGCTCGCTGAAGTCCGCGACGGGCATCAGCTGATTTTTTCCAGTTCCTTGACAAATCTCTCGTAGGACGTGCCCCTCGGCACGTCCAGCAACTTCACCGCGTCCGTGTCCAGCATCTTCTCTTCGGAGTCAAGCTTCACGATGGCCTTGGCGAAGCGCCTGCCGACCCGCGAGTAGTGGTAGCGGTGAAGGTCCCCGCAGTGTTCCGCGCGATCAGCATGCAGGTGGTGGGAAAACCTTATCCTTTCCTTTCGGAACAGCTCCGCGAACTGAGGCTCGGAGATCAACTTGCCGTCATACAGGCGACGGGCAATGACCAGCCCGCACACCTTGTACTGCTCGGCAAGCCGCGAGACCTCCGTTCCTGCGTCGTTATCTCCGGCGCACTCCTCCCTCAGGTCATCAAGCGGAACCAGCAGCTCGGCCGCGACCTCAAAGCACCACCTTTCGACTTCGTTGTTTCCCTCCACGAAGGGGATCACGTCCGACACTCCCGTCTCGCCCAGCCACAAGTGGGCGATCTCGTGCGCCAGGGTGAACATCTGCGAAGTCATTGTGTCCGCGCCGTTTAGGAACACCAGGGGCGCCACGGGGTTGGACATGGCGAAGCCGCGAAACACGTTGGGATCAAACGCCCGGCGCGACTTGTAGCTTTCTGTGTGCGACGTCATCACCAGGATCCTGGCCGCGTCGGCCTTCGAGACGAAGGAGGCGAGCGCGGCGCCGGCGGACTCAGCCTCCTTGGTTTCGGAAACATCGAGTCCCAGTGTCAAGCGGATCCGGGTCGCCACTTCGGCAGGGTCGCTGTTCAAGCTGGCGGAGCCGACGAACTCCAAGGGGGACAGCCCCGCTATGGGCGCGTAGTCCTCCTCGTACCATACCCGGCGCGACTTGCAGGCGCTGATCGTTTCATTGAGGTCGAAGCAGAAGGTCCTGCCACAACGCGCCCTCTCCGTGCGGAGGTCCGGAATCCAAAGATACTCCTCCGGCGGCCTGTAATCCCAGAGGTAGTTCACCGGAATCTCAAACTCCTCAGCGAGCAGGTCCAGCTCACGGTTGATGGGCTTGAGCCAACCCAACTCCCAGTCGCGGTACTCGGGAAACTTGAAGTCCAGGTCGTCCGCGTCCAGCCCC
>CAZDYI010000130.1:0-10275 GCA_964509765.1 uncultured Gammaproteobacteria bacterium
TGGCAGCAATCGGCTACGAGGGCCCGATCGTCCTTGAGAGCTTCGTTTGCATGGTCGAGGAGCTCGCGGGCGGCCTTTGCATCTGGCGGCCGGTCGCCGACAATCCGGACGACGTCATCGACGCGGGCATCCCGTTCATCAAGGACGCGGCGAGCGAGGCGGGATACGCCCCTTGAAATAGAATAACGGGCGCAGGAGTTCAGGACTCCTCTGAACTGGTTTTGCCACGCTAATAAGGTAGGGAGGTTTGGAATGATCAGGACAACCACAGCAATCGCGGCGGCCGCGGCTCTATGCGCGCCGGCCTTCGCCCAGGACGTGACGGTTCACTTCTGGGACAACCAGCAGACCGAGTCGGGGCTGTCGCAGTTCCAGCAGGCCGCGGTAGACCGCTTCGAGGCCGAGAACCCGAACATCAAGATCGAGGTCACCACGATCCCGTACCCCGAGTACCAGCAGCGGCTGCTGACCGCGGTGCGCGGCGGCAACGCGCCCGACGTGGCGACGCTCGACCAGATCTGGGTCGCGGCGTTCGCCGAGGCGTACGCTGTCGAGGACCTGTCCTCGATGGCGCGCAACAGCGGCATGCGCGCGAGCCAGTTCTTCCCCGGCGCGTGGGAGAGCGCCAACTACGACGGCAAGCTCTACGGCATCCCGTTCAACGTCGACGTCTGGCAGTTCAGCTTCTACAACCGGAGCATGCTCCGCGCCAAGGGCGTCGACCCGGCGACCATCCACACCTTCGAGGGCCTCAAGCGGGCAGGGCAGCTGCTAACCGGCGACGGCAAGTACGGCATCGGCCTGTTCGCCCACCGCGGCGAGGACACGGTGGTGGTGCTCAACAGCTTCATCTTCTCGAACGGCGGCAAGATCCTCAACAACGACGGCAGCTGCGCGCTCGACCAGGCGCCGAGCGTCGAGGCGCTCGAGTACCTCCAGGACCTCGCCGAGTACGCGCCGAGCGGCATCCTCAACCACTCCTCGGGCGACATGCGCGAGCTGTTCCTCAACGAGACTCTCGCGATCGAGTTCTGGCCGGCGCTTGAGCAGCCGACCCTGCAGAAGAGCGACATCGACTGGGGCTTCGTCAACGGGACCGCTCCCGCCGGCCGCACGGCGATCGGCACCTTCGGCGGCTGGAACCTCGCGCTGTTCTCCGCCTCCAGGAACAAGGAGGAGGCCTGGAAGTTCATCGAGTTCATGGTGCGCGAGGACGTCAATGGCGACGTGGTTGACCTGATCCCGGCCAACGTGCGCGCCGCCGACGCCTTCCTGCGCGAGAACCGCGACGGTCCGGACGACATCCTCTCCCACCTCGCGAACGCCTCGCCGAGGCCGCTATCGCCGCAGTACCTCGAGGTCGCCGACATCCAGATGACGATGGCCCAGGACCTGTTCTCCGGCATGGGGGCACAGGAGGCGGCCGACAAGGCCTGCTCCGCGATCAACGCGCTGTAGGCAACAGGCCCGGCACGCCCGGCGGCGGAAGGCCGCCAGACAACGAGGTGCGGACAGTGACGGACTGCCCGCTATGACGGCCCGCGACAGGCTGATGGCCTGGCTGTTCCTCGGCCCGGCGCTGGCTTTGATCGGCGTGCTGATGTACTACCCGATGGTCGGGACGTTCGTCGAGAGCCTGCACAGCTCGTCGTTCATCAGCCCCGAGCCGAAGTTCGTCGGGCTCGAGGTGTACTCCAAGGTCTTCGCCGGCGACGCCTTCGGCGAGGTGGTCCGCAACTCGATCGTGTGGACCGTCGGCGTCGTCCTGTTCCAGAACGTCATCGGCTTCTTCACCGCCCTGCTCCTCGACCAGCGCCTGCCGGGCCGCGGGCTGACCCGGGCTGTGGTCCTCCTGCCGTGGGTGCTGCCCGGAGTCGTCACGGCGATCCTCTGGAGGTTCATGTACAACCCGCAGCTCGGGCTCGTCAACTCGGTGATGATCCGCCTCGGCCTCGCAGACGAGGGCAGCGCCTGGCTCGCCGAGCCGTCCACGGCGATGGCGGCGGTGATCGTCGCGGCGATCTGGAAGGGCTTCCCGTTCTCGACCCTGATCTACCTCGCGGCGCTGCAGAACGTCGACCGCGAGCAGATCGAGTCGGCGACCATCGACGGCGCGGGCCCGGTGCGCCGGCTGTGGGACGTGATCCTGCCGTCGATGCGCGAGGTGATCCTCGTCAACGTGGTGCTGACTATGATCCTCACCTACAACTACTTCGACATGGTCTGGGTGCTCACCCGCGGCGGGCCGCTCAACGCGACGCACATCTTCCCGACCAAGATCTTCGAGCTCGGCTTCGGCCAGTTCCAGTTCGGCCAGGCCGCGGTCTACGGCGTGTCGTCGATCATGATCCTCGCGGTGCTCGTGAGCCTTTACTTCATCGCCCAGCGCGCGCAGCACGCGCGGAGGGGGACCGCGTGAGGGGGCCGGCCGCCCACAGGGCGCTCATGATCGCGCTGCAGGCGCTGACGCTCGCCGCGGTGCTGCTGCCGCTGTTCTGGATGGTTTCCGTCAGCCTCAAGCCGGGCGAAGAGCCGTTCGCGGTCCCGGCGCGGCTGTGGCCTGAGTCGCCGACACTGGAAAACTACGCCGCGGCCTTCCGGCCGGAGTTCCGCACCTACTTCGTCAACACCGCGGTCGTCTCCTCGCTTACGGTGGTGATCACCGTCGGCCTCGGCCTGCTCGCCGCGTACGCCTTTTCCCGGGTGCGCACCCGCACGGTCGCGGTCCTGCTCTCGCTCGTGGTCCTCGCGCAGATGTTCCCGCACTCGGCGATCATCATCCCGATCTACAAGCTGATGCTCGCAGCCGACCTGCTCAACACCTACACCTCGCTCGTGATCGCGTACGTGTCGGTCACCCTGCCGGTTGCGATCTGGATACTCCACGCCTTCCTCGCCAAGATGCCGGAGTCGCTCGAGGAGGCGGCCAACATCGACGGCGCCACCCCGCTTCGGACCTTCGTCGACATCGTCGTCCCGCTGTCGCGGCCCGGCGTCCTCGCCACCGGCGTGTACGTACTCGTGGTCACCTGGCAGGAGTTCCTGTTCGCGCTTTCTTTCACCTCGACGATGGAGCGGCGCACGCTGCCGGTCGGACTCAACGACTTCATCGGACAATACGGGATACGCTACGGGGAGCTGATGGCCTCCTCGGTGCTCGTCTCGCTTCCGGTTGTCGTGATCTTCTTTGTGCTCCAGCGCCACTTCGTCGCAGGGCTGACGGTCGGGGCGGTGAAGGGCTGACGATGACTGACGAGGTGCTTCTGCGCGAATTCGACGACCGCGGCGTCGCGACCCTGACCTTCAACCGCCCGGACAAGCTCAACGCCTTGTCGGAGGAGGTGATGCAGCGCCTAGAGTGGACGCTTGTCAGCATCCAGGTGCGCAAGGAACTGCGGGCCCTCGTCCTGCGCGGGGCTGGCGGCAAGGCCTTCGTCGCCGGCGCCGACATCGAGGAGTACCGGGGCGGCCAGGAGGAGGCTTTCCAGGAGTTCCAGGAGCGCGGGCGGAGCGTCTTCGACCGGCTCGAGGCGTTGCCGATACCTACCGTCGCGGTCGTCGAGGGCTACGCGCTCGGCGGCGGCTTCGAGATCGCGCTGTGCTGCGACCTGATCGTCTGCACACCGCAGGCGCAGTTCGGCCTGCCTGAGGGCAGGCTCGGGCTGTGCCCCGGCGGCGGCGGGACCGTGCGGCTGACCCGGGCGGTCGGAAAGCACGTCGCTTCCGATCTCGCGCTCGGAGCCTGGCGCATCGACGGAAGGCGGGCGCACCAGCTCGGGATCGCCTGCGAGTGCGTCGAGCAAGGCGAGCTCGAGGAGGCCCTCGACCGCCGGGTTCGAGGGCTGCTCAAGGTCGCGCCGCTCGCGCAGGAGCGCATGAAGGACCTGATCCGCGACGGGGTCGACATGCAGGCCGAGACGGCGAAGTCCGTCGAGCAGAGGGCGCTGCTCAAGCTGTACAGGACCAAGGACGGGCAGGAGGGCATCGACGCCTTCCTCGACAAGCGCGAGCCGGACTTCAAGGGAGAGTGACGATGGCAGAGGGAGCGAAGGACTTCGAGGGCAAGGTCGCGGTAGTGACCGGCGCGGCGATGGGCATCGGCCTTGCCTGCGCGAGGCGCTTCGCGCAGGGCGGGGCCAAGGTCCTGCTCGCGGACGTCAACGTGGGGGAGGGCATGAAGGCGGCCGAGGGGATCGGCTCCGACGCCGTGTTCGTAAGCGCGGACGTGTCAAGCACGGAAGACGTCGACCGGATGGCGAAGGCCGCAACGGAAAAGTGGGGCGGCATCGACGTCCTGGTCAACAACGCGGCCCGCGCGATCGGCGGCAAGGTCCACGAGACCGACGAGGCGACCTGGCAGGAGGTGATCAACACCAACCTCACGAGCGTCTGGCGCGGGATCCGCGCCTGCGTCCCGTCGATGGCCGACCGCGGCGGCGGCGCGATCGTCAACATGTCTTCGGCGCAGGCGCTCGTCGGCTTCTCCGGCTGGGCGGCGTACGCGGCGGCCAAGGGCGCGATCAACTCGCTCACTCAGCAGGCGGCGATCGACCTCGCGCCGCTCGGCATCCGCATCAACGCGGTCGCGCCTGGGACGATCCTCACCCCGCTCAACGAGAAGGTCTTCGAGGAGGTCGGCGAGGAGACGGTGAAAAAGTGGAGCGAGGCGCACCCCATCGGCCGCTTCGGCAAGCCCGAGGAGGTCGCCGAGACGGTCGCCTTCCTCACAGGCGACGGATCGTCGTTCATGACCGGCGAGATAGTCAGGGTCGACGGGGGGCTGGTGATACGCGGTGAGTGACCTGACGGCGGAGAACCTCCTGTCGGTGTCGACCCGCGACGCCGGCATCGTCGTCGACCTCGACGTCGGCCACATCCGCGACCTGGTCTTCCACGCCGACGGCGGCGACATCGTCCCGCTCCACACCGCGCACTGGGTCGGCGGCGACGACGCAGACCTGCCCGACGAGCTGCCGCCGGTGGAGCGCCGGCTGTCGGGCGACTTCCTCTGCGCGCCGTTCGCGGCGAGCGACGTCGAGGAGGCGCCGCCGCACGGCTGGACCGCCAACAGCCCGTGGACCGAGGTCGAGGTAGTCGAGGACAGCGAGAAGGCCTACGCCAAGCTGCGGCTCGAGAAGCAGGTCATGGGCGCCCAGGTCGAGAAGGAGATCCTCATCCTGGCCGGCTCCCACCTGCTCTACCAGAGCCACAGGTTCATAGGCGGCGAGGGCATGCTGCCGGTCGCGCACCACGTCATGACGCGCATGGAGTCCGGCGGGATATTCGCCCACTCGCCGATCGACCACGCCTGGACGCACGAGACGCCGCTCGAGATGAACATGAACCTGCTCAAGCACCCGGCGCGCAGCGGGGACATCGCCGAGTTCCCCCGCGAGGAGGGCGGCATCGCCAACCTCGCCGAGTTCCCCCTCGCCGGAGGCTACGAGGACTTCCTGACTCTCGTTGAGAAGAAGGGCAGCCGCCTCGGCTGGACGGCGGTGCAGCGCAAGGCCGAGGAGGACGTGGTCTTCGTCGTCAAGGACCCGTTCATGATGCCGGTGACGATGCTGTGGCACTCCAACGGCGGTCGCCGCCGCAAGCCGTGGAGCTCGAAGCACAACGGCGTGCTCGGGATCGAGGACGGCATCAGCTACGGCTGCGCGGGCCACGCGGCCTCGATCGGCGAGAACGAGATGACGAGGAAGAACTTCGCGACGTGCCTGATGCTCGACCCAAACGGGGCCGTCGAGCTCCACCACATCATCGGCGCGTTCCGCAGGCCCGAGGGCTGGACGAAGGTGTCCTCGGTCGACTACGACGGCGACAAGCTCGTGGTCATGGACCGGCGCGACAACATGAGGATCTTCGACGCGCTTCCGGGGTACTTCCCGGAGCACGCCGGCTGACCGAAGGCCCGTGGCCAGCATCTCCCTGCGCGGGCTCGGCAAGCGCTTCGGCCAGGTCGTCGCAGTCGAGGACCTGAGCCTCGAGATCGACGACGGCGAGTTCATCGTCCTGCTCGGGCCGTCCGGCTGCGGCAAGACCACGACGATGCGGATGGTCGCCGGGCTCGAGGAGCCGACGAGCGGCGACATCCTCATCGGCGGCAAGAGGGTCAACGACGTCCCGGCGCGCGACCGCGGCGTGGCGATGGTGTTCCAGAACTACGCCCTCTACCCGCACATGACCGTCGGCGAGAACATCGGCTACCCGCTCAAGGTGCGCGGGATCGGCAAGGAAAAAAGGGCCGAAATGGTCCGCGACGCCGCCGGCAAGGTCGGCCTCGGCGAGCTGGTCGCAAGGCGCCCGGCGGAACTCTCCGGGGGGCAGCGCCAGCGGGTGGCGCTCGCGCGGGCGATCGTCCGCACGCCGTCGCTGTTTTTGATGGACGAGCCGCTGTCGAACCTCGACGCGAAGCTGCGGACAGTCATGCGCGCCCAGCTCAAGCACCTCCAGGGGGAGCTGAGGACGACGACGATCTACGTCACCCACGACCAGGTCGAGGCGATGACGCTCGCCGACCGCATCTGCATCCTCAACAGCGCGCGCATCCAGCAGCTCGGGACGCCGAAGGAGATCTACGCAAGGCCGGCGAACTCCTTCGTCGCCGGCTTCATCGGCTCGCCGCCGATGAACCTGGTCCCGGTCGGGAAGCAGGACGGCATGCTCGCCCACAGCCACGGCTCGCTGCCCTGCCCCGACGGCGCGAAGGATATGGAGCGCGTCGTCGCGGGCATCCGACCTGAGCACCTATCGGTCTGCGCGCCCGAGAGCGGCGACCTGCGCGGCGAGGTGTACTCATCGGAGCTGCTCGGCGACACGCTGCTGCTGACCGTCGAGTGCGGCGAGGACCTGCTGGTCCTGAAGGTCGCTCCGGACGGCGGGCGGGCGGTCGGGGAGAATGTAGGCGTAAGCTTCGAGCGCGACAGGCTCCACCTTTTCGACCCGGCCGACGGCTCGTCGCTGCACAGCGGACGCCATGACTGAGCGCTACTCCTTCTCCACCGCGGAGCGCACCGCGCTCGACATCGCGCGCGCGTCTACCCTGTACGACGGAACGCTCTCCGAGCCGCGGCTCGGCCACCCAGAGGGGGTCGCGGTCGGACCGGGCGGCAGCGTCTGGTGCGGGACAGAGCTCGGCGGGATCATGCGCATCGACCCCGGCGGCAAGGCAGCCGAGAAGGTCGCGGACACCGGCGGCTTCATCCTCGGGATCGCCTTCCACGGCGGCCGCGCGCTGTTTTGCTGCGACCTCAAGGAGAAGGCGGTCTTCAGGCTCGAACTTGCCTCGGGAAAGCTCGAGCGGTTCACCGAGCCCGGCATCGGCGTTCCGAACTATCCGGCCGTCGACGTCGCATCGAACAGGCTGTTCGTCACCGACAGCCGCGAGGCCGACAGCCCCGGCCCGTCGGTGTGGGCGTACGACCTCGACTCCGGCAAGGGCGGGGTCTGGAACGAGGCCCCCTTGAACTTCGCCAACGGTCTCGCCATCCGCGAAGGCGAGCGCGCGCTGTACGTCTGCGAGACCTTCGCGCGCCGCGTCACGCGCATACCGATCGGTGACGGCGGCGGCCCTGGCGAGCCCGAGGCGTTCGCCTCCGACCTGCCGGGACTTCCCGACGGCCTTGCCTTTGACAAAAACGGCGGCCTCGTGATCTCCTGCTACGAGCCGTCGCGGATCCTGCGCGCGTCGCAGGACGGAAGCGAGGTCGAGGTGCTGATCGAGGACCCGACCGCGCACACCTTCTGCCATCCGACCAACGTCGCCTTCGACGGCGACGTCCTCTACTCCGCCAACCTCGGCAGGTGGCACATAACCAAGGTCGAGATGGACGTCGGCGGCGAGGCGCTGTGGCAGGCGGTCGCGCGGCAGATGGGCGGCGGCGCATGACCTACTCCGGACTCACCTGGGACCACCCGCGCGGCTACGACGCGCTGGCGGCGGCCGCGGAAAAGGTGCGCGAGGAGTCCGGCGAGCAGCTGGTCGACTGGAGCAAGCAGCCGCTCGAGGGATTCGAGTCGGCGCCGATCGCGGAGCTCGCGAAGAAGCACGACCTCGTCGTGTTCGACCACCCGCACCTCGGCGAGGCCGTTGCGACCGGCTGCCTGGCGCCGCTCGAGGAGTTCTTCGGCGAAGAGGAGATCGACAGCTGGCGGCAATCGACCGTCGGCAAGGCGCTGGACTCGTACCGCTGGGAGGGCCGGACGTACGGCCTTCCGCTCGACGTCGCCGCGCAGGTTACGGCGCGCCGGCCCGACATGGTCGCGGAGGCCCCGGCGCACTGGAAGGACGTGCTCGAGCTGTCGAAGGAGGCGCCGGTCGCCCTT
Source organism: uncultured Gammaproteobacteria bacterium (assembly GCA_964509765.1). Classification (GTDB taxonomy): domain Bacteria; phylum Pseudomonadota; class Gammaproteobacteria; order Tethybacterales; family Tethybacteraceae; genus CAZDYI01. Next base: position 8,329 of record CAZDYI010000130.1, read on the forward strand.
TCCCTTGCCGGCCCGCACGCCCTGCTCACCTTCTACTCAATCGCCTCCGGCCTCGGCGAGCGGCTGCGCGGAGGCCAGATGGCCGAAGCGGCGATGGCGCTCAGCATCATCGAGGAGCTCTACTGGCGCGCTCCGCGCGAGACCCGCGAGATGAACCCGATCGAGCTGCTCGAGACTATGGCGGGCGGCGACTCGATCGCGCTCGTCCCGCTGGTGTTCGGCTACGTCACCTACGCGGCCGAGGGCAACCGCAAGAACCGCATCGCCTTTTCCGACGCCCCGCGCTTCCACTGGGTCAACAATGGGCGCGGCACGGTCCTGGGCGGGACCGGGATCGGCATAAGCAAGGGCGCGAAGCCGTCGCCAAAGCTGCTGGACCACCTGCGCTGGCTGCTCGACGACGAGGTCCAGCGCGGCTTCATCACGGCGCACTCCGGCCAGCCCTCCTCCGACGCGGCCTGGCGCGACGCCGGGGTAAACGAGACCTGCGGCGGCTTCTACCGCGACACCCACGCGACGGTGAGCGGCGCGATCGTCCGCCCGCGCTTCGACGGCTGCGTAGCCTTCCAGCTCAAGGCCTCAGAGATCATCCGCGAGGGAGTCGCCGCGGCGACGGAACAACGCAAGCTGCTTGAGAAGATCCGCACGGAGTGGTGCACGGCGCGCAAGGCTGCGCGCGGCGACCTCGACGAAAGATGGGACGAGGATGGCTGACAAGGCGCTCGCGGGCTACACGGTGCTGGACTTCTCGCACCTGCTCCAGGGCCCTTACTGCACGCAGCTGCTCGGCGACATGGGCGCCGACGTGATCAAGGTCGAGCGCCCGGGCAGCGGCGACCTGTTCCGCTCGCTAACCTTCCGCAACAAGTGGGTCGGCGGGACCGAGAGCCCGAACTTCCTCGCCTGGAACCGCAACAAGCGCTCGCTCGCGCTCAACCTCAAGGCGGACTCGGCGAAGGACGTCGTCTTCCGGCTTGCGAAAAAGGCGGACGTCGTGATCCACAACTTCCGCCCCGGAGTGATGGAGCGTCTCGGCTTCGGCTACGAGGACTTCAGCGCCGTCAACCCGAGGATCGTCTACTGCTCGGGCTCGGGCTACGGCGACGACGGCCCGTACGTCACGCGCCCGGGGCAGGACATGCTCATCCAGGGCCTGACCGGGCTGATGGCCGCGACCGGCAGCGCCGACGGCCCGCCGGTCCCGGTCGGCGCCGGGTTCTCCGACCAGGTCGGCGCGATGAACATGGTCTACGGGATCCTCTCGGCGCTGCTGTGGCGCGAGCGCTCGGGCGAAGGCCAACACGTTAAGGTCGACCTGCTGTCGGGCATGCTCGCGCACCAGGGCCAGGAGATGCTCATGGCGATGAACTTCAACGAGGACTTCGAGCGGCCTCGATCCGGGATAGGCCACCCCGGCATGGACGCGCCGTTCGGCGTCTACCCGACCAAGGACGGCTGGGTGACGATCGCGATGAGCCCCTTCAAGACCCTGGTCGAGACTCTCGAGGAACCGGGACTGCTCGAGTACGACGACCCGAAGACACTGTTCGACAAGCGCGACGAGATCTGGGAGAAGGTAGCGGAGGTCACTGCAAGGCTCGGGACCGCCGAGCTGATCGAGAAAATGCTTGCCTCCGACATCTGGTGCGGCGAGGTCCGCACCCACCTCGAGGCCGCCGGCGACCCGCAGGTCAGGCACATGGGAGCCATCACCGAGTACGAGCACCCCAAGGCCGGCAAGGTCAAGGTGGTGGGCCCGGCGGTGAGGATGGGCCGCACGCCCGCGACCGTAGAGCGCCACGCGCCGCTCGTAGGCGAGCACAGCCGCGAGGTGCTGCTCGAGCACGGCTACACCGACGACGAGGTGGACGCGCTGGCCGCGGAGGGGGCAGTCGGGGAGGCGCGGGACGGATAGAATCCGCCCCCTTATGCCGACTGAAAGGACCC
>CAZDYI010000131.1:0-2259 GCA_964509765.1 uncultured Gammaproteobacteria bacterium
CGGCGTGCGCACGCCCTCCATCGACGACAGCAGGTCGAGCTCCTCGACGAGCGGGTCGACGTGGCGCCAGAACAGGCGGAACGCCTGCCGGAACAGCGCGCGCTGGTCCTCCCGCTCGACGAACAGGGCGTGCAGCGTCCAGTAGAAGTCGACCCTCTTGGCCACCCCGACATGGGAAAGCGCCCGCGCCGCCTCGATCGCGGCGTCGGGCCCGGTGCGGAAGCCGACCTCGCGCAGCATGCGGGCGAAGCGCGTGAGGTTGTTCGCGATCCGCGCGCCGCTCACCTCGCCGACGACGAGGTTCGGCGGCAGCCGGTCCTCCAATGCGCCCTCAGCCACCTGCCTGCGCCTGCTCGAGCAGCTCGGCGGCCTTGGCCCCCTGCACCTTCTCGATGTCGTCCTGGTACTTAAGCAGCGCGCCGAGGGTGACGTCGACCGTCTCCTGGTCGAGCTCCCGGCGGTTGAGCCCGACCAGGGCGTTAGCCCAGTCGATCGTCTCGGCAACGCCGGGGATCTTGTAGAGGTCGAGCTGCCGCAGCTCGTGGACGAAGCGGACCATCTGCTCCCGCAGCCCCTCGGTCTCGACCGCGGCGCGCCGCCGGACGATCTCCAGCTCCTGCTCGACCGTCGGGAAGTCCACCCAGTGGTACAGGCAGCGCCGCTTGAGCGCGTCGTGCACCTCCCTGGTCCTGTTGGAGGTGATCACGGTGACAGGCGGCTCCTTTGCGGTCACCGTGCCGTGCTCGGGGATCGTCATCGAGAAGTCGGAGAGGAGCTCGAGCAGGTAGGCCTCGAACGGCTCGTCGGCGCGGTCGATCTCGTCGATCAGCAGCACGTTCGGCCTGCCGCGCCTGCCGTCGCGCAGGGCGCGGAGCAGCGGGCGCTCTAGGAGGAACTCGCCGGAGTACAGCCTGCCCGACAGCCCCTCGGTCTCGCCCTTCGCCTCGGCTATCCGCGTCTCCATGAGCTGCCGCGGGTGGTCCCACTCGTATGCCGCGGACGATATGTCGAGGCCCTCGTAGCACTGCAGGCGGATGAGCTCGGCGCCGAGCGCGTCCGCCACGGTGCGGGCGAGCTCGGTCTTGCCTACCCCGGCCTCGCCCTCGAGCAGCAGGGGCTTGCCCATCTTCAGCGCGAGGAACACGACAGTCGCCAGCGGCCTCGCGGCGACGTAGTCGCGCTCCGCGAGCAGGTCCATCACTGCGTTCACCGACCCGGCACGGTCCTTGCCGCCTTTCCTGGCTGCGCTCATGAGGAAACTCTCCCGCTCAGGAGGTCAGGACGTAGTACGCCGCGGCCAATGCGGCGAAGGTTGCCACCCATACCCACGGGGAGATTATCCTGTGCTTCCTCGCGTCCGGCTTGGGAGCCTCCTCCGGCTTGCCGCCCTCGACGATCTGCCCGAAGGCGGTGAAGAACTTGTCTGCCTGGCTCTTCGCAACGCTCTTGATCACCCGGTTGCCGAGCTGGGCGAGCTTGCCGCCAGGCTTGACCGTCACCTCGTAGATCAGGTCGGTCTCTCCGCCGGCGTCCTCTAGCCTGACCTTCGCCTCCCCGCTCGCGACGCCCGCGGCGCCTCCGCTGCCGCTTCCCGAGATCGTGTACGACTCCGGCTCGACTATGTCGCTGAGCTCGACCTTCCCCTTGAAGTTAGCCTTGACCGGACCGACCTTGACCGCGACCTCGGCCTCGAACTCGCTGTCCGCGACCCGCTCCATCGACACGCAACCCGGGATCGCCCTGCGCAGGACCTCGGGGTCGTTGAGCGACCGGAACACCACCTCGCGCCCGGCGCGGATCCTCCTCGTCTCGGTGATGTCCATCAGTCGGTCAGGCCCGCCCGGACCCCGGGTCTCGCTTCTGTTTTCTCCCCCGCGCGCCGCGGGGGACGCCCCGGATCCGGCGCAGTCAGCAGGCCTCGACCGCGCGCGCGGCGATCACGCCGATCAGGTGCGCCCGGTAGGCCGCCGAGCCGTGCACGTCGGACATCAGCCCCTCGGCCGAGACCTCGGCCTTGCGGGCCGCGTCCGCCGAAAAGTCCTTGCCGAGCGCCTCGCCGATGCCCTCGTGCAGGAACACCCCGTCCGAGCCCGCGCCGGTGACCGCGACGCGCACGCCGTCCGAGGTCTTCGCGACGAACACGCCGACGAGCGCGAACAGCGAGGCCTTCTGGTGGAACTTCACGTACGCAGACTTCTCGGGCACGCTGAACTCGACCTTGGTGACCAGCTCGTCGTCCCCAAGGGCGGTCTCGAACAC
>CAZDYI010000132.1:0-3853 GCA_964509765.1 uncultured Gammaproteobacteria bacterium
TAATGGGCATGGACCGGCGCTGGCCGTCAATTTCTGTCTTGACGACACCTTTCCTGTATTCCCAGTTCTCCGTGTCCGGATAGCCGACGCCGTCGAACTCCTCCTTCTTGAACCCCAGCAGGGTCTCCATGTTGATGCACTCGACGCCGAATGCGTCGCACACGGTCGGGATCTTGATCTTGATCTTCGAGTTGCTGCGCACCTCCTGGGTGACCACTGTGTAGCCTGACGTGATCGCCCGTGCGATCAGGAAGGCGTCCGCCTCTTCCAGGAAGTCTTTGGCTTCGTCTGGGTCGTACTGGTTGTCAGCCAACCAGCATTCGATTTTCTTCAAGGCGAGCTGCATCTCTGGGTCGTGCTCGAGGAAGAACTCTTCCCCGAGATCCTTCTCGGCCCAGACCATCAGCCGGTCGTTGCCTCGCTTGAGCTCTGTCAGCACCAATTCGTCGCTGAGCAACACCCCCTGCTGAATCTTGATGATCAGCAAGACCCAGATGATGTGGCCGTCCGGCGGCTGGCCCCAATTGCGCCCTATCTTGGTGAGCGCGTTCGTGTCCAGCAGGAATTTTTCAACTGACTTTGTCAAGTTCCTCAACAAACCTCTCGTAGGATGTCCCCCTCGGAACGTCCAGCAGCTTCACAGCATCGGTGTCCAGCATCTTTTCCTCGGAGTCAAGCTCCACGATGGCCTTGGCGAAGCGCTTGCCGACCCGGGAGTAATGGTAGCGGTGAAGTTCCCCGCAGTGCCAGGCTTGGGTCGGATGCTTGCGGGACGCAAACCTGTCGAGCTCCCGCCGGAACAGATCCTCGAACTGAGTCTCGGAGATCAACTTGCCGTCATGCAAGCGGCGGGCTATGACCAATCCGCACACCTTGTACAGATCGCAAAGCTCGGAGACGTCTTTCCCGATCCCGTTTCGCCCGGCGCACTCCTCCCTCAGGTCATCGAGGGGAACCAGAAGCTCGGCAGCCACCTCGTTGCACCACCTTTCGACTTTGCAGTTGCCCTCAGCAAACGGAATGACATCCGAAACTCCCGACTCTCCCAGCCACAGATGGGCGAGCTCGTGCGCCAGGGTGAACACCTGCGAAGTCTTCACGTCCGCGCCGTTGAGGAACACCAGGGGCGCAACGGGGTCGACCAGGGCGAAGCCGCGGAACACGTTGGGATCGAACGCCCGGCGCGTCTGGTAGCTCACGGTGTGAGAGGTCATCACAAGAATCCCGGCCTCGTCGGCCTTCGAGACTAAGGAGGAGAGCGCAGCGCCGGCGGACTCCAGTTCCTTTGTCCTGGACACGTCCAGGTCCAGAAGCCGGCGAATATGCGACGCCACTGCGGCAGGATCGCTCTGCAAGCCGGCGGAGCCGACGAACCCCAAGGGGGACAGCCCCGCCATGGGCGCGTAGTCCTCCTCGTACCACACTTGGCGTCTCGTGCAGTTTCGGAATGTTCGATGGAGGTCGAAGCAGAAGGTCCTGCCGCAACGCGCTCCCTCCGAGCGGAAGTCCGCGAGCCGCAGCACCTCGTCCGGTGGCCTGAAACTCCGGAGGTAGTTCACCGGCATCTCGAACTCGTCCGCGAGCAGGTCGAGCTCCCGATGCTCGGGCTTGATCTTTCCCGCCTCCCAGTCGCGGTACTCGGGAAACCTGTCGGCAAGGTCGGCTTTGGTCAGCCCCGCGCGCTTGCGCGCCCAGAGCAACATGCCGGGCTGCACCCAGGTCCTGTGCGATATCCTGCGCTCTTCCCGGGCGACAGCGGGAGCAAGTTGCGGAGCGGCGGCCATGTCTGCATGCTAACACGGAACGGCGGCGGCATGCAACACCTTGCGGTTGGGTTGCATGCCGATGTGACATTTTTTGCGGCAATGCCGTTCCGCATGTGAGAAAATAGCCCCCATGGCCGGCGCGAAGTCACCGTTCTGGGACATAGTGGTCATGTCGCTGTGCGGGTTCTTCCTGTGCGTCGTCGTCGTGATCATGACCGCGCTGTTGGTCAACAGCCTCGTCTACGGCGTGCCCGACGTGCCCGAGGAGAAGGCGGTCGCCAACACCGAGCCGGTCGGAAAGATCTACCGCCGGCCGCAGTGACGGAACCCGTCCGCCGCCCCGCCTGAGGCGGGTAGCGGCGCGGCAGCCCGTGGCGACGCTGGCAGTCGGCGACGTCCACGGACAGCTGGACGACCTGCGCTCCCTGCTTTCGCGGGCCAAGCCCTCCCCGGGCGACCGGGTTGTTTTCGTCGGCGACCTCGTCGGCAGGGGCCCCGACAGCGTCGGCGTTCTGCGCGAGGTCGCCTCGATGGGCGACGCGGCCGAGGCCGTGCTCGGCAACCACGACCTGCACCTGCTCCGCGCCCGCGTCCCCGGCGCAGCCCCGAGGCGCGACACGGACGGGATCCTCGACCATCCGGAGGGCGAAGGGCTTTGCGACTGGCTCCTGCGGCGGCCCCTTGCCGTCGCGGTTCCCGAAGCGGACGCTGTCGTCGTCCACGCCGGCGCGTGGCCCTCGTGGGACCTGGACGCTTTGCTGGGGCTGTCGGCGGAGGCGCAGCGCGCCTTCTCCGGGGCGGACCGCGACAGGGCGCTGGTCGGGATGTACGGCAGCGACGAGGACAGGTGGGACTGCGGCCTTGAGGGCGGGCGCAGGCTTCAGGCGATCGTAAACGTCATGACCCGCATGCGCGCGGTGACCGCGGGCGGGGCGATCGACTGGTCCTACCGCGGCATGCCCGGCGAGCCGCTGCCCGACGGCAGCGTCCCGTGGTTCGACGCCCCGGGCCGGGCGCTGGGCGCCACGGCGGTCGTCTGCGGGCACTGGTCGACGCTCGGGCTGTACGTCCGGCGCGACGTCGCGATGATCGACACCGGCTGCTGCTTCGGCCAGCCCCTGGCGGGGCTGTGGATAGAGGACCGGAAGCTGGTCTTCTCGCGCTAGGCCGCGCCCGCGGCGAGCTCGTCGAGCAGCGGGGGCAGCGCCTCGGTGGCGGGGCCGGTCCTGGTCTCGTCGAACACCCAGGTCGCCGCGGTGTCCTCGAGGTTGACCTCGAGGCAGCGCGCGCCGTGCGCCTTCGCCTCCTGGACGAAGCCGGCCGCAGGGTAGACGACAGCGGAGGTCCCGACCGCGATGAAGACCGAGCACTCGCGCAGGGCGGCGTAGATCGCGTCGAGGCCGAGCGGCATCTCGCCGAACCAGACGATGTGGGGGCGCAGCCGGCCGCCCTCGCAGCTTCCGCAGGGGGTGTCCGGGTCCGTCTCCGGCGGCGACTCGACGACCTGCCCGCAGGACATGCAGCGGGCCTTGAGGACCTCGCCGTGCATGTGCGCGACGTTCTCGCTGCCGGCCCGCTCGTGGAGGTCGTCGATGTTCTGCGTGACCACAAGGAAGCGCCCCGGCCAGTTACGCTCGAAGGCGGCCAGGGCGAGGTGGGCCGCGTTGGGCTCGGCCTCCCGGCAGCCCTTGCGGCGCTCGTTGTAGAAGCGGTGCACGAGCTTCGGGTCGGCGGCGAAGCCCTCGGGGGTGGCGACCTGGGTCACCGGGTGGTCCTCCCACAGTCCGTCGTCGGCGCGGAATGTCCTGAGGCCGGACTCGGCCGAGATTCCCGCGCCGGTCAGGCAGACGACCGGCCCCGCCCCGCTCACGTGACGCCGCCGCCCAGGAAAGTTGCCATCGAAAGGAAGGAGTCTAAAATAAGGGATTGAGATGGCGGCAGTGCCGAAGAAGGCCGAGAAGGCCGGGAAGTCACCCTCGCTCGAGGACAAGGCGCGGTTGCTGGTCAGCAGGTTGAGGGAGCTGGCTACGGAAAGGAACAGGCTTAGGCGCAGGGCGGAGGAGCAGGAGGCGAGGCTCGCCGAGCTC
>CAZDYI010000133.1:0-15956 GCA_964509765.1 uncultured Gammaproteobacteria bacterium
GGCATCCTCAAGGGCCAGGAGCTGATCAACAACGCCAAGGTCCGCGCGATTGCGGACCGCCAGAACTCGCTCAAGATCGCGTGGTTCTCGTTCATCGACCGCTTCGGCGCCCTTCCTGGCGACTACGCACAGGCGCACATCTACATCACCGGAGCCAGGGCAGGAAACGGCGACGGCATCATCCAAAACACAATCGACATCACCGACGAGAGCGTGTCGCTATTCCAGCACCTTACTTCCGCAGGGTACCTTCGCTGCGCTCAATGCACGGAGACCAATCCCTTGCGCTACCCCTCGCCGCAAACTGCACTGGTCAACACCTACGGCGGGATAATGTCGATCTGGCACGACGCGGACTACTACTCCGTCCGGGGCGGCGTGGCCGGCGGGACGCCGCGGCTGATGGTGCACACCGGCCCGCGGATACCGAGCAACATAATCGCCGAGGTGGACCGAAAGATCGACGACGGCTCCCCGAACTCGGGCGACTTCGTCTTCAACTACTACGACCCCAACAATCCTTCTCTTCGTGTCGAGCCACTAACAGAGCAGTGCATGAAGCAGGACGAAGACGGCTCCACGGCCGGCGACCTGTACGCAGACGCAATCCAGTACTGGCGCCCCGCGAACTCATCGCCTCCGGTCGAGCAGAACTGCGGCGCCTCGGTGTTTATCTAAAGCGGCGCACGACCGCAGCCGCAGCTCAGGGGAGGGGCTGGCAGCCCCTTTCCCATTGATGGATTGAGGCGCCCAAGGTTTTGCGGTGCCTCAAAGTAAAATCAGTGCCTTGCGGTTCCCATGAGAGCGAAGACCATCAGCCGCTCCGCCGGAGCATTGGCGGCCTTTCTGGCCCTGCTGGCCTTCCCGCCGGCGTCACTTGCTGAGGGCGACGTCGCCCAGGGGAAGGTCAAGTCGCAGATGTGCATGGGCTGCCACAACATCGCCGACTACAAGATCGCCTTCCCGAGCGTCTACCGGATCCCGCGCATCCAGGGACAAAGCAGCGAGTACATCAAGTACGCCCTGCAGGAGTACGCCGCGGGCAACCGCTACACCGAGGACCTCAACAGGCTCATGAGCATGCCGGCCATCGCCGCGTCGCTCACCGAGCAGGACATGGACGACCTCGCGGTCTACTACGCCTCGCTGGGCGAGTGACTATGTCGCGCGCCCTCGCCGCAGCACTGGCCGCCCTGGCCGCGGCACCCGCCTTGGCGGGCGACCCCGTCGCAGGCGAGGCCGCCGCGGGCACCTGCGTTGCCTGCCACGGCACAGGGGGCGCCGAGCCGATTGCCAACTACCCGATCATCGCCGGCCAGCACGAGAGCTACCTGCTCCACACCATGGTGACCTACCGCGACGGGGAGCGACCCAACGTGGTCATGGAGCAGCAGCTTGCTGGCCTGACCGACGCCGAGCTCGCCAACCTCGCCGCATACTTCGCAGCGCAGCCGAGCCCGCTGAAATGAGCGCGGCGAAGGCTTTCGCCAGACCCGTTGCGGCCCTGGCGGCCGCAACCTTCGCCGCCCTGCCCGGCGCGGCGCTCGCCCAGAGCAACGCCGAGCTGCCGTCGATCGCGATGCGCGAGTTCTCTCAGGTCTACTCGATCATCCGCAACAACTACGTCGACGAGGTCGACGACGCGACGCTGCTGCGAAACGCGATCCGCGGCATGGTCGAGAACCTCGACCCGCACTCCGCCTACCTCAGCGAGGAGTACTTCGACAACTTCCAGCGCTCGCTCAAGGGCCTCTACGGCGGCGTCGGCCTGTACATCGACGAGGACCGCGGCCTGATCAGGGTGGTCGCGCCGATCGACGACACGCCGGCGAAGCGGGCGGGGCTCAGGACCAACGACTACATCGTCAGCATCGACGGGACGACGACCGAGGGCATGGACGTCGGCGACGCCGCCAACCTGATGCGCGGGATCGCCGGGACCGACGTGACCCTGTCGATCGTCCGCCTGCTCGAGGGCGGCCGCGAGGACTTCGAGGTCGTCCTGCGGCGCGAGGAGATCAACTCGCCGTCGGTCCGCGCGAGCCTGCTCGACGACGACCGGGACATTGGCTTCATCAGGATCAGCCAGTTCCTGCGCGACAACCGCACCTCGCGCGAGCTCGCCGAGAGCATCGACTCCCTCTACCGCGAGAACGGCGGCTCGCTAAACGGCCTGATCATCGACCTGCGCGACAACCCCGGCGGCGACCTCCACGCAAGCATCTGCGTCGCATCGGTGTTCATCGACCGCGGCCTGACCGTCGTCACCGACCGCGGCCGCGACAGCCTGGTGAACGTCCACAAGTCGGACCTGTCGAGCTGCCAGACCCCGCAGTCCGTCGCCCAGTCGCGCAAGATCAACATCGCGGTGCTCGTCAACAACGGCTCGGCGTCGGCGTCGGAGATCGTCGCGGGCGCGCTCCAGGACTACGGCCGCGCCATGGTGGTCGGAACGGCGACCTTCGGCAAGGCCTCCGTGCAGCGGGTCTTCAACCTCGAGGCCACGGACTACAAGTCCGCGGTCAAGCTGACCTCGGCCCGCTACTACACGCCGAACGGCAAGTCGATCCACGAGACAGGAATCCAGCCCGACGTCGAGATCGAGTACCTGCGCCCCGACGAGCCCGTCGGCGAGGCCGCGGACGAGCAGGTGCTGGCCGAGGACCTGACGAACCTGCGCGACTTCGAGGCCAAGGAGCGCAACATCCTGCCCCGGGAAGACAACCAGTTCGACAAGGCGATCGAGGTCCTCAGGGACATGCACCGGGGCTAGGCGCCCCTCTCCCGCCTCAGCGCGAACGGGCGAACGCGACTATCCCCGCGCTCACCCCCAGGATCGCGACGATCTCGGCCGGCGAAAGGCCCTCGTCGAGAAGAGCCCAACCGAAAAGGGCGGTCGCCGCCGGCACGAAGCCGTAGAGGACCGAGGTCGACACAGACCCAATCCTGCGGATCGCGAACGCGACGAGCCAGATCACCAGGACCTGGTTGACGGCCCCCTGGAACACGGCCTGGACCGATATCTCGAGCGCGCTCGCGCCGGCCAGGTTGCGCTCGAGGAAGGGCCACAGCGGCAGGAACAACACAAGGTTGCCCACCGACATCGCCGGGACGAGCACGACCGTGTCGACGGGCCACTTCCTGACCGTCGTCATGAACACCGCAAGGGACGCGGTCGCGGCGACGATCCACAGCACGTCCGCCGACAGGCTCCCTCCCCTGAGGCCTGCCTGGAGCATCAGCAGGTTCGAGGCGAACAGCACCGCGATGGCGAGCCACTTGCCGCGGCCGACGTTCTGCCCCATCACCGCCCAGGCCATCGCGGCGCTCGCAACGGGCAGGAGTCCGTTGAGCAGGACGCCCGCGTTCGCCGCCAGGGAAGTACGCAGGCCGAGGAAGATCGCCAGGGCGTAGGGAAACCCGTACGACAGAACGACCAAAGGCAGGACCCGCCAGGGTATCTTCCTGCCGTGCCACCACCAGAGCATCGGCAGCGTGAGCGCGGTGCCGGTGAGGTAGCGCACGAGGGTGATGTCCGCAGGGGTCATCGACCCGAGCACCCCCCAGCGCGAGACGACGTACCAGCCCGCCCAGATCAGCACGATGGCCGCGCCCGCAAGGAGGCCGAGCGGGTCCTGCGCGAACCTTGAGTCCGCGCCAAACAGCCAGGCGAGGCCGGACCTGCCCGCCTTGCCTGTCATGGTCGGTCAGCCGCCGGGCGCGCGGCCCGGCGCCGGGTCAACGGGGCACTCCGGGGAAGGTCAGCTCGGCGGACGCCTTGCAGTCCGCGATCCGGTCCCACTCGCCCTCGAAGCGCAGCAGGCATGCGGAGCAGGGGCGAAGGTGGACCGCCTCGCCCGACAGCTGGTGGACGAGGGACGACAGGACGGGCTGGTGGCCGATGACCATCGCGCTGCGGACCTCGGGATCGAGGCCAGCGAGCGCCGTGACCCAGCCGTCCGATCCGCATTCGTAAAACCTCTCGTCAACCGTCGCGTCCGCGACGGAACGTCCTAGCCCGCCAGCCACCGCCTCCAAGGTCTGCACCGCCCGCACGGCGGCGCTGCAGAGGACCGCATCAAACTCCGCGCCGTCGTCGCGCAGGCGCCTACCGAGCTCGGCGGCAACCTCGCGGCCCCTTTCGGTGAGCTCGCGGCGGAAGTCGCCCCTGTGGCTAGACGGCTCGGCCTCGGAGTGCCGGACGACCAGCACCGTCCTGGCGCCGGCTCCCGCCATCCCTAGCTCTGTTCCCTCACAAGGCCCTCGAGCTCCTCGTCGGTGATGTTCTTCTTCTTGTCGGTGAGCTTCTTGTAGGCCGCGCAGACCGCCTTGAGCTTGGCCTTGTCAAGGCAGTGGCCCAGCTTCTCGAGCCTGTGACGCACCCCGCTTGTCCCGGAGAGCTTGCCGAGGGTGATGCGGTTCGACTCCCAGCCGACGTCCTCGGCGCGCATGATCTCGTAGGTCGCGCGGTCCTTGAACACCCCGTCCTGGTGGATGCCGGACTCGTGGGCGAAGGCGTTCTCGCCCACCACGGCCTTGTTCGGCTGCACCGCCATGCCGGTCTTCGCCGAGACCATCCTCGAGGTCGGCACGAGCTGCGCGTGGTCTATGCCCGTCTCGAGTCCGAACAGGTCGCGGCGGGTGCGGAGCGCCATGACGATTTCCTCGAGCGAGGCGTTGCCCGCCCGCTCGCCGATGCCGTTTATCGTGCACTCCACCTGCCTCGCCCCGGCGCCGACCGCGGCGAGGCTGTTCGCAACCGCCATGCCGAGGTCGTCATGGCAGTGGACCGAGAACACCGCCTTGTCCGAGTTCGGGACCCGCTCGATGAGGTCCGCGACGATCGAGGCGAACTCCTCGGGCATCGTGTAGCCGACGGTGTCGGGCACGTTTATGGTCGTGGCGCCTTCGTCGATCGCGGCCTCGACGATCCGGCACAGGAAGTCCCGCTCGCTGCGGCCGGCGTCCTCGGCCGAGAACTCCACGTCCTCGACCTTGTTGCGCGCCCGCCGCACGGCGGCCCGCGCGCGCTCGACGACCTCGTCCGGCGCAAGGCCGAGCTTCTTCTCCATGTGGATCGGCGAGGTGGCGATGAAGGTGTGCACCCGCGGGCGCCCGGCCTCCGACACCGCCTCAATCGCCGCGTCCACGTCCTTGTCGCCGGCGCGGGCCAGCGCGCAGACCACGCACCCGCTGACCTCCCTGGCGATCGCCTTGACGGCCTTCATCTCGCCCGCGCTCGAGACCGGGAATCCGGCCTCGATGACGTCTACGCCGAGGCGCTCGAGCTGCAGCGCTATCTCAAGCTTGTCCTCCGGCCGCATGGAGGCCCCGGCGCTCTGCTCACCGTCGCGCAACGTGGTGTCGAACACCGTTATCCTGTTTTCGTCCTTTGTCATTCTCGCTCTCGCGTGGTTCGGCCGATGGGGCACGGCCGGAAGCCTTGCGCCCTTGCGGGCGCGGTGGGTGGGGGGGGGGGTGTGAGTCCTTGCGCGCCGTCTAGCGACGCAGCAGGACGAGCAGGCCGAGGCCGCGGGTCTCGCGGAGGCCGAGTGCGCCGATGCGGCAGGTGAAGGAAGCCATCACAGGGTGAATCTTACCATTTATGCCCCCGCCTGCGCAAGCGCGCGGCCCTCCGGGACGCCGTCAACCGAAAAGGCGAACTTGCCCTTCTCGGCGTCAACTAGCACCTTGCGGCCGGCCCCGAGGGTACCCTCGAGGATCATCCGCGACAGCGGCGTCTCGATGTGGGCCTGCATGGCGCGCCTAACCGGGCGGGCGCCGTAGGCGATGTCGCCGTCGATCCGCGACAGGAGCTTCGTCGCATCCGGGGTGTACTCCAGGCCGATGCCCTCGCGCTCGAGGCGCGCGACCAGGCGGTCGAGCTGCAGGGCGGCGACCTTCGAAAGCGCGCTGCCGTCGAGCGAGTTGAAGATCACGGTCTCGTCGAGGCGGTTGAGGAACTCGGGGCGGAACTGGGCCCGCACCGCGTCCATGACCTTCTCGCGCGCGTCGTCGTCGACCTCGTCGCCGATGAAGCTCGATCCGACGTTCGAGGTCATGATAAGGACCGTGTTGCGGAAGTCGACGGTCCTGCCCTGGCCGTCTGTGAGGCGCCCGTCGTCCATGGTCTGCAGCAGCACGTTGAACACCTCGGGATGGGCCTTCTCTATCTCGTCGAACAGCACGACGCAGTACGGCTTCCGCCGGACGACCTCGGTGAGCTGGCCGCCCTCGTCGTAGCCGACGTAGCCCGGCGGGGCGCCGATGAGCCTGGCGACGGCGTGCTTCTCCATGTACTCGCTCATGTCGATCCGAACGAGGTGCCTCTCGCTGTCGAACAGGAACTCCGCGAGCGACTTGGCGAGCTCGGTCTTGCCGACCCCGGTGGGCCCGAGGAACATGAAGCACCCGCTCGGGCGGTCGGGGTCGCCCATCCCGGTCCGCGAGCGCATCACCGCCGCGGAGACCGCGTCGATCGCCTCGTCCTGGTTTACCACCCGCGAGCGCAGCGAGTCGGCGATGCCGAGGAGCCGCTCGCGCTCGGCGCCGAGCATCTTAGAGACCGGGACGCCGGTCGCCCGCGAGACGACCTCGGCGACCTCGCGCTCGCCGACCTCGAGCGGCAGGAGCTGGGCCTCGCTTTCGGCCTCGAGCTTGGCCGCGATCTTCTCGAGCTCCACGATCCTCTCGTTCTTGAGCTTGCCCGCCTCGGCGTACTTGCCTTCCTTGGTGAGCCTCTCGATGTCGTGTGTCACCCTCTCGATCTCGGCCTTGTTCTCGCGGATGGCGTCTCCGTGCGCCTTCTCCTTGCGCCAGACGTCGGTCAGGTCGGCGAGATCGGACTCGGTCTTCCTGATCCTCTCCCTGATCTCCTTGAGGCGCTTCTTCGAGACCTCGTCGGTCTCGTCGGCGACCGAGGCCTCGTCGATCTTCAGCTGCGCGATCTGGCGGTCGAGGCGGTCAACCTCCTCGGGCTTGGAGTCCCGCTCGATCCGAAGCTTGGCCGCCGCCTCGTCGATCAGGTCGATCGCCTTGTCCGGCAGGAAGCGGTCGGTGACGTAGCGCGCCGACAGCTCGACCGCGGCGACGATCGCCGGGTCGGTGATCCGCACGCCGTGGTGAAGCATGTACTTGTCGGCCAGCCCGCGCAGGATCGAGACCGCCGCGACCTCGTCCGGCTCCTGGACCACCAGGCGCTGGAACCTGCGCTCGAGCGCCGCATCGCGCTCGATGTGCCTGCGGTACTCGTCCAGGGTCGTGGCGCCGATGCAGCGCAGCTCGCCCCGCGCTAGGGCGGGCTTGAGCATGTTCGCAGCGTCCACCGCACCCTCGGAGGCGCCGGCCCCGACCAGTGTGTGGAGCTCGTCGATGAACAGGACGTACTTGTCGCGGTCCTTCGAGACCGCCTTGAGGACCGCCTTGAGGCGCTCCTCGAACTCGCCGCGGTACTTCGAGCCGGCGAGCATCCCGGCTATGTCGAGCACCAGGACTGTCTTGTTGCGCAGGGTCTCCGGGACCTCGTCGGCTGCGATGCGCTGCGCGAGGCCCTCGACGATCGCGGTCTTGCCGACCCCGGGCTCTCCGATCAGGACCGGGTTGTTCTTTGTCCGCCGCTGCAGGACCTGCATCGCCCGGCGGATCTCCTCGTCGCGCCCGATGACAGGGTCGAGGCGGTCCTCCCGCGCGAGCTTGGTGAGGTCGATCGTGAACTTCTCGAGTGAGCCTCGCTTGCCCTCGTCTTCCGCCCCGGTGACCTTCTCTCCGGCGCGGATGCGCTCTACGACCTCGTCGACCTTCGCCGCGTCGATGCCAGCCTTCTGGAGGAACTGCTGCGCCTCGCCCTTGCTGCTGGCGCAGACCTGAAGGAAGCGGTCCGAGGACACGTGGGTGTCGCCGTCCTTCGCAGACTGCTTGGAGGCCAGGTTGAGAAGCCTGACGAGCTCCTGGCTTGGGGTGACCGTGCCGTCGTGATCGGCCACTTTCGGCATCTTCCCGATCTCCTCGCCGAGCGCGCGCTCCAGCTCTCCGGGCTCGAGGCCGGCGCGGCTCGCGACGCTGCCGAGGATGCCGCCGCTGTCGCCGCACATCGCCGACAGGACGTGCAGGGGGCCGAACAGGCTGTGGTCCTCGCGGTTTGCGAGGTCGTGCGCCTCCCTGATGTGGTCGTTGAGCTTGCTGGTGAGCTTTTCCATCGCTACTGTCGCTACATTAAATGCGAACTGCCGCGGGCTATATCAAGATCAGATTCTCAGTTGACTGCCTGTTCCCTGAGCCTGCGCACCACAAACAGCATTATCCCGCAGGAGACAGAGACGTTGAGGCTGGCGACGGATTCCCGTCCGGGCATCGGGATCGACACCAGCGCGTCGCACAGCTCCTTGGTCAGCCTTCGCATGCCGCGCTCCTCTCCGCCGAGCACCACCGCGACCGGGCCTGTCGCGTCGAAGTCCCAGACCGAGGCTGGCGCCTCCTGGTCGCAACCCACCACGAACAGGCCGGCGCCGCGCATCGCCCGCAGCTCGCGCGCCAGGTTCGTGACTGACTCCACCGGAACCGCCTCCTCCCCGCCGCTGGCCGCCTTGCTGGCGGCGGCTGTCATTGGAGAGCTCCGCTTGCGGGGAATGACGACAGCATCCGCGGCCATCGCGGCTGCGGTGCGCACGCATGCACCCAGGTTGTGAGGGTCGACCACCTGGTCGAGCACGAGCAGCAGCGGCTCCGGCGACTCCGCGCACGCGACGCGCCAGCCGGGGGAGACCGCTGGCCTGCACACCGCAACAATGCCCTGGTGTCTGGCCCCGCCAGCCATTCCGTCAACTTTCCGCCTGTCTGACAGGCGGACCTTATGCCCCTTCCCCTCCGCCAGGCTTTGGATGTCTTCGTTGGTCCCCCTGACGGCGACTACTTGCCGCACGCCGCCATTGCGCAGCGCGGCCTCCACAGCGTGCCGGCCGCAGACGACCCTGTCTCCGCCGGCCTTCTCAGGCAAGGCTCACAATCCAGCCGTTGGCCTTATAAAGGAAAGGGGCCGACAGGCCCCTTTCCTCGCGTTGCGACCGAAGTCTGGCTTCTAGATGAACACCGAGGCGCCGCAGTTCTGCTCGATCGGCGGCGACGCGTTCGCAGGGCGCCAGTACTGGATGCTGTCTACGTACAACATTCCAGTGCCTCCCCCATTTTCTTGCGGCTTTATGCACTGCTCGACGTCCGGCTCGGAATTCTGGCCGTCGTAGTAGTTGAAGCTGAAGTCCCCGGAGTTGGGAGAGCCGTCGTCAACCTTGCGGTCCACCTCGGCGATGATGTTGCTCGGGATCCGGGGGCCGGTGTGGATCATCAGGCGCGGCGTGCCGCCGGAAACGCCGCCCCGGATGGCGTAGTAGTCCGAGTCGTGCCAGATGGACATCACCCCGCCGTACGTGTTGATCAGAGAGTTGGACGCGGTTGGGTCCTTGGCCTGCGTCTCGGTGCACTGCGGGCAGCGCAGGTAGCCGGACGAGGTCAGGTGCTGGAACACAAGCGGGGCCTCCTTGATGGCGATCAGGCCGTTGCCGTCGCCAGCCGCGGCGCCGGTGATGTAGATGTTCGCCTGAACATAGTCGCCGGGCAACGCCGCGAAGCGGTCGATGAACGAGAACCACGCCACCTTCAGCGAGTTCTGACGGTCAGCTATCGCACGTACCTTGGCGTTGTTGATCAGCTCCTGGCCCTTGAGGATGCCGCCGAGCAGCAGCCCGATGATCACCAGGACGATCGCGATCTCCACGAGCGTGAAGCCCCTGCTTGACAGTTTCTGTTTCATGATCCTTACCTTCCTGTTCCGCACGCGAGCGGCTGGGGGGAATTATATCACCATATCCCGGCAAATAACAACTGCAAGACCCAATACCCGGAGCATTCCAAGGATGGCGACTCTCCACACCCGGTCCGGCCGCACACGCCGGGACAGCCGGCGCTCCGGGTCCGCAGGCAAGAGGCGGGCCGAATCGCGGAAGCACCAAGCTCGGGCTGAGAGATACAGGGTTTTGCGGGCCATGCAGGAAGTGCTCATTCCGTTACCCTTCCAGACGATCGGGCACAACGGTCCCGCTAGGGCTAGAATGCCTGACCCGCACACCTCGGCCTGCTGAACGGCGACGAATCGGTCCTGAAGCCCCGCCTGCGGCTGAAAAAAAACAAGAACAGCGACAGGACGGCGATCACATGCTCAGTCTGCGGTCGGACGGCCTGGTCCTAGGCATAGAGACGTCCTGCGACGACACGGCAGCCGCGCTTTATTGCCGGTCCCGGGGGCTGGTCTGGGACAAGGCCCTCACCCAGGACTGCTCGCACGCTCCCTACGGAGGGGTGGTCCCCGAGATCGCCTCGCGCGACCACAGCTCGCGGCTCCTTCCGCTCGTGGAAGAGGCCGTTTCGCGCAACGGCGGAAAGCCTCCGGCGGCGATTGCCTGCACCGCCGGGCCGGGCCTGCCCGGCAGCCTGGCCGCAGGCGTCGCCCTCGCCCAGTCCCTTGCCTACGCCTGGCAGGTGCCTCTTGCGCAGGTCAACCACCTCGAGGGGCACCTGCTGTCGCCCCTCATTGAGAGTGAGGAAGGCTTCAGCCTCCCCTACCTGGCCCTGCTCGCATCCGGAGGGCACACCGTCCTCGCCGAGGTGCGCGCGGTCGGG
Organism: uncultured Gammaproteobacteria bacterium; assembly: GCA_964509765.1. Taxonomy (GTDB): domain Bacteria; phylum Pseudomonadota; class Gammaproteobacteria; order Tethybacterales; family Tethybacteraceae; genus CAZDYI01. Next base: position 10,669 of record CAZDYI010000133.1, read on the forward strand.
GAATACCGCGTCCTTGGCGAGACCCTCGACGACGCGGCGGGCGAGGCCTTCGACAAGACGGGCACCTTGCTCGGCCTGCCCTTCCCCGGCGGAGCCGCCCTCGAGGGGCTGGCCGCGAAGGGCGACCCCGGCGCCTGCCCGATCCCGGCGGCGATGCGCGGTCGCAAGGACATGGCGATGAGCTTCTCCGGGCTGAAGACCGCGGCGCGCCTCCTAGTTATAGAGGGCCACGACAAAAAGGACGTGGCAGCCGCCTTCCAGCGGGCGGCTGTCGAGACGCTGGCCGGCAAGGCAGACTTGGCCCTCGAGGCCACCGGGCTGCGGCGCGTAGCTCTTGTCGGCGGGGTCGCGCGCAACGCCGCCCTTCAACGGCGGATCGGCGAGGTCGCAGCTTCGCACGGCGCCTCGGCGCACGCCGTGCCCGCCCGCTGGTGCACAGACAACGCGGCGATGATCGCGCTGGCCGGCGCACACCGGCTGCAGCCCGGCTACTCGGTCAGGATCAGGCCGCGCTGGCCGCTGTCAGAGCTGAACTGAGGCCGCAGGTGTTCACCGGAATCATCAGGCACTCGGGCCGGGTAGCCGCGACCGAGACCCGCGAGGGAGGGACGGCCGGGCTCAAGGTGGAGTGCCCGCCCGGCTTTCTGGACGACAAGGAAGTCGGCGACAGCATCTGCGCCAACGGCTGCTGCCTGACCCTGACGGGCATCGACGGATCGGGCAGCTTGGCGGAATTCGACCTCGGCCCCGAGACCTTGGCCAGGACCGCCCCCCTTTCAGCCGGCGACCCGGTGCACCTCGAGGGGTCCTTGCGCGTCGGCGACCAGATCGGCGGGCACTTCGTCCTCGGCCACGTTGACGGCGTGGCCGAGGTGCTTTCCGCTGAGGAGAAGGGCGGCAGCGTGATCGCCACCCTATCGGTCCCCGAGGGGATGGACCCGCGCCTCATCGTCCCGCGCGCGTCGGTTGCCGTCGCCGGGGTCTCGCTAACGGTGTCCGCGGCCGAGGACGGCCGCTTCTCGGTGCAGCTGATCCCGAAGACGATGGAGCTCACCCACCTCACGCCGGACGCAAGCCTGTCACAAGGAACGAGGCTCAACATCGAGGCCGACTACCTCGCGCGCTTCGCCCTGCCCGGCAGCGACAAGCCAAGCCCTCCTGCCGGTTGATAAAATTTCAATCGGACACCGGAAACGCATCTGCACCCATGTTCTCAATAGCCCACGCGCAGGAATCGGCGGGCGGCGGCGGCCTGCTGCTGAACCTGCTGCCGCTGCTCCTGATCATCGGGCTGTTCTACTTCATGCTGATCCTGCCCCAGCAACGCAAGACCAAGCAGCACCGCCAGATGCTCGGCGCGCTCGAGAAGGGCAACGAGGTCGTGACCGCCGGCGGGGTCCTCGGCAAGGTGGTCGAGATCCACGAGAGCTTCGTGACCATCGACGTCGGCAAGGGCAACCTGGTCACCTTCCAGAAGCAATCCATACAGACTCTGCTGCCCAAGGGCACGATTGACGGCATCTGAGCCGGGCGAGGCCCCCGCGCCGTGAGGAGGTATCCCGCGTGGAAGTACGCGATCGTGGCGGTCGCGCTGCTTTTCGCCGCCGTCTTCGCGCTTCCGAGCGCGTACCCGAACCTGCCGTCGCTTGAGATGCGCGCCCGCAGCGGCGCGGTCATCGACGACATCGAGGGCCGGGCCGCAAGGGCCCTTTCCTCCGCCGGGCTCGAGCCGCTGCGGCTGTCCGCCGGCGAGGGCCTCGTGGTAGCGGCCTTCGCAAGCGCCGAGGACCAGATCGAGGCCAAGGCGGTCGTCGAGCGGGAGCTCGGCCCGGACGCGATCGTCGCGCTCGCCTTGCGCCCGTCGGCGCCCGACTGGCTTTCGGGCCTCGGGGCGCGGCCGATCGCGCTCGGCCTCGACCTGCGCGGCGGCGTCCACTTCCTGCTCGAGGTCGACCTCGCCTTCGCCGTCGAGCGCTTCATGGCGACGACCGAGGAGAGCCTGCGGCGCGCCCTGCGCGAGGAGGGCATCCGCGCGAGGACCGACCTCGCCGGCGACACGCTCACCGTCACCCCCGAGGACCCGGACAGGCTCGGCGACGCGGTCGCGCTGATCACGCGGACCGACCCGCGCCTCGACCTGACCGAGCGCGAGGACGGCAGGGTCGAGGCCGAGCTGTCGCTCGCCGGCAGCACCCAGGTCACAGACCTCGCGGTCGGGCAGAACGTCGAGACCCTCCGCAGGCGGGTCGACGAGATCGGCGTCTCGGAGCCGGTCATCGCAAGGCAGGGCGAGGCGCGGATCGTCGTCCAGCTGCCCGGCATCCAGGACACCGCCCGCGCCAAGGGCATCCTCGGCCGGCGCGCCGCCCTTGAGCTGCGCGGGGTCGACGAGCGCACGTCGGCGTCGGCCGCGGCGCTTGCCCGCGCGGCAAGGGGGGCCGCCCCCGCAGGCCGCGAGCTCCTGCCGTACTCCGACGGCAGCGGCGACATCCTCGTCGAGGACCGGGTGGTCCTCACCGGCGAGAACATAGTCGACGCGAGCTACGGCAGCGACGAGGCCGGCAGGCCCGCGGTGCACCTGACCCTGGACCCGGTCGGCGCGGCCAAGATCAAGACCTACACCCGCGAGCGGGTCGGCGAGCAGCTGGCGATCGTGCTGATCGACCGCGACCGGACCGAGGTGATCAGCGCGCCGCGGATCGACTCCGAGCTCCACGCGCGCTTTTTGATCCACGGCGGCGGGATGGACGCGGACGAGGCCAACGAGCTCGCGCTGCTGCTGCGCTCGGGATCGCTCGCGACGCCGATCGACATCGTCGAGGAGCGGACGATCGGCCCGTCGCTCGGCGCCGACAACATCCGCTACGGCCTCGGCGCGGTGACCGGCGGCTTCGTCCTCGTCGCGATCCTGATCGCGGTCTACTACGGGGCCTTCGGCCTGATCTCGGTCAGCGCGCTTGTCGCAAACCTGCTGTGCCTGACCGCCCTGCTCGCCTCGCTCGGCGCGGGACTGACCCTGCCGGGCCTCGCCGGCTTCGCGCTTACCCTCGGCATGGCGATCGACGCCAACGTCCTGATCAACGAGAGGATCCGCGAGGAGCTCAACGCCGGCCAGACGCCCGGCCTCGCCATCGAGGCCGGCTACGCGCGGGCGTTCGCGACGATCCTCGACGCCAACATCACCACCCTTATCGCGGGCCTCGCCCTGTTCGCGCTCGGCTCGGGGCCGGTGCGCGGCTTCGCGGTCGTGCTGTGCCTCGGGATCGTCACCTCGATGTTCACCGCGGTGGTGTTCTCCCGCGCGGTCGTCGCGGTCTCGTACGGCATGCGCAAGGGCCGGCTCAAGCGGATCTCGATAGGCTGAGGCAGTGAGGTTCTTCAACGCCAAGCGCAACTTCCGCCTGATGCGCAGGCGCAAGCTCGCCGCGGCCGTCTCGGCGGTCCTCGTGCTCGTGAGCATCGCCTCGCTGTCCGTGCGCGGGCTGAACTTCTCGATCGACTTCACCGGCGGGACGCTCGTCGAGATCGAGCTCGCCGAGCAGAGGCCGATCGCCGAGCTGCGCGAGGCGGTCGAGGGATCGGGCCTGCCGGAGCCGGTGATGCAGTTCACCTCCGACGGCGCCCTCATGCTGCGGATGCAGACCGAATCGGCCGACAGCGGCGACCGTGCGCTCGAGGCGATCCGCTCGCTCGACCCCGGCGCGGGGCTGCGCCGCGTGGAATACGTCGGCCCGCAGGTCAGCGAGGAGCTGTTCACCGCGGGCGCGCTCGCGCTCGTCGTCGTCTGCGCCGGGATCGTCCTCTACCTGTCGCTGCGGTTCAAGTGGCGGATGGCGATCGGCGCGATAGTCGCCAACTTCCACGACGTCGTGTTCATCTTCGGCGCGTTCTCGCTGTTCGGCTGGGAGTTCAGCCTGCCGGTGCTCGCCGCGGTGCTCGCGATCCTCGGCTACTCTGTAAACGAGTCGGTCGTGATCTTCGACCGGGTCCGCGAGAACCTGCGCTCGAGCCGGGCGCGGGCCGACATCAGCGACGTGATCGACGCCTCGATCACCCAGACCTGGTCGCGGACCATCATCACCCACGGCTCGACGCAGCTCGCGGTGCTCGCGATGCTGCTGTTCGGCGGCGACGCGCTGTTCTTCTTCGCGCTCGCCCTGACGATCGGGATCTTCTCGAGCATCTACTCGTCGATCCTGATCGCGAGCCCGGTCGCGCTGCGGCTCGGCCTCGACCGGACCGACTTCATCAACCCGACCAAGGCGTCGCGGGACGGCGCCGTGGTCTGATCCGCCCCGGCGCGGCGGAGGCTGGCTCCCCGGAAAGGATTCGAACCTTCGACCTAACGGTTAACAGCCGCTTGCTCTACCAACTGAGCTACCGGGGAACGCGGGGCCGGAAAGCGGCGGGCGGATTATATCCCGCCCCTCCCGCCGGCGGGCGCGGATGACCTAGAATCCAATCCCCCCGCGGCCCGCCGCGCGAAGGGGGAGGAAAAACGGGAAGAGGAATGGGCACGGCGACCCTTCGGGTATTCGGGAGCGACATCTGCGGGGTCCGCACCAGGGCCGCCGCGGTGCTGGCCGTCCGGGCGACCTACGAGGGCCTGAGCGTGGTCCTGACCGAGCGGAACTCGAAGACCGGCGGCCTCGAGGACTTCCTGCCGGTGCCGCTAGTCGACCCCGAGAGCCTCGAGCTCTACCACGCCAACGGCCTGGTCAACCAGAAGTTCGTGATCGCGCTCGCGCGCAGCTGGGACAAGGAGCGCGACGCGGCCTTCGACGAGCTCTGCTCGGGCTACGACCTGGTGATCGTCAGCGACGGGGCCGCGCCTAAGAAGAAGGACGCGCGCGCCAACGGTGACAGCACGGCGCTGCTGGTCGGCGGCTACGACGGCATGCTGCTCAAGGAGACGGTCACTCTCGGCAAGAGGGCCAAGGGCCTGCCGATGGTCGGCGCGGTCCCCGACAACCTGCCGGTCGCCTTCGAGCGCAACATCGAGAGGGCCGCCGAGAAGCTCGACGGCATCGGCGAGACCTCCTGGCAGCTGCCGCTGTTCGGCTACAGGCCGTTCGCGATCCCGGAGGCCGACGACATCAACGAGCCGCTGTGGCAGGTCGCGGGCGAGGTGATCGAGGGCGTCAGGCCGAAGGCGGCCAAGTCCAAGCCCGGGCGCCGGCCGGACGCCGCGGCGCTCGAGGGCGCGGTCCCGACGGAAGGGTCGCCGGCGGGGCCCCAGCCCGATCCCGAGCCGGCGCCGCCCCGCGACCTCGCAGACGGCATAGTCA
>CAZDYI010000134.1:0-3907 GCA_964509765.1 uncultured Gammaproteobacteria bacterium
CCGTGCTGTAGTTGCCCGAGTTGACCGTAATCAGGGCGGGGTCGCGGCCGAACTCGATGAAGTCGCTCTCTGTCCCCACGGTAACCACCACGTCTACGCCCGGGTCCTCGGGGTAGGTCACAGTCAGCGTCGCCCACGCCGCAGGCAACGTCGACGACGGCACCGCCAGGACGGGGGCAATCGGCCCCGTGAACTGGACCACCCTGACCGCCCCGATCTCGTTGAAGACCGCGTTGTCGCTGAACACGCTCGCTGTGACCTGGACGTTCGCTGCCATTGGGTTCTGGAGCCTCACGGTGAAGGCCGCATGGTCCGAGTCCTGAAGCACGATAGTCGCCGCGGCGGGGACGAACACGGCGTCGTCGTTGTCTGCGTACAGGCTGACCGTGACGGGGTCCGTCGGCGTCACGTCCAGCGAGACCGTCATCAGGGCCCCGGCGCTCGCCTCGGAGACCGGCGGCCGGGTCAATGCGACGTCCGCCGTCTGCGGGCTGACATTGACGCGGAGGAGGACTATCCTGCCCAGGCGGTTGGCATTGAACGCGCCGTCCTCGGTGTCGATCGTCACCTGGACCGTCGCGACGCCCGCAGGGGCTCCGGTCCTGGCGACCGTGATGTCGAAGTAAATATCCCGCTGGCCAGTGCTCGCCGGTATAGTCTGCATGACGGGGTCCTTGACGATCACCCTCGTGTCGGAGCCGGGCTCGTCCCGGCGCATTGCGGTGAACTCCAGCGGCGCAATCCGCGGGGCGGCGCCGGAGATCCTGACGGTTACCCTTATCTCGTCCTCCTCGTTGACGTTTGCCGTGAGAACCGGGCCGATGGGGAAGTCGGAGTCGTCGTGTCCCACGCGAGGGAAGGTCTGGACGCCCCCGTACCTGAACAGGTACCTGAAGTACTTGTTCGGGCGTGTGTTGATGTTGACCTGCGCCGACAGGCCGTCGAAAGAGGGCGCGGCGGTGCTCGAGGTGGTGAAGCTCTGGACCTGCGTCTGGTTCTGCCAGTGGTACCTGTTGAACCTCACCGAGATCACGTGCTCCGCCGTGTCGCTGATCTCTATCATTCCCGAGCTCGGCTCGAACTCGGCGTCGGCGCCCGGCTCAAAGTTGACGATTACCGCCCCTCCGGGGTCCTGGTCCAGGCTCAGGGTGACGAGCGTCCAGCGGCCGAGGACGGTACGGTCTGTGGATGTGCTCGCCGACAGCGACTGCGCCGCTGCGGTCCCCGGGATTAGGGCCGCAAGCGCGAACAGGATGAGCAATAGGGCGAGCGCGGCGCTCGCCCATGCCGCCGCCGGGCCGCCTCGGCCGGCGGGGTCAGGCACTGTGATACCCCCCCCCCTTCATGGAAGCGCCAATTCTATTATGGCGGCCGAACTAGAATCCCCCGATGGACGGTCCGGACACGGCGCTGACGTTCGACGACGTCCTGCTGGTGCCGGCGAAGTCCTCGGTCGTCCCCGCCGAGGTCGACATCTCGACCGTGCTGCGGCGCGAGGACGGGTTCTCGCTCCGCGCGCCGCTGCTGTCGGCGGCGATGGACACCGTCACCGGCGCGGACATGGCCATCGAGGTCGCCCAGGCCGGCGGGCTCGGGGCCGTCCACAAGAACCAGCCGCCGGCCGCGCAGGCCGAGGCGGTCTCGTCGGTCAAGCGCTTCGAGAGCGGCATGGTCCGCGACCCCGCCTGCGTCGGCCCCGACATGACCGTCGCCGACGCCTGGCGGATAAAGAGCGAGCGCGGCTACTCGGGCCTGCCGGTCGTAGACGGCAAGGGCATCGTCCAGGGGATAGTGACGAACCGCGACCTGCGCTTCGAGAAGCGCCCGTCGCGGCCGATCCGCGAGGTGATGACCCCGCGCGAGCGGCTGGTCACGGTCCGGCCGGGGACCGGGCCGGAAAAGGCGCGCGACCTCATGCACAGGCACCGCATCGAGCGGGTGATCGTAGAGGACGCGCGCCGGCGGCTGCGCGGCCTGATCACCGTAAAGGACCTGATCCTCGCCGAGGCCAACCCCGACGCCTGCAAGGACCCCGACGGCAGGCTGCGTGTCGCGGCCGCGGTCGGGGTGGACGACGAGGCGCGCGCAGACTCGCTGGTCGACGCGGGCGCGGACGCGCTCGCGGTCGACACCGCCCACGGGCACAGCGACGCGGTCGTAGCCTGGACCGCGAGGCTGCGCCGGCGCCACCGCTCGGTCCTGCTCATCTCCGGCAACGTCGCGACGGCCAAGGGCGCCGCGGCGCTCGCGGGGGCCGGGGCGGACGTCGTCAAGGTCGGGGTCGGGCCGGGGTCGATCTGCACCACGAGGATCGTCGCCGGCGTCGGCGTCCCGCAGGTGAGCGCGATCGAGGCGGCTGTCAAGGGGGCCGGCAGGGCCAAGGTCCGCCCGACGGTCATCGCCGACGGCGGGATCCGCTACAGCGGCGACGTCGCCAAGGCGCTCGCGGCGGGGGCCGCGGCGGTGATGGTCGGCAACATCCTCGCCGGAACCGACGAGGCGCCTGGCGAGACCGAGCACTTCCAGGGCAGGGTGTACAAGAGCTACCGCGGCATGGGATCGTACGGCGCGATGCGGGCGGGCTCTGCCGACCGCTACTTCCAGGGCGACGGCCGCGAGCCGGCGAAGCTCGTCCCGGAGGGGGTCGAGGGCCGGGTCCCCTACAAGGGCCGGGTGCGCCCGATACTCGAGCAGCTGCTCGGCGGTCTGCGCCAGGCGATGGGCTACGTCGGGGCGAAGGACCTCGCGGCGCTGCGCCGCGCCGAGCGCGTGCGGGTGACCGCGGCGGGGGTCAGGGAGTCCCACGTCCACGACATCCAGGTCACCAAGGAAGCGCCGAACTACCGCATTGACTGAGCCCCCCGCCCCCGCCGGCGGCGGGCGCGGGCTGCTCGTCGTCGACTTCGGCTCGCAGTACACGAAGCTGATCGCCCGCCGGCTGCGGGAGGTCGGAGCGTACAGCGAGGTCGCGGCGCCCGGCGCGCTGCCGGACGGCCTCGGGGAGCGCTTCGCCGGCGCGGTGCTCTCCGGCGGGCCCGGGTCGGTCAGCGGCGGCGGCGCACCGGAGGCGGTCCGCGCCCTGCTCGGCTCCGGCCTTCCGCTGCTCGGGATCTGCTACGGCATGCAGGCGCTCGCCAAGGAGCTCGGCGGCGAGGTCCGCAGGCGGGAGGGCCCCCGCGGCTACGGGAAGTCGGTCGCGCGGGTCGAAGGCAGCTCGCCGCTGCTCGACGGCCTGGCCGACGGCGGCGAGCTGCCGGTGTGGATGAGCCACGGCGACGGCGTGGAGGCGCCGCCGCCGGGCTTCGAGGTGCTTGCCACCGGCGAGTCGGCGCCGGTCATGGCGATGTCCGGCCGCGGCGGCAGGGTCGTCGGCCTCCAGTTCCACCCCGAGGTCACGCACACCGAAGGCGGGACCGAGATCCTGCGCCGCTTCGCGCGCGACGCCTGCGGGCTGCCGTGCGACTGGGCGGTGGAGGGCTTCGCTGAGCGGGCGCAGGAGGCGGTGCGCGATAAGGTCGGCAGCGACCGGGTGCTGCTCGGGCTGTCGGGCGGGGTCGACTCGGCGGTCGCCGCCGAGCTCATCGAGCGCGCGGTGCCCGGACAGCTGACGTGCGTGCTCGTAGACGGCGGCCTGATGCGCGAGGGCGAGGTCGCCGAGGTCAGGGAAAGCTTCGGGCGCCTCGGCGAGCGGCTGGTCGTCGTCGACGCCGAGGACGAGTTCCTCGCGGCGCTCGAGGGCGTCGAGGACCCCGAGGAAAAGCGCAGGCGGATCGGGGCGAAGTTCGTCGAGGTGTTCTCCCGCGAGGCGGCAAGGCTCGGCGACGTCCCCTGGCTCGCGCAGGGGACGATCTACCCGGACGTCATCGAGTCCGCTGGCGCGGAGACCGGGACCGCGGCGACCATCAAG
>CAZDYI010000135.1:0-15541 GCA_964509765.1 uncultured Gammaproteobacteria bacterium
AACGCGCCGCGGAGAGGTGGCCGAGCGGCTTAAGGCGCACGCTTGGAAAGCGTGTATGCGGTCAAACGCATCGAGGGTTCGAATCCCTCTCTCTCCGCCAGACCCCCGCGGGGCCGGGTCAGCCCGACAGCAGCTCGGCGAGCCTTTCCAGGGCGGTGCACCATCCCTCCTCGTGGCTGTCGCGGGACTCCGCGCTTTCCAGGCCGCTGTGCCGGAAGGTCATCAGCGTCCGCCCGCGCAGGTCCTCAAGGCTGACTGACACGGTCGACTCGTGTCCGGGCCTGCCGCTGTCGCCTTCCCAGGCGAAGGTGTGGGAGAGGGACTTCGGCGGATCGACCGAAATGACCGTGCCGCTTGCGGTGTGCGGGTCGCCCCCGGGCGAGACCATTCGGATGCGCCACCTGCCGCCTGCTGCCGCGCCCGCTTCCGCCTCCGCAACAGCGAAGCCGCGCGGCGCGCACCACTGCCTGAGCTGCACAGGGTCGGTAAGGGCCTTGAAGGCGTCCTCAACTCCGGCGTCGAGCAGCCGGACGAGCTTCAGGCCGTGGTCTTCGGTGTGCATGGCGCTTGTCCGGCAAGGCGGGCCTTGCTTCGGATCCATTGTAGGAGCAACGGCGCCGTCAGTTGGTCGCCGACACCAAGGCCAGCCTGGCCATCCAGAACAGCGGGAAGAAAGCGAAGCCCGCAACGAAGCTGAACGGGAAGTACTCGTAGAAGGCGATGCATGCAAAGGTGACGATCCCGCCTGTGCTCAGCGAAAAGACGTGCCGCTCCTGCTCGTCGATCGCCACCCTGATTGCGCGGGGGAAGTCCTTCGCGCGCTCGGTCCCGGAGTAGATCGCCGCAAACGCAAGAAGCGACAGGTGCACCCCGTTGACCGCCTGGAATCCGTAGACCAGCTCCACGGGTATGTCGACGTACGCCCCGTAGCGGTGTTGCATGAACGCGCCTGCCGCGGCGGCGAGCGCCGCCGGCACGATCATACCTTCGGTCCCTTCATCGCCGCACCCGCCTTCCTGTTATACAATGCAAAGCGTTGCCGGGCGCGCCAATCGCGCCGGACAGCACAAGGAGGGAAACAATGAACAAGAGAATGATTGCGACCGCGGTCTTGGCGGGCGCGTCGCTGGGAGCCCCCGCTCATGCGGTGGACATCGAGGTCACACACTGGTGGACCTCGGGCGGCGAGGCCGCCGCGGTGAAGGTCTTCGCCGAATCGTTCAATGCGCTCGGCGGCGACAACTGGGTTGACGGCGCGATCGCCGGCAGCGGCGGAGTCGCAAGGCCGATCATCATCAGCAGGATCACAGGCGGCGACCCGATGGGCGCGACGCAGCTCAACCACGGCAGGCAGGCCGAGGAGCTCGTCGAGGCGGGCCTGATGCTCGACCTGACCGACGTCGCCGAGCGGGAGGGCTGGCGCAACATCGTGCGCCCGAGCGGCCTGATCGACTCCTGCACATTCGAGGGCCGCATCTACTGCGTTCCGGTCAACATCCACTCCTGGCAGTGGATGTGGACCAGCCCGCCGGCGTTCCAGAAGGCCGGCGCCAAGGTCCCGAGCAACTGGGACGAGTTCGTCGCCGCGGCGCCCAAGCTGCGCGACGCGGGGATCGTTCCCCTTGCGCTCGGCACCCAGCCCTGGCAGGCCAACGGCATGTTCGGCGTGCTGTTCGTCGGCCTCGGCGGCATCGACCTGTGGGAGGCGATCAACGTCGACAAGGACGCAGGCGCAGCGGCGAGCCCCGAGGTTGCGAGGATCTTCGAGGCCTTCGGCGATGCCCGCGAGCTCAGCGTCGGCAGCAACGTCGCCGAGTGGAACGAGGCGACCAACATGGTGATCACCGGCCGTGCGGGCGCGCAGATAATGGGCGACTGGGCCCAGGGCGAGTTCAGCGTCGCCGGCCAGACCGCCGGCAACGAGTATGACTGCCTGCCGGGACTCGGCATCCAGGAGGTGCTCAGCACCGGCGGCGACGCCTTCTACTTCCCGAAGACCGACGACCCCGAGATTACCCGCGCGCAGAAGAAGATGGCGTCGATGATGCTCTCCAAGCAGGTGCAGGTCGACTTCAACCTCGCCAAGGGCTCGCTTCCCGTCCGCGCGGACGTCGACCTGTCGGCCGCGAACGAGTGCATGAAGAAGGGCCTGCGCATCCTCGACAACCCGGCGAACATCATTCCCGACGGCAACCAGGTCCTGTCATCGGACACGATCGGCCAGGTCGACGACCTGATCGTGGAGTTCTGGAACGACCACGACATGGAGCCGGCCGAGGCGCACGAGAAGTACGTCGAAATCATCGCCTCGGCGGACTAGGCGTCGCATTCCGGGCCTCCGGCGCCAGCCGTCCGGCGCGCCGGGGCCCCGGGCAGGCGCAACACCGTGAGGGCAGGCCCGGACGGCCCGAGGTGACCCTCGCTTCCGGGCGGCCGGGCCGAGCGTCCGGATGACCGACGCAGGCGGCGCGAAGCCGCCGAGCAAGCTGTTCCGCAACCTTCCGGCGAAGGTTGCGGCGCTGCCGATGATCGCGACCGCGCTGCTGGTCTTCCTCGGCTGCACCCTGTGGTCGGTCCTCTACTCGTTCACGAAGTCCCGCAGCCTGCCGGTCGAGACCTTCGTCGGACTCGACCAGTACGTCCGGCTGTTCAACACCTCGCGGTGGATCGTCTCGATCGAGAACATCGCGATCTACGGAATCTGCACGCTGGTCTTCTCGCTGGTGATCGGCTTCGTCCTCGCGGCGTTCCTCGACCAGAAGATCCGCTTCGAGAACACCTTCCGGACGATCTTCCTCTACCCGTTCGCGCTGTCGTTCATCGTGACCGGACTCGTCTGGCAGTGGATACTCAACCCCGAGTTCGGCATACAGGAGGTCGTGCGCTCGATGGGCTTCGAGGAGTTCGTCTTCAACCCGCTCCGCGACCGCGACCTCGTCATCTACGGAATCCTCATCGCCGGGCTGTGGCAGGGCAGCGGCCTCGTCATGGTCCTCATGCTCGCGGGGCTCCGGGGGATCGACCAGGACATCTGGAAGGCCGCGCGCGTCGACGGGATCCCGGTATGGAAGACCTACGTCCTGATCGTCATACCGATGATGCGCCCGGTGTTCGTCACCACGCTCGTGATCATCGCCTCGGGGATCGTGAAGGTCTACGACCTCGTCGTCGCGCAGACCGCGGGCGGGCCGGGCATCGCGTCCGAGGTCCCGGCGAAGTACGTGTACGACTTCCTGTTCCAGCGCGGCAACCTCGGCCAGGGGCTCGCCGCGTCCACGATCATGCTCTCGACGGTGCTGATCATCCTCGTGCCCTGGATCATGCTCGAGTACGGCGGCAGGAGAAAGGCAAGTGGCTGAGGCGGTTGCGTCCAGGCTGCTGCCGGGGCCCGCAGGGACCAGGCCGCGCCGGGCGGTCTCGCCGCGCAACGTCATGGTCTACGGCGTGCTGCTCGTCGCGGCGCTCTACTACCTGCTGCCGCTGTACGTGATGGTCGTGACCTCGCTCAAGGGCATGCCCGAGATCCGGCTCGGCAACATCTTCTCGCCGCCGGTCGAGATCACCTTCCAGCCCTGGGTCAAGGCCTGGGACGAGGCGTGCACCGGGCTGTTCTGCGAGGGGCTCAAGGTCGGCTTCTGGAACTCGGTGCGGATAACGGTCCCGAGCGTGGTCCTGTCGATCGCGATCGCGTCGGTCAACGGCTACGCGCTCGCCAACTGGAAGTTCAAGGGCTCCGAGGTGTTCTTCACCATCCTGCTGTTCGGCGCGTTCATCCCCTACCAGGTGATGATCTACCCGATCGTGATCATCCTGCGCGAGCTCGGCCTGTTCGGCAGCCTCGGCGGCGTCACGCTGGTGCACACCATCTTCGGCATGCCGATCCTCACGCTGCTGTTCCGCAACTACTTCGCCTCGGTCCCGCCCGAGCTGTTCAAGGCTGCAAGGGTCGACGGCTCGGGATTCTGGGGGATATTCTTTCGGATCATGATGCCGATGTCGCTGCCGATCTTCGTAGTTGCGATAATCATCCAGATCACCGGCATCTGGAACGACTTCCTGTTCGGCGTGATCTACGCCGGGACCAAGAACTTCCCGATGACCGTCCAGCTCAACAACATAGTCAACTCGACCCAGGGCGTCAAGGAGTACAACGTGAACATGGCCGCGACGATCATCACCGGCCTCGTCCCGCTGGTCGTGTACTTCGTCTCGGGCAAGCTGTTCGTGCGCGGGATCGCAGCGGGCGCGGTCAAGGGCTGAGGCGATGGCGAGCATCTCGATCCGCGACCTTTCTCTGAGCTACGACTCGGTTTCAGTCCTCGAGCGTCTCAACCTCGACATCGAGACCGGCGAGTTCATCGTCCTGCTCGGCCCCTCCGGCTGCGGGAAGTCGACGCTGCTCAACTGCATCGCCGGCCTGCTCGACGCCTCCGGCGGCCAGGTGATCATCAACGACCGCAACGTGACCTGGGACGAGCCCAAGGACCGCGGCATCGGCATGGTGTTCCAGTCGTACGCGCTCTACCCGCAGATGACCGTGCGGGGGAACCTCTCCTTCGGGCTCAAGAACGCGCGGCTGCCCGCCGACGAGATCGAGAAGCGCGTCTCGCGGGCCGCTTCGCTGCTGCAGATCGAGACGCTGCTCGACCGCAAGCCGGCGGCGCTGTCGGGCGGGCAGAGGCAGCGCGTCGCGATCGGGCGCGCGCTCGTGCGCGACGTAGACGTCTTTTTGTTCGACGAGCCGCTGTCGAACCTCGACGCGAAGCTCCGCGCCGAGCTGCGGGTCGAGATCAAGCGCCTCCACCAGCGCCTCGGCAGCAACACCATGGTCTACGTCACCCACGACCAGATAGAGGCGATGACGCTTGCCGACCGGATCGCGGTGATGCGCGGCGGCAAGATCCAGCAGCTTGCCGACCCGCAGACGATCTACAACCGGCCGACCAACGAATACGTGGCGGGCTTCATCGGCTCGCCGAGCATGAACTTCGTCGACGGCTCGGTCAGGAAGGCGGACGGCGGCTTCACCTTCGCATTCGGCGACGTCGAGGTCCCGCTCGCCGACTACCAGGCGGAAGGGGAGCTCAAGGAGACCGGCGCAGCGAAGCTCGGCCTGAGGCCCGAGCACGTCGCGCTCGACGCCGCGGACAGCCCCAAGCTCACCCCGGTTGCAGACGGTGTCGTCGAGCTCGACGAGCCGATGGGCTCGGACAACCTCGTCTGGGTCAAGGTCGGCGGCGTGAGCATATCGTCGCGCGTCGAGGGCTCGGTGCGCTACACCAAGGGACAGAACGTGAGGGTCTCGACTGAGGTCGCGCTGTCGTCGCTGTTCGACAGCGGGACGGAAGGCAGGATCTGAGGGCGGCGGCGGATTCCTGCCGCCGCGATCCCCGGAAATAAAATCACACGCTGCACGCCGCTGCAGGAGGATTGAGGAATGGACAAGCTTTCATACCAGTTGTACTCGTCTCGCGAGTTCCCGCCGCTCGAGAAGGCGCTCGCGATGGTCGCCGAGGCGGGCTACCGTGAGGTCGAGGGCTTCGGCGGCGTCTACCAGGACCCGGCCGCGACGGCGTCGGCGCTGCAGGGCGCAGGCCTCGCGATGGCCAGCGGGCACTTCCAGATCGAGGCGCTCGAGGGCGAGCTCCAGTCGTGCCTCGACACTGCGGGGTCCCTCGGCATGAAGACGGTCTACAGCCCCTACCTCGCGCCTGAGGACCGCCCCGTCGACGCCGCGGGCTGGAGCAAGCTGGGACAGCGGCTCGCCAAGGTCCGCGAGGCCGTGGTTGGCGCAGGGTTCGCCTTCGGCTGGCACAACCACGACTTCGAGATGAGGCCCCTGGACGACGGAACCGTGCCGCTGGACTTGGTCCTCGGCGCGGACGACAGGCTGGAGTGGGAGGCCGACCTCGCCTGGGTCGTCAAGGGCGGCGCGGACCCGCTGCAGTGGATCGAAAAGTACCGCGACAGGATCACCGCGGTGCACATCAAGGACATCGCCCCCGCCGGCGAGTGCGCCGACGAGGACGGCTGGGCCGACGTCGGCAAGGGGACCATGGACTGGCCGGGGCTGCTCAAGGCCCTCGAGGGCAGCCCGGTCCGGCACTTCGTGGTCGAGCACGACAAGCCGAGCGACGACGCGCGCTTCGCGAAGTCCTCGGCCGAGTTCCTGCTCGCGCTGTAGAAGTCCGGAGGGAGCGGGGACATGGGCCACAGGATCGGCGTCGTCGGCTGCGGCAACATCAGCGGAACGTACTTCGAGAAGGGCCCGCTGTTCAAGGGAATCGAGATCGTCGCCTGCGCCGACGCAAACCATGCCGCCGCGGAGGCCGCGGCGGGCAAGCACGGCATCAAGGCGGTTTCTGTCGAGGAGCTGCTCGGCGACGACTCGGTCGACGCGGTGGTCAACCTCACCGTTCCGGACGCACACTGCGAGGTGTCGGCGAGCATACTCGAGGCCGGCAAGCACTGCTACTCGGAAAAGCCCCTTTCGGTCAAGCTCGAGGACGGAAAGAGGATACAGGAGCTTGCCGACAGCAAGGGACTCGTTGCCGGCTGCGCGCCGGACACGTTCCTCGGCGGCGCGCACCAGCGCGCCCGCAAGGCCGTTGACGACGGCGACATAGGCCGGGTGACGACCGGCAGCTGCCACGTCCAGAGTCCCGGCATGGAGATGTGGCACCCGAACCCGGACTTCTTCTTCAAGCCCGGCGGCGGGCCGGTCCTCGACCTCGGGCCCTACTACGTAGCCAACCTGGTAAATCTCGTCGGGCCCGTACGGCGCCTCGCGGCCATGTCGAACGTCGCCTGGAATGAGCGGACGATAACGAGCGAGCCCAGGTCGGGCGAGAAGGTCAGGGTGGAGACCCCCACGACCCTCATGGCGCTGCTCGAGTTTGAGTCCGGAGCGAAGGTGACCTTCACGGCCAGCTGGGACGTTTGGGCGCACGGACACAGGAACATGGAGATCTACGGGACCGAGGGCACCCTTTACGTTCCCGACCCGAACTTCTTCAACGGCGACGTCGTGCTCTCCGGCAAGGACGGCAAGGAGGAGACCCTCCCCGACGGCGGCCATCCGTTCGGCGTGCCCAACCTGGAGCACCAGGGCATGCAGCTTGCGAACTACCGCAGCGCGGGACTCGCCGACATGCTCGACGCGGTCGCGGAAGGGCGCGAGCCGCGCTGCTCGGTCGGGCGCGCGCTGCACTCGCTCGAGGTGATGCTGGCGATCCTCGAGTCCGCGCGCGAGGGCAAGTATGTCGACATCGAATCCTCGTGCGACAGGCCTGAGCCGCTCGGGCCGGAGCAGGCAAGGGCGCTGCTCAACTGAACAAGCATGGGCGAATGCCTCATGAGCTTCCCCGAGCCGTGAAGAAGTCCCGCAGATGAGCAGCCAGGCCGAGGTCTGCGTGATCGGCGGGACCGGCAACATCAGCGCGCCCCTGGTTGCGGAACTTCTGGCCGCGGGCCACAGGGTCACGTGCCTGAACCGAGGCAAGACCGCTTACGCGCCTGCCGGCGTGGTCCACGTCGCATGCGACCGAAAAAACAGGGACGCGTTCGAGAAGGCGATGTCCGACCGCAGCTTCGACGTCGTCTTCGACATGATCTCGTTCACCGAGGAGGACGCGAAGAGCGCGATCAGGGCATGCCCGCAGGTCGGACAGTTCATCCACGTCTCGACTGTCTGCACCTACGGCGTCGAGTTCGAAGGCTTCCCTGTCGCGGAGGACCATCCGATCCGGCCGATAACCGACTACGGCCGCAACAAGGCCCGGGCCGACGAGGCGCTGCTCGAGGCGCACGCCAAGTCAGGCTTTCCCGCGGTGATCGTCAAGCCTTCGACCACCTACGGCCCCGTGCAGGGACTGCTGAGGCAGCTAGGCCGCGATTTTTCATGGGTGGACCGGATCCGCGCAGGCAAGCCGCTGGTCGTGGTTGACGAGGGCAAGGCCCGCCATCAGTTCCTTCATGTCAGGGATGCCGCGCGGGGGCTGGCGTCGATGGTCGGGCGCGAAGACCTGGCGGGACTGTCGGTCCACTTGGTAAGTCCCGATCTTGTCACCTGGGCAGAGCACCACAGGACGCTGATGGCATTGCTCGAAAGCGAGGTTCCCCTTGTCGGCGTACCGCTGGAGAGGCTGGAGACCGTTGACGGCGAGGACTTCGAGCTGTGCCGGACCATATTCGCACACGACATGCACTACGACGGCTCGAGGTTCGCAGGTCTCTTTCCAGACGTCGCCTTCTCCGTCAGCCTGGAAGATGGGATGCGCGAGGTGCTCAAGGCAATGGATGGGGACGGGCGCCTGCCTGCAAAGTCGGGAAGCTGGGAAGACAGGCTGATCGTGGATGCCGGCGCAGCGCAACAATGAGCCGTCGCGCCGGCAGCCGGGCTGAAGTCAGCCTTGGATGCTGTTCGCGGACACGCGAAACTGAAATTATCCCGGGTTGCACGGGCGGAACGGTTCCGTGCGGAACCGCACTATACACCGAACACCTTCCTGATGTGCTCCCGCGCGCGCTTCACCGTCGGGAGAGGCACGTGGACCGAAGGGTCCTGCTCGGCTTCGACTGTCAGCCAGCCCTCGTATCCCGATCTTGAGACGAAATCCGCCACTGGGGCGAAGTCGATGTCGCCGTCGCCGGGAACGGCGAAGATACCCGCCCGCACCGCGTCGTTGAACCCCATGTCAGATTCCCGGACTGCACTCAGCACGTCCATCCGGACGTCCTTGAGGTGAATGTGCCGAATGCGCCCTCCGTGACGCTCCATCATCGCTGCCGGATCGCCGCCGCCCGCGACGCAGTGGCCCGTGTCGAACAGCAGCCCGACTGCAGGGCCGGCCTTCGACATCAGCTCGTCCACTTCCTCCGGCGCCTCGGCAACCATCATCAGGTGATGGTGGTAGGCGAATTCGAGTCCGTGGCTCTCTGTGACCTGCTCTGCCAGTTCGGTCAGGCGCTTCGCATAGCCGTCAACGTCGATCTCGCTGATCCGGATCCTCTTTGACATCGGAACCCCCAGCGGGTCGCCGGGGGCCATGCTGCCGCACTCGCCGTAGGAAACCACCTTGGCCCCGGCTCCGGCAAGGAGGGCTGCGTCGGCCTGTATCGCCTCCAATGCCTCGCCGACCGACGTGTCAGCCAGAAAGCCCGAGTGCCATCCGGCCGCGAGCTCCAGTCCGTGCCCGTCGAGCATTTGCCTCAGCGCGGCGGGGTCGCGCGGGAGGTTCCTCCCCAGCTCGACTCCATTGTATCCCGCCTCCCTTGCCTCGGAAAGGTAAGTCTCAGCGGGCGTGTCCCAGCCGAACTCCGGTATGACCTCGTTGGTCCAGCTGAGCGGATGGACTGCCACTCGCATCTTCCCATTCTAGTTCTGGCCCTTGCCTCTCTGTGCTTGCCGTTTCCTTGTCCTTTGCCGAGCCTCGGTCCCGGAGGCGGCAGGCGCGGGCAGCGCCTGAGCCGAAAGTGATTCTCGAGAATTAGAATCGCAGGGCAGGGGTGATGACGCCGTCTGCTGACGCGGCAAAGCAATCTCCGAGATGAAGATCCGGCTCCCGAACCTCGTTTCTTGCATAGCCGTCTCGGTGTCGGCGTTGCTTGTCATGGCGATTGCAAGCCAGTATTACAGGCGCATGCCGCATGTGTTCGATTACACAAAGGGCCTTTACACTTCCGACGCGCTGGTGTTCCCCGACTTGGTCATGCAACTGGCCACGGGGCAGGCGAGCATGGAAGACTGGATCGGCAACCCGTCTTCATACTGGCTCTCGCAGTTCATTCCCTTCACTGCGCTGATGTCGGTTTTTGACCATGACTGGCGCCTGTCCCTGGCGCTGAGGAGCGCCTTGGTTTCGCTGCTGATGCTGTTGGCGCTGGCGTTGGCCGTCCGCATGGCGTCGAACCGATCTTGGTCGAGGTCCGTTGCCGTCGCATCCGTCCCGATGGCAGCAGTCCTGGCTGTCGATCATTTTTTCGGCGGAGAGGCGTCGTTTTCACTGGGGATCGCCGGGCACCGAACCTACGTCTTCCCGCTGTTCCTTCTGGTCTGTGCCGGGCTTGCGAAGGCGGCTTCGCAGCACAGGGCAGCCTGTCCGCTGTGCTGGGCCTATCTGGCGCTGTGCCTGGTCATGGGAGCGGAAGACGCCTTGCTGGGCGTTGCGGTCATAGTGCCTGCGTTCCTGGCATCGCTGCTGTGGTTGAGGCTCCAGACTGAGAACCGGCGCAGAGGCGCGCATCTGGTTGCGTTCACCTCGGTCGGGACCGCCTTGTTCCTAACGGCAGGTTTCCTCAATTCGGCTTTCAGGCCGTTCCTGGAAAACGTGGTGATCACTCACGACACGAATTTCAGGATTGGCATGGCGTCAGCGGCGCCGTCTATTGCCGAGGGGAAATACCTAGACGCCATAGCGGATTTTTTCAGCGGCGCGCTGAATCACATCTCGCTTAACTTTCTGGAAGAGTGGCGGCATGAAAACGCCGTCAACTCGGCGCTGCTTCTCGGCGTGGCCTTGATGGCGGCATGGACAGTCTCCTCTCGCAGGCAATGGGCAACCGTGTCGCAGCCGCGCGACGCTCGCACGGAGATGCTGTTCTTTGTGCACGCGATGTACTGGTCCGTGTTCCTCACGACCGCTTCGGCTGTCTTGCTGTTTCACTTCAGGGTCAGGTACGCGACCCTGGTTCTGTGGCTGCCCCTCCTGCTCTCCGTGGTTCCATTGTCCTGCATAGGACAAAGGGGGGCAAGGGTCGCAGGCCGGCTCCAGGCCCTGCTGCCTGCGGCGGCCGCGCTGATGCTGCTAGCGTACGCGGCGTTCCATCGCCCCTTGAACCTGCTCACCGAGCGGGCACGGTGCGCTGCCGGCGAGGTCGTTCCTGTCGGTGCCCTTGACCGCGGCCTCGTGACCTTTTGGCATGCCAGGGAGTCATTGATGATGAGCGGCGACGGAACCTTCCACCTGATGTACCTAGGAGTGGATCTGCAGGAAGAAAGCGTTGCGTTCGCTTACAGGCACGCTGGAAACCTGCGGCACTTCTCCGGACGGGCGGACTATGCGAGCATTGACCTGAGCCTGTACCCGAACGGCATCCCAGGCTTCCGCAGGCAGTTCGGCTTGCCTTCAAGGGTGGAGGAGTGCGGCGACGAGGCATGGTACCTGTATGCGCCCGGGTGGATTTCAAGCGACGACCTGTTCGAGCGGAGTTACCGAACAACATAATTCCGGCCCGTTCATAGCAGTAAAATTTCGGACCGTCTCGGCAGCAACGGGCTTTAGCCTGCCCGGAGACCTGACAGCCAGAATGACAGGAGAAAGGACTTCCGCTGCCGAGAAAGCCCTGGCCGTCTCGGTCACGGCTCTGATCCTTGCTGCGGTCGCAAGTCAGCACTACAGGCTGCTGCCTCATTTTTTTTCGTTCGCAAAAAACCCTCTCAGCGGGGACGCGCTCATCTGGGTCGACATGGCCTTGCAGTTCATGTCGGGCCAGGCGGCGATGTCCGACTGGATCGAGAACCCTTCGTCGTTCTGGTTCACGCAGTTCCTCCCGGTGGCTGCGCTGCTGCATGCTACGGACGGCGACTGGCGCCTGACACTGGCCTTGAGGGGCGCCTTGGAGACCTCTCTGGTGATCTTCGCGCTGGCAACCGTGATCAGGCAGTCTTCGGCTTGCAGCTGGAGCAGGTCCATCGCTGCATCGGCCGTCCCGATATCATTGCTGCTGCTTCTGGACCTCGCCTTCGGAGGCACCCACACGATGTCGCTTGGAACGGTGGGTTACCGAACTTACATGGTGGCGCTGTTCTTCCTGGTGGTTGCCGGACTGGCCAAGGTAGCGTCGGACGGGAATGCACGCCATCCGCTCTCCATGGCTTACTTGGCGGTGTGCCTTTTCTCCGGCGCGGAGGATGCGCTGATCGGCGTGCAGGTGCTCCTGCCTGCGCTGGCGGCGTCGCTGTGCTGGGGTTGGCTGCATCGCAATCGGGCCAAGGAACCGTGGGGGATGGCGTTGGTGGCGGGTGCCGGGATTGCGTTTTTCTGCACAGGCCTTCTCATGGACCAGCGGCTGTTTCCGTTCGTGGAAAACAACTTCATGACCTACGACACCCACCACAGGCAAGGCATGATCTTTGTCAGGGAGGCGATGGAGGAAGGGAATTTTCTTGCCGTGATACCGAGCTACGTCCTGGGACTGTTCCGGAGTTACGGTTTCAGCGGTTCCACTTTGCAAGGTGTGGAGTGGCATCGAGACAACTCCCTCAATGGCTTGTTGTTGCTGCTTGCTGTTCCGGTGGCCCTCTGGTCGCTGGCGTCCCGGCCGGCGCCGGAGGCTGCGGACAGGCTGCGTGACATCAGGGTCTGCGCCCGGTTTTTCGTCATCGCCATGTACTGGGCGCTGGTGCTGTCGACGGCCGCAGCCATGGCCATCGTGCTCAGCAGGGTAAGGTACGCATATCCGCTGCTGGTGATTTCGCCGCTGGTTCTGACAGTGGCATGGTGTTGTGCCGGGCGACGGCGCTCAAGGCTGCTGTCGCGGCTGCAATTCGGGCTGGCAGGCATTGCAACGGCAAGCCTGGTGCTGTACTTGGCGTTTTTCAGGCCCGACAACCGGATGCCTGACAATATTGCGTGCGCAGCCACAGGCGGGGTGCTGGCGGGCACCGGACTGAAGCGGGGAATGGTCAGCGACTGGCATATCAGGGAAAACCTGGTCAAGGGAGACAGCATGACGCTGCACCTGATGATCACCGTTGTGAATATGCAAGAGGAGTACTATGCGTTCAGCTTTCCCCATGTCGGCAACGTCGGCCACCAACACGGAACTGCGGACTTCGTGAGCATCGACCAGTACGACAAGATGATGCGCAATGAACGCGACCGCAGTCGGTCAGGCCTGCACTCAAGGCGAAGGGACGATGGGCCCCACGCCGCCGCAGCCGGCGTCCGCAGGCAGTTCGGCCTGCCCTCAAGAATGGAGGAGTGCGGCGTTGAGGCCTGGTTCTTGTACGACAACGACTGGGTCTCGAGCGATGACCTGCACGTAAGAAGTTACTCCGCAATTTAAAACCGTCGCTTTCCCGGCGGTAGAATTGCGCCCTCGGCCGTAGCCGCGGGGCTTTCTCCGGCCTGCGGCCCGACAGCCCGAATGACAGGAGCCAGGCTTCCCTCCTCCGAGAAGGTCCTGGCCGTCTCGGCAGCAGCGCTTCTCCTTTCTGCGGTCGCAAGCCAGTACTACAGGCAGATGCCGCATTTTTTTGCGTACGGGAAGGACCATCTCAGCGCGGATGCTCTCATCCTCGTCGACATGGCCTTGCAGTTCATGTCGGGACAGGCGGCGATGTCCGACTGGATCGAGAATCCTGCGTCGTTCTGGTTCACGCATTTCCTCCCGATGGCTGCGCTGCTGCATGCTACGGACGGCGACTGGCGCCTGACACTGGCCTTGAGGGGCGCCTTGGAGACCTCTCTGCTGATCTTCGCGCTGGCAACCGTGATCAGGCAGTCTTCTGCTTGCAGCTGGAGCAGGTCCATCGCTGCATCGGCCGTCCCGATATCATTGCTGCTGCTTCTGGACCTCGCCTTCGGAGGCACCCACACGATGTCGCTTGGAACGGCGGGTTACCGAACTTACATGGTGGCGCTGTTCTTCCTGGTGGTCGCCGGGCTGGCCAAGGTAGCGTCGAAAGGCAATGCCCGCCACCCCCTTTCATTTGCATACCTGGGCATTTGCTTTCTTTCCGGTGCGGAGGACTCCCTGATCGGCCCACTGGTGCTCATGCCTGCTCTGGCAGCGTCGCTGTGCTGGGGATGGTTGCACCGCAAGCGGGGAAACGAGCAGTGGGAACTGGCGCTGGTGGCGGCTGCAGGGATCGCCCTGTTTTGCGCGGGCCTCGTTCTGGACCAGCGTCTCTTCCCCTTCATGGAAAACAGCATTATCATTCATGACACCCACCACAGGTACGGCATGATATTCGCCAGGGAAGCGATGGAGGAAGGCAATGTTCTGACTGCGTTACCGTTTTACGTCCTGGGATTGATCAAGAGTTACGGATTCAGCGGTACCACGTTGCAAGGTGAGGAGTGGCTTCGAGACAACTCCCTCAATGGCTTGTTGTTGCTGCTTGCTGTTCCGGTGGCCCTGTGGTCGCTGGCTTCCAGGTCGGGATCCGAGGCTCTGGACCGGCCGTGCGACGCCGGGGTTTGCGCTCGGTTCTTCCTTCTCACCATGTATTGGGCAATGGCGCTGTCTACGGCCGCAATCATGGTTTTCTTGCTCAGCAGGGTAAGGTACGCTTTTCCGCTGCTGGTGATTTCGCCGCTGGTTCTGACAGTGGCGTGGTGTTGTGCCGGGCGACGGCGCTCAAGGCTGCTGGCGTGGCCGCAAAGCGGGCTGGCAGGCTTTGCAATAGCATGCTTGGCGGTGTACTTGGGTTTTTTCAGGCTCGATCACCGCATTCCTGACACGATTGCGTGCGCAGCGGCAGACGGCGTGTTGGAGGGTACCGGGCTAGAGCGAGGCGCGGTCAGCTACTGGCATGCCAGGGAAACCTTGGTGAAGGGGGACAGCATGAAGATGCACCTGATGATCATCGGGGCTGAGCTGGAAGGGGTGAGTTACGCGTTCAGCCTTCCCCATGTCGGCAACCTGCGGCACCAGACCGGGACTGCGGACTACGCAAACATTGACCAAAACGATCCGTTCCTGAGCATGGACGGCGTCCGCATGCAGTTCGGACTGCCCTCAAGGGTGGAGGAGTGCGGAGTCGAGGCCTGGTACTTGTACGACAGAGACTGGATATCGAGTGACGACCTGCACAGGAGGGTTTACAGCAACTAGCATCGCGGGAGATCGAACGGGCTCTCGGACATCGATGCGGCGAGGGTTGCCACTGACATGGGCGGTCCTGCGCTCAGGACGCGGCTCCCGGACTTAGGTCATGTCGTTATGCAGCCGTATGGAACGACTCATGCATGCTTGGTATCATTATCGGTTGTCAGGCACGGGAGCGAAGAACTATGTCCGAGAAACTGATTGTGTTCACAGGCGGCAGCGGCAAGGCCGGCAGGCACATGCTGCCGTGGCTGGCCGAGCGGGGCTACCGCATCCTAAACGTCGACAAGAGGCCCCTTGAGGGAGTCGAGGGCGTGCACAACATCGTCGCCGACATAACCGACTCGGGCCAGATGCACAACGTGATGTCCACCTACGGAAAGTTCGACGAGCTCGAGGAGGGCGAGAAGTGCTTCGATGCCGTGGTGCACTTCGCCGCGGTCCCGGCGATCCTGTGGCAGCCGGACAGCGAGCTGTTCCGGGTAAACACCCTCGGGACGTACAACGTCATCGAGGCGGCGCTGGCTGCCGGCATCCGCAAGGTGGTCATCGCAAGCAGCGAGACGACCTACGGGGTGTGCTTCGCCAAGGGGCACCGCGACTACCGCTACCTGCCGCTCGACGAGGAGCACCCGGTCGAGCCGATGGACAGCTACGGGCTGTCAAAGGTGGTCAACGAGCGGACCGCGCACGCCTTCCACCTGCG
>CAZDYI010000136.1:0-54799 GCA_964509765.1 uncultured Gammaproteobacteria bacterium
GGCGGAACTTCCGCCGCCGCTTGTTGTGCGCGTGCGAGACGTTGTTGCCCGAGGCGGTCCTCTTGCCGGTTATCTGGCAGGTGCGTGACATGGAACGCGCATTCTACACCAAGCGGAAGGCGCGGGGCCTTCCGCGAACAGACCGGTCCTCCGCGCTCCCCCTAGAGGGCGAAGTACATGTCGAACTCGATCGGGTGCGGAGCGGAGCGGAACGCCCGGCTCTCCTCGATCTTGAGGTCGATGTACGCGTCGACGACGTCGTCGTCGAAAATCCCCGACTGGGTCAGGAACTTGCGGTCCTTGTCGAGCGCGACGAGCGCGTCGTTGAGCGTCGAGGACACCTGCGGGAGCTTGATCGCCTCGCGCTCGGGGATGTCGTACATGTTCGCGTCGTACGGCTTGCCCGGGTTCGTCTTGTTCCTGATTCCGTCGAGCCCTGCGCACAGGAAAGCGGCAAACGTCAGGTAGGGGTTCGCGGTCGCGTCCGGGAAGCGCACCTCGCAGCGCCGCTGCTCGGGCATCCCGGTGTGCGGGATGCGGATCGCGATCGAGCGGTTGTGAGCCGAGTAGCCGAGGATCGTCGGCGCCTCGAAGCCGGGGATCAGCCGCTTGTACGAGTTCGTCGTCGGGTTCGAGAAGGCGTTGATCGCCTTGGCGTGCTTGAGTATGCCGCCGATGTAGTGCAGGCACGTCTTCGACAGGCCGGCGTACTCGCTGCCGGCGAAGACGTTCTTGCCCTTCTTGACGAGCGACTGGTGCACGTGCATCCCCGAGCCGTTGTCGCCGGCGATCGGCTTGGGCATGAAGGTCAGGATCTTGCCGTGCTCCTGCGCGACGTTCTTGGCGACGTACTTGTAGATCTGGGTGTCGTCCGCGCGGCGGACGGCCTCGCCCATGCGGGTGCCGATCTCGCACTGTCCCGCGGTCCCGACCTCGTGGTGGTGGACCTCTGCCGTTATCCCGACCTGCTCGCAGGTCGCGCAGATCTCCGAGCGCAGGTCGGCGAGGCTGTCGACCGGCGGGACCGGGAAGTAGCCGCCCTTCACTCCGGGCCGGTGGGCGTTGTTGTTGTCGACGTCCCCGGTTCCCCAGGCCGACTCGTTCGAGGTGACCTCGTAGAAGGCGCTGCCCATGCCGCTGTCCCAGCGGACCTGGTCGAAGACGAAGAACTCGAGCTCGGGGCCGAAGTAGGCGGTGTCGGCGACGCCGCTCTTCCTCAGGACGCCCTCGGCCTTGCGCGCGACCGCGCGTGGGTCGCGGTTGTACGAGCTGCCGTCGGGGTTGACGACGTCGCAGATGACGTTGACCGTGCGCCGCTCGCGGAACGGGTCGGTGTAGGCCGTCGACAGGTCCGGCATCAGGACCATGTCGGACTTCTCGATTCCCTTCCAGCCCATGATCGACGAGCCGTCGAACGGCTTGCCGTGCTTGAGCAGGCTGGCGTTGAACTTCGCGACCGGCAGGGTCACGTGGTGGTGCTTGCTCAGCAGGTCGGTGAACCGCAGGTCCACGAACTCGACCTTGTCCTTCTTGAGCTTGGCCAGGAACTTCTCTTTGCTCATTGTCTTTACCTCTCCCTTGCGAGTGCGGCGCCGCCCTTTCCTCGGGCGCCAGCCTGCAGGTTGGCGGGGGATTGTATCAGATGAACGGTAATTTATCAAGGATAAAAGAAAGTTTACTGACATGCATACTTTTCGCCGTGCGTGGCGATGCCTGATTTTGCATGGACTTCGGTTCCGGTGCCTGTCCTGCCGGAGCGGCTCATTCCGCCAGCATCGATTCCAGGCCCAGCGCCGCGCTTAACTGGGACGCGGGCAGGTAGGCGGCCTTCCCGTTCCGGTCCTGGCCGTAGGTTGACCTGGTGGCGCAGAAGCTGCCGCCGTAGTCCTTGGTCCTGCGCTTTCTCTTGCCTATCCTGTCCAGGTCTGATGCCGCCCGCTCCAGGACATCCAGGTCGTCGCTCCACGTCAGTTGGCACAGCCTGTTCAGGTAGGCTGTCTTCCTGGACATGAAGACCATGTCCGCCTTTGCGACTGAGCTGCCGCGCCGGTACGAGCAGTAGTGCGCCCTGGTCTTGTAAGGCGCGGCGCCGTACCTGCCTTCCACGAACTGAGCGAACGCGGCGGCCTCGGCCGCGTGCGCGAATCCGTCCTCCCCTGCGGAGACGGGACCGTTGAACAGGCCGTGCATGCTGGGGTGCACCAGCATGAACTTCCTTGAAGGGTTCCTGCGCAGCCGGCGCATAGCCGAGCCGAGCTTGGGGACCTGCCGGACCAGGTAGCAGTCCTCCAGGTAGTCCAGGTACTTGACCGCCGTCTCATGGTCGAGACCGGTTCCCGACCTTGCGTCCTCCATCGCGAACTCCCTGCAGTTGTTCCGCGCGACGAATGTGAACAGGGCAAACAGACCCGCCGGGTTGGAGATGCCGCGCAGCGCGGGAAAGGAGTCGAACAGCTCCCTGTCGGGCACGTGCTCCGGTCCGTATCCCTTGCAGCCTGCAGCCGAGGGCCGGAACGCCGCCGCAACGGATCCGTAGTTCACGTAGTCGACGAAGTCCTCGTTAAGCTGCTCGATCTCGTCCTGACCCAGCTTCGCGGACATGGCCTGCCTAGCGTCCCTCGGAAGCCCGGAAGGCCATTTTCCTGCAGCGTCCAAATGTTCGCAGAACAGCAGCGGCGGCAGATGGAAACGGCGCAAGCTTCCTGTCTCGCCGGCTGCTTCCGTTCGGTCCGGCTCCGCGCGGAACGAACAGCAGGCCACGGCTGCCGTTCCTTTCGCGTTGCCCGCAACATGGTCATTCAGCTCGCTTTCCCAGCCTGGCCTGTGCTGGATCTCGTCGAGCGCCAGCAGGACGGGCTTGCCGGGGTCGGCTGCCTTCCTGATCTCTGCGGCAAGCTCTCCGATCGAGATGCCGCTCAGGAACGGGTGTTGCATCGGTGCGTAGCACACGTTCCCGGAGGGAAGCTTTCCCGACGATATCGCTTGCCCAATCAGCTGCTTGACCAACACGGTCTTGCCCGCGCGGCGCGGGCCGTGAATGACGGCCGCGCATGATTGCTTGGGACTGAGCGAAAGCTGTTCAAGTCGAGGATACAGAAACCTTCTGCGCTCGAAGCGATGCTCCTCCGGCAGTTCGCCTTCTGCCCACCAGGGATTGAACGGCCTCAGCAGGTCTGCGGCTCTCATGTCCTCTCAGTCTCAGCCGTCAGGGAGAGCGTAGTGTTCCTCCGGCAATTCCTCGAGGGCCTCCATGCCCAGCGACAGGCAGTACTGCGCGGTGGGAAGGAAAGTGACGTTGCCCTCGTGCAGGTCGCGGTAGGTGGACTTCGTGGTGCAGTACAGCCCTTCGAAGTCCCTTGATATCGGTCCGCGGCCGTGGAAGAACTCAAGGTTCGAAGCGGCGCTGTCAAGCCTGCCGGCGTGGTCAGACCACTTGATTTCCGCCAGCCGTGTGATCTTTCTCGCGCCGTCGCAGTGCACCATGTCCACTTCCCGGTCGATGTAGTTAACCTTGTTCCTGATGTAGCGAATCTCATCACGGTACAAGTTCACGCTGAACATGGACGGCACTTGATACTGGGCGAAGGCAGCCGCCTCGATTCGGTTCCCGATTCCGGACTGTCGGGATTCGGATGTCCCGGACAACACGCTGTGCATGGCCGGGTTCTCAAGCACCAGCTTCATCATGGCCTGACGCTTCAGCTCCCGCAATTGCGTGTCCCGCTTCCTGACCCTCCGCACGAGGAAGGCTGCTTGGAGGAATTCCAGGTATTTGTTCAGCGTTTTGACGTCTATGTCTGTGTTCTGGGACACATGAGTCAGGGACATCTCCTCGCCTTGGTGCCTCGCTATGTACTGCAGCAGCGGGAAAAGCTTGTTGTCGGCCGAAATGCCGTAATCAACGGCATGCTTGCCGAACAGGTCCTTGTCTATCGACTTGACGATCGAATCGCGGGGGATCGCGATCCTTTCGGCCTTCAGGGCCTCCGGAAAGCTGCCTGCTTCCAGGTATCGCATGAAGAACTTGTTCAGCCGCGCGACATCTTCCTTGTTCAGCCTTGCCTCCCTGACTTCCCTTGATGTTGACGGCAGGGACTCGGGGAGTCCCCCGCGAAAGTGCAGGAACTCGTGGAACAGAACTGGCGGCAGCCTCAGATCGACGAACCTTCCGAAGCCGGACTCGCTGCTCTTCCGCTTCAGTGCGGCGGCAATTGAGCCGGAAGCCACGAACTGAATCCCCAGGTGATGGTCCGTGAAGGCCTTGAGGTCCCGTTCCCAGTCCGCGCAGGCCTGGATCTCGTCAAAGATCAGCAAGGAGCGTTCCCTGCTTCCTGCGCGCTTCTCGACCGCCTGGACGATGTCCCAAAGGGTCAGGTCCCTGAGGAGCGCATGGTCCATGTCGGCGTAGCAGACGTGGTCGGGCTTGAACATTCCGCTCTTGATCGTCTCGCCGACAAGCTGCATCAGCATGACGGTCTTGCCGACCCTTCTAGGGCCAAGCACTATGAGCGAGCGCCTCAAGCCCATGTCCAAGGCCATCTTCCTGAACTGCCCGTACAGCAGTCGCTTCCTGTAGAAGCACTCCTTGGGCAAGGGGGTTCCGCTCCACCAGGGATTGAATTGCTCAAGTCTTTCCTGGACTTTCATCGACCAATGATTATAACATTAATTTATAAAGAGCCAGAATAAAAATCGGCATATAAGCTATATATATGTATATACGGATTATATTAATAGATATACGCTTAACGGGATCGCAATCCCTTATCGGGATTATTTCTGGCAACACATTGTTAAAATGGTAAAAATTACATATAATGTAATTTTTGACATTTTCAATATGCATGGAAATAGATTTCCAGTGTTAATTAAACTCGCTCATTCGATCACATCACTGCACATCAGGTTGCTACATTCCACAGGCGTGCTTGAGGCGCGCATCGAAGAAGGCCGGAACCGAGGAATACAATTGCGAATCAGTTCGCAGCCCAGACGCAGTGAAGTTCCTGGTCTTCCAGCACATACCCGTTGAGCACCCCGGCGTCCTGCGGGGGTTCTGGAAGGAGGAGGGCATCGAATACGACGCGGTCGAGCTCGACGAGGGCGACGCGATCCCCGGAAGCTTCGACCCGTACTCTGCGCTCGTCGTAATGGGCGGGCCGATGGACGTCTGGGAAGAGGAGGAGCACCCTTGGCTGGTTCCCGAAAAGGAGGCCATCCGCAAGTGGGTCCGGGAGACGGGCCGCCCGTTCCTGGGCATCTGCCTCGGGCACCAGCTGCTGGCCGACGCGATGGGCGGCGAGGTCGGACCTGGCGAGTCCGAGGTCGGGCTTGCCGGAATAATGCTGACAGCTGCGGGCAGGGAAGACCCGCTGCTTGCCGGCAGCCCCGCAGAGCCGAAGTGCTTTCAGTGGCACAGCGCCGAGGTCAAGAGCCTTCCTCCGGACAGCGAGATCCTGGCCGGCAACGACGCATGCGGCATCCAGGCCTTCCGGCTCGGAGACAGCGCGTACGGGTTCCAGTACCACGTCGAGATCACCGGGGACACCGTCGCCGAGTGGGGCGGCATACCTGCCTACCGCAAGTCCCTGGAGGAGATCTTCGGCAGGGACGGCTTGCCCAAGCTCGCAAGGCAGGCCGAAGGGAGCCTGGCCGAGTTCCGCCAGTCGGCAAGGACGCTCAACGACAACCTCGTCGGGATGCTGCGCGCCGCTGCGTGATTCCCCGCGCCCGCCGCCCGGCGGCGGGCGCCCGTCCAGCGATTAAAATTTCGGGTTCCACTTGATGAAGGAAATAAGGAACTTTTGCGTGATCGCGCATGTCGACCACGGCAAGTCGACGCTCGCGGACTGCTTCATTCGGACCTGCGGCGGGCTGAGCGAGCGGGAGATGGTCTCCCAGGTCCTCGACAGCATGGACCTCGAGCGCGAGCGCGGGATAACGATCAAGGCACAGACCGCGACGCTGCGGCACACGCCGGCGGGCGGGACGGAGCACGTCCTCAACCTGATCGACACCCCGGGGCACTCGGACTTCGCCTACGAGGTCTCGCGGTCGATGTACGCATGCGAGGGCGCGCTGCTGGTCGTCGACGCCTCGCAGGGGGTGCAGGCGCAGACGCTCGCGAACTGCTACAAGGCGATCGAGCAGGGGCTCGAGGTCGTCCCGGTGCTCAACAAGATGGACCTGCCGTCGGCCGAGCCCGACAGGGTCGCCGCCGAGATCAGGGACATCGTCGGGCTTTCGACCGACGGGCTCCTGAAGTGCTCGGCCAAGACCGGCGAGGGGATCGGCGACGTGCTTGACGCCGTCGTCGGGCGGATCGCCCCGCCCGAGGGCGACCCGGACGGCCGCCTGCAGGCGCTGGTCGTCGACTCGTACTTCGACTCGTACTCGGGCGTCGTGATAATCGTCCGGATCGTCAACGGCGAGCTCGCGAAGGGCTCGCGGCTGCGCTTCATGGCGACCGGCACCGAGCGGCCGGTGACCGAGGTCGGCCGCTTCACCCCCCGCGCGACCGAGGCCGGCAGCCTGCGCTGCGGAGAGGTCGGCTACGTCATCGCCGGGATCAAGGACCTCGCCGCGGCGAAGGTCGGCGACACGCTCACGCTCGCGTCCAGGCCCGCCTCCGAGCCGCTGCCTGGCTTCCGCCAGGTCCGGCCGCAGATGTACGCGAGCTTCTTCCCGCTCAAGGCCGAGCTGTTCCCGCAGATGCGCGAGGCCTTCGACAGGCTCAGCCTGAGCGACTCGTCGCTCGTGCTCGAGCCCGAGAACTCGGTCGCTTTCGGCCAGGGGGTGCGCTGCGGCTTCCTCGGCATGCTCCACATGGAGATCGTCCAGGAGCGCCTCGAGCGCGAGCACAAGGTCGACTCGATCATCACCGCGCCGAGCGTCCCGCACGAGGTCGAGCTCACCGGCGGCAAGGTCGAGGTGATCCACGCGGCGACCGAGCTGCCGCAGCCGAACTTCGTCAAGTCGGTGCGCGAGCCGGTCGCCGAGGTCACGGTCATGGCGCCCGCCGAGCGCATCGGCGCGGTCATCCAGCTGTGCGTGGGCGCGCGCGGGACGCAGCTCGACTACTCGCAGTCCGGCAGCCAGGGCGTGAGCCGCTGGAGGATGCCGATGTCCGAGCTCGTCACCGGCTTCACCGACGAGCTCAAGTCGGTCACCCAGGGCTACGCCTCGCTCGACTACGAGTTCTCCTCGTTCGAGCCCGCCGACATCGTCCGGGTGGACATACTCGTCAACGAGGAGCCCGTCGCGGCGCTTTCGATGCTCGTCCCCCGCGACGCGGCCGCCGCGCGCGGGCGCGAGCTGCTGCTCCGCCTCAAGGAGTCGATCCCGCGCCAGCAGTTCCGCGTTCCCCTGCAGGCCGTCATCGGCGGGAAGATCATCGCCCGCGAGGACATCAGGGCGCTGCGCAAGAACGTGCTCGCCAAGTGCTACGGCGGCGACGTCACCCGCAAGAAGAAGCTGCTCGAGAGGCAGAAGCGCGGCAAGAAGCGCATGCGCACCTTCGGCAAGGTCGACATCCCGCAGGAGGCCTTCCTCGCCGTCCTGCAGAAGGAGGGCCCGGGCAGTGGATGACCTGTTCGCCGCGGCCTCGGTCGCGTGCGCGGTCCTGTGGGCGAGCGCGGCAATCCTGCGCTCGGCGCCAGGCGTCCCGCAGGGTGCCGTCCGGGTCGCGTCCGCGGTCGCCGCGTGGCGCGCCTACTTCATCGCGCTGTTCGCGATAACGGTCTTCCGCGCGGCGCTCTTCGAGATGTTCTGGATCCCGTCTGCGTCGATGCAGCCGTCGCTGCGCGAGGGCGAGTTCGTCATCGTCGACAAGAGCGAGTACGGGATCCGCGTCCCGCTGCTCGGCATGCGCGTGAGCGGCGGGTCCGACCCGAAGCGGGGCGAGATCGTCGTCTTCCGCTACCCGGGGCAGGAGGAGGTCTTCTACATCAAGCGCATCGTCGGCCTGCCCGGCGACACCCTGTCCGTCGACGGCAACCTCCTGGTGCTCGACGGCGACACGGCGGAGTACCTCGGGCCGGCTCCCGAGGCGTACGTCTACGAGGAGGGCACGCGCGGCGGGCTGTTCGGCGCGGTCTACGACTGGGTGGCGGGCGACAAGCGCCAGGTCGGCAGCGAGCTCTACTGGGAGCGGCTGGGGGAGGGCTGGCACCCGGTGCTCTACGAGGACTCGCGCGTGGCGCCGACCGTGGTGCTGCTCGAGGACGGCTGCGAGCAGATGTTCGGCCGCATCCTGACGTGCAGGATACCCGAGGGCCACTACTTCGTCATGGGCGACAACCGCCACAGGAGCAACGACAGCAGGTTCTGGGGCTTCGTCCCGCGCACGCACCTCGTCGGGCCGGCGTTCACGCTCGCTGTCTCGTTCGACAGCTTCTCGCGCTCGTTCTCGTCGATCGGGCTGACCGCCGAGGCGGCGCCGATCGACGGGCACGTCCCGCCCGCCGCGGGGGAGTAGGGGCTTGGTCTCGATCGCCGAGCTGCCGCACAGCTTCAAGAGCCGGAAGCTGCTCGACGAGGCGCTTGACCCGCGCTCGGACTCGAACCGGCGCCTGGAGTGGATCGGCGACCGGGCGCTCGGCTGCGCGATCTCGACTATCCTCCTCAAGGACCATCCGGACCGCGACGTCGGAGACCTCACCTCGGCCTACACGAGGCTGGTCAACAACCACCGCCTCGCCGCCATCGGCAGGGGCATGGACCTGCCGGGCTCGGAGTCCGCGCCACTGAGCCACGCCAGGGCGGCGAACACAGTTGAGGCCGTGATCGGCGCGGTGTACCTCGACGGCGGCATGGAGGCGGCGCACAGGTGCGTGCGCTGGATGTTCGACGAGATCCTCAAGAGCGAAGAGGACGACATCTGGTTCAAGGACCCCAAGACGCTGCTCAAGGAGCACTGCGAGGGCTCGAACGCCAAGATGCCGGTCTACTACTACGCCGAGCATGCCGAGAACGGCGCGTTCATGGCCACGTGCGAGGCCATGAACGTCATCGCCAAGGGAGTCGGCAAGACCAAGGGGGCGGCGGCGACCGTTGCCGCGAGCTCGGTGATGGACAGGCTGTCGGCGATCGCGGTCAAGAAGAAGAAGAGAAAGCAGGCGCGAAGGAGATGAGGTGCGGACTCGTCGCCGTCGGCGGCCGGCCGAACGTCGGCAAGTCGACCCTGTTCAACGCGCTGCTCGGCTCGCGCCAGTCGATCACCACGCACAAGCGCAACACCACGCGCTTTTGCATCCGCGGGATCGTCACCGACGAAAAGAGCCAGCTCGTCCTCGTCGACACACCCGGCTGGCAGAGAAAGGGCGGGACGTCGCTCAACCGCGCGCTGAACCGCACCGCGGCTCGCGCGCTCTCCCACGTGGACGCGGGGCTGCTCGTCG
Source organism: uncultured Gammaproteobacteria bacterium (assembly GCA_964509765.1). Lineage (GTDB taxonomy): Bacteria > Pseudomonadota > Gammaproteobacteria > Tethybacterales > Tethybacteraceae > CAZDYI01. The sequence continues at coordinate 9,399 of CAZDYI010000136.1, forward strand.
TCGAGTCCGGCGGCCTGCACGCGGACGACGCCCTGGTCGCGGGGATCTTCCCGGCGGACATGCCGCTTTGCTGCGCGATCAACAAGTCCGACCTCCGCCCGCAGGAGGAGCTGCTTCCGGTGGCCGAGGAGATCGCCGGCGCGCGCGAGTTCCGGGCGATCGTCCCGGTCTCGGCGAAGACCGGCAACGGCATCGACGGCCTGAGCGCGGCGCTGCGGGAGATGCTGCCCGAGGGCGAGAAGATCTACCCGGACGACGCGGTTAGCGACAGGGGCGAGTCGTTCTTCATCGCCGAGATCATCCGCGAGAAGGTCTACCTTGCAATGCGCGACGAGCTGCCGTACGCCGCGGCGGTCGAGGTCAGGGACGTCTCGGACGGCGAGCGCGGCGGGGTGCGCGTGGTCGCCGACATCGTCGTCGACAGCAAGTCGCGCCAGGCCATGTTCGTCGGCAAGCGCGGCAGGAAGGTGCGCGAGATCGGGACCAGGGCGCGGGAGTCGCTCGGGCTCCGGCTCGGCGCGAAGGTGCACCTCGACCTCAAGGTGCGCGTCAACCGCAACTGGACGCGCGAGCCCGCGAAGCTCGCGCGCCTCGGGATCGGGGCGCAGGCGTGAGCGAGGGCATGCTCGCGGTCCTGTGGGACGTCGACGGCACGCTCGCCGACAGCGAGCCGCTCCACCGGCACGCGATGGTCACCGCGATGGCGGGCTTCGGGATCGCCGCGCGGGAGTCCGACGAGATGACCGGAGTCAACCGGCTCGAGATCCACCGTCGCCTGAGCGAGATCTACGACGGAGTGCCCGGCTTCGAGGAGTACGGCGCGGCGGTCGACCGGCAGTACTTCGACAACATACACATGCTCGGCAGGGTGGAGGCCGCGGCCGCGGCCTGCGAGCGCTACGCCGCGGAGGGGAGGGTGCAGGTCGCGGTCAGCAACAGCGAGCCGCGCCTGATGGAGCGGACGCTCGAGGCGCTCGGGATCCTGCGCCACTTCAAGGCCTGGGTCGCCTGCGACGGCAAGGGCAACCCGAAGCCGCACCCGGACCCCTACCTGCGCGCGCTCGGTCACGCCGGCGTCGGCGCTGACGGCGCGATGGCGGTGGAGGACACACAGGTCGGCTGCAGGTCGGCGCGCGGGGCGGGGCTGTTCGTCGTGGGCATACCGGAGGAGCCGGTCGACATCGGCGCGCACGTCCACTACCGCAGCATGCCGGACCTGACCCCGGAGGAGATAGTCGGCAATGGCGCAGCCTGAGGGCGCCCCGGGCAGGCTGCTCGGGGTCAACATCGACCACGTCGCGACCCTGCGTCAGGCGCGCGGGGTCGACTACCCGTCGGTCGCCGAGGCCGTGCTCGCCGTCGAGCGCGGCGGCGCCGACTTCATCACCGCGCACCTGCGCGAGGACCGCCGCCACATCCAGGACGGCGACGTCCCGCTGATCATGGATGCCTGCAAGGGCTGGCTCAACCTCGAGATCTCGGCCGACCCGGAGATGGTCCGCATCGCATGCGAGCGGAGGCCTAAGTCGGCCTGCCTCGTTCCCGAGCGGCGCGAGGAGCTGACGACCGAGGGCGGCCTGGACGTGGCGGGTTCGAGCGGAGCGCTGCAGCCGGTCGCCGAGTCCCTGAAGGACGCAGGGGTCGAGGTGTCGTTCTTCATCGACCCCGACCCCAGGCAAATCGAGGCTTCCAAGGAGACGGGCGCGCAGGCGGTCGAGCTGCACACAGGCTCCTACGCCAACCTGCCCGCGGGCGCGGAGCGCAATGCGGAGGCGGACCGGATCGTCGCCGCGGCCGAGGCCGCGCGCGGACTCGGGCTCACGGTCAACCTCGGCCACGGGCTGACGGTGGATAATGTCATCCCCCTTCTCGAGGTTCCGCACGTGCGCGAATACAACATCGGACACTCCATCGTCGCCCGCGCGGTCTTCGTCGGCCTCGAGGCCGCGACGGCCGAGATGCGCGAGGCGCTGCGGCTGTGATCGCCGGCGTCGGGGTGGACCTCGTGTCGCTGTCGCGCTTCGAGAGCCTGCACGCGCGCTGGGGCGCAAGGCTCGAGCGCAGGCTGTTCGGCGCCGGGGAGCTCGCCGAGCTCCCGGCCGACCCGCGCAGGCGGGTGCGGCGCATGGCGCTCGCGTTCGCCGCCAAGGAGGCGTTCGCAAAGGCGCTCGGGACCGGGCTGCGCCCGCCTGCGTCGCTCCACCGGATAGCGGTCCGCCGCGACGCGCTCGGCGCGCCCCGCTGCGAGGCCCGCGGCGAGCTCGCGCGCGAGCTCGAGAGGAGGTCGGTGACGGCCGCGCACCTTTCGCTCAGCGACGAGGGCGACAGCGCCGTCGCGGTCGCGGTGCTGGAGACCGGCTGATGGCGAGCGAGGACGCCGACTTCGGCGGGACGGTCATGGTCGGCCTCGACGGGGCCGAGCTCACGAGCGCCGACCGCCGCCGCCTCGCGCAGCCCGCGGTCGGGGCGGTGTGCCTGTTCAGCCGCAACTTCCAGAACGTCCAGCAGCTCGCGCGGCTGATCAAGGACGCGCGCAAGTGCGTCGCGAAGGACTTGCTGTTCGCGGTCGACCACGAGGGCGGCAAGGTCCAGCGCTTCGTCGCCCGCGGCTTCTCGCGCCTCAAGCCCGCGCGCAAGCTCGGCGAGCTCTACGAGCGCGACCCGGAGGCCGCGATCTCCGAGGCCCGCGAGCGGGGCAGCACGGTCTCCCGCCAGATCGGCAACGTCGGGATCGACCTGAGCTTCGTACCGGTGCTCGACGTCGACCACCACCGCAACGAGATGATCGCCGAGCGCTGCTTCGCCTCGGACGCCGCCGCGGTCGCGGCGCTCGCGCTCGCGTTCTGCTCGGGCGTGGCCGAGTACGGCGGGCGCACCGTCGGCAAGCACTTTCCCGGCCACGGCTGGGCGAAGGCCGACAGCCACTTCGAGACCCCGGTGGACGACCGGCCGCTCGCGGCGATCGTCGCCGAGGACGTCCTGCCGTACCGCGAGCTGATCGGCGCCGAGGCGCTGTCGGCGGTGATGCTCTCGCACGTCGTCTACAGCAAGGTCAGCCCGATGCCTGCGACGAGCTCGCCGGAGATCGTCGGCGACCTGCTGCGCGGGATGCTCGGATTCAAGGGGCCCGTCATCACCGACGACCTCGTCATGGAGGGCGCCGGCCGCGGACTCGACATCGTCGAGCGGACCGTGGGCTCGGCAGAGGCCGGCTGCGACCTCTTCCTGTGGTGCGGAGGCGAGCCGGTGCTGTTCGACACCGACCTCGCGACGCTCAACGCGACCGAGCCGGAGTCGCCCGGATGGTCGAAGCTAATGCGGGCCTGACTCCGCGAGGCATGGGTTAGAGTAGGGATGCCATGGAGGTCGGGGGCGTAGCGGAGGACTACAGCGGCGAGGACTACGCCGGCGTCCGCTCCCTGCCGCACGCGAGCGAGGCCGAGCGCGCGGTCCTCGCCCTGGTCCTGCGCGACAACAACCACCTCGACGAGATGGACGTCACCCTCGTCAAGGACGACTTCTACGAGAGCGGCCACGCGGCGATATTCGGCCAGGTCCAGCGCCTGCTGGGCGAGGGCAAGAAGGCCGACCACGTGACGGTCGGCAACGCCCTCGCCGACGCCGGCGAGCTCGACCTCGCCGGCGGCAAGGACTACCTCATCGACCTCGACTCGCTCGCGGACATCACCTCGAACTTCGCCGAGTACGTCCGCGTCGTGCGCGACAAGTCGACCCTGCGGACCCTGATGGCGCGGACCGAGACGATCAGGTCGATGGCGCACCGGCCGGGCGAGGCGTCCTGCGACAAGATCCTCGACGAGGCCGAAAGGCTGGTGTTCGCGGTCTCGGACGACTACCGAAACAACCGCCGCGACGCGATGCGGAAGATCGCCGAGGAGGTCCCGAGGATCAGCGAGCGGATCGACGAGCTCTACGACCGGGTCAAGGACGGCGGCTCGCCGATCACGGGCCTCAGGACCGGATTCGGCCTCCTCGACCTGCTTACCTCGGGGCTGCAGGCCTCGGACCTGATCATCCTCGCGGCGCGGCCGAGCATCGGCAAGACGGCGTTTGCGCTCGACCTGATCCGCAACGTCTGCAAGGGCAAGCACGAGGGCGGCGCCCGGCCCGGCTGCGCGCTGTTCTCGCTCGAGATGGCGTCCGACCAGATCACCCAGCGCATGCTCGGGATGGAGGGCGGCATCGACCAGCACAAGCTCCGCTCCGGCAGGATGACGAGCTCGGGTGACTGGGAGCGGTTCGCGCGGGCGCAGCTGGAGATCAAGGACTGGCCGATGTGGGTTGACGACACCGCCCTGCTGTCTGTCCTCGAGCTGCGCTCGCGGGTGCGGCGGGTAAAGAGGGTGATGGAGTCCGAGGGGGTCGAGCTCGGGATGGTGGTAGTCGACTACCTGCAGCTCATGGAGCCGGACGGCGGCTCGCGCGACGACAACCGGGTCGCGGAGGTCTCGAAGATCTCGCGCGGGCTCAAGACGCTCGCGCGCGAGCTCAAGGTCCCGGTGATCGCGCTGTCGCAGCTCTCGCGCGCGATCGAGAACCGCCAGGTGCAGCGCCCGCAGCTGTCCGACCTGCGCGAGTCCGGCGCGATCGAGCAGGACGCCGACCTGATCATGTTCCTCGCCCGGGAGAGCAAGCCCCAAGACGGACCGGGAGGGCCGCCGCCCAAGAAGGAGGTGATCGAGCTGATCGTCGGCAAGCACCGCAACGGCCCGACCGGAACGATCAAGTACGAGTTCAGCAAGGAGTTCACCCACTTCGAGGAGCTGCCCGACGGCAGCGGCTACGACCCCGAGGACCCCCCGCACAGGGCCACCGACAGCGGAGAGCCGGAGGACTTCAGCTTCCACTCCTAGGCCTGCGGCGCCCATGGCCAGCTTCGCGCGGAGCCTTCAGGTGCCCTACGGGCCGGAGAAGATGTTCGACCTCGTGGACCGGATCGAGGACTACCCCGAGTTCCTGCCGTGGTGCGTCGGCTCGGACGTGCTGCGCGGCGACGGGAACGACGTCGAGGCGACCCTGCACCTGCGGCGCGGTCCGATCAGCCACAGGTTCACGACCGCCAACCGCCACGACCGCGACGGGATGCGCATCGACGTGCGCCTCGCGCGCGGGCCGCTGTCGTCGCTCGCGGGGACCTGGCGGTTCACGCCGGCGCCCGGCGGGAGCGAGATCAGCTTCGAGATCGACTACGCCTTCTCGAGCAGGGCGATGGACCGGCTGCTCGGCCCGCTGTTCGCGACGGTCTACGAGCGGATGGTCGACGCCTTCGGCAAGCGGGCCGACGAGGTCTACGGCGGCAAGTGAGCGAAGGGAAGACGGTGACCGTCGAGCTCGCCTGCGCGGCGCGCGACCCGCAGCGGCTCGAGCGCCTCGCGCTTCCGGCGGGCGCGTCCGTGCGCGACGCGCTTGCGGCCGGCGGCATCGACGCGGCCGGCCTGCCCGAAGACGGCGAGGGCCCGCTCGTTGGAATCTTCTCGCGCAGGGTTTCGCTCGACCGCGCGCTCGCCGACGGCGACCGCGTCGAGGTCTACGCCCCGCTCGTCAAGGACGGCGGCCCGCGCAGCAGGGAAGGGCGGTAGTGGCCGCGCCCCTTGCGCGCAACAGGCGCGCGACCCACGATTACCAGCTCCACGAGCGGCTCGAGGCCGGCATCGTCCTCGAGGGCTGGGAGGTCAAGGGGATCATGGCCGGCGAGGCGGCGCTCGCCGACAGCAGGGTCGCCTTCAAGGGCAGCGAGGCCTGGCTGGTCAACTGCCACATCAACCCGCCTTCGAACGTGGACCCAGGGCTTAACCTCGACCCGCGCCGCAGCCGCAAGCTGCTGCTCAACGCATCGGAGATCCGCAAGTTCGCGGGCAAGGTCAAGCTAAAGGGCCTCACGGTCGTCGTCCTCGACCTGCACCGCGGCCGCGGCAAGATCAAGGCGACGATCGCGCTCGCAAAGGGCAAGAAGCTCCACGACAAGCGCCGCGCGACCAAGGAGCGCGAGCTCCGCCGCGAGATGCGGCATTGAGCGGGCTCGCGGCGCTCGGGCCCGCCCGCCTGCAGATGGCGAACGGCAGGGTCCCGCGGTCGGCGCGGTTCTCCGACGTCTACCGCTCGGCCGCCGGGATGGCGGGCGAGGCGATGCACGTTTACGTGGACGGCAACAACCTCCACGAGCGGTTCTCGAAGTGCAGGGGCGAGTTCACCATCGCCGAGCTGGGCTTCGGGACCGGCCTGAACCTCCTTATGACCCTGGTGGTCTGGGCAGGGACAGCGCCGAAGGGCGCGAGGCTGCACTACCACGCCTGGGAGGCCTACCCGCTCAGCGCCAAGGAGTGGAAGGCGGTCTACAGGAAGTCGCCGACCTTCGCCGAGATGGCGGACCGGTTACGGACCGCGTTCCCGCCGCTGTGGCCTGGCTGGCACAGCGTCGACATCGACGGGAACGTCACCCTCACGCTGGCCTACGAGGACGCCGCGCGGATAGTCGACTCGGACGTCCGCGCGGACGCCTGGTTCCTCGACGGCTTCGCCCCGTCGAAGAACCCGGAGATGTGGACCGAGGAGGTGCTGTCCGCGGTCGCGGAGAGGACCAACCCCGGCGGGACGGCGTCGACCTTCACTGCCGCGGGCGCGGTGCGCAGGAGGCTCGAGGTGGCCGGGATGGAGGTCAGCAGCGCGCCGGGGTTCAGCGAAAAGGGGGAGATGACCGTCGCCCGCAAGCCCGGCAAGGCCGACCACGCGCGCTTCAACCCCGGCAAGGTCGCGGTCGTCGGCGCCGGGATCGCGGGAGCGAGCGTGGCCCGCGAGTTCGACCGCAACGGGGCCGACGTCTCGCTGTTCGACGCGGACCCCAGGGGCCACGGGAGCGCCTCGGCGAACCCCTCGGTCGTCCTGTCGGCGCGCCTGACCGCGCACGACCGCGCCCGCAACTCGCTCGCGGTGCAGTCCTTCTCGAACTCGCTGCGCATGGCGCGCAACATCGGCATCGGGTCCGAGTGCGGGATGCTCTCGCTCGGCCACGGCGAGCGGGACGCGAAGCGCCAGGAGTCCGTCCTCAAGTGCGGCCCCCCCAAGGACCTGGCGCGGAGGCTCACAACCAAGGGGGACGCCAGGGCCGCAGGTCTGCCCGCCGAGGCGAAGGGCATGCTCCTCCCGAAGGCGACCGTGGTCCCCGGCTGGGAGATGGTCAGCGCCATCCGCGCCGACGTCAGGTCAGAGGCGCGCGAGGCCGCGTCGCTCGAGAGGGGCTGGAGCGGAAAGTGGGTCCTCGGCTTCGAGGACGGCGGCAAGAAGAAGTTCGACACGGTGGTCCTGTGCGCGTCGGCCGGCTGCGACGCGCTCGCCGGGGGGCGGTTCGGGTTCAGCGTCCAGGAAGGGCAGATGTACCAGGTTCCGGTTTCGAAGGCAAGCGAGCGCATGCGCGTCGCCCTGCGGTTCGGCAACATACTCACTCCGGCAGGAGGATCAGGCAGCCACTTCCTGAGCGGCCCGGAGGGCGCCCCGGAGTGGCTGGCGGACTGGCTGGAGTTCGAGACGGCGACCGTCGCATGGAAATCCGAGCGGTGCTACGCGGCCGACCGGCTGCCGGTCGCCGGCCGGGTCGAGGACGGGCTGTACGTCCTGTCCGGCCTCGGGGCGAGGGGGTTCACCTACGGCCCGCAGCTCGCTCTGGACCTGGTCGCGGGCGTGTACGGCAGCGCGCCGCGCGTGCCGCGGCACGTCGCCGCGGCGGTCGCGCCGAGCAGCGGGCGCGGGATGAAGATGCCCGATCCGAGGCCCGCCTCTTGATTTCCGGCGGACAGGTCATATAATCACCTGTAGCCGGTACATCGGAGGAAGCCGAAACGCCATGCCCACAGTAATCGACATCCAGGCCCGCGAGGAGCGGTCCGTATCGACCGCGGCCCGCAAGTGCCTGCGGAACACCTACCTGCTGCTCGGCATCTCCATGCTGCCGACGGTGCTCGGCGCCGCCGTCGGGGTGATGTTCCCGATCACCTTGGCCCTCGGGGTCATCGGCCACATGCTGCTCTTCCTCGCGATCCTGATCGGGATGAACGTCCTGATCGTGAAGCACAAGGACAGCATCCTCGGGGTCAACCTGCTTCTGCTGTTCACCTTCTTCATGGGGTACTTCCTCGGGCCGATCCTCGCGGTCGCCCTGTCGTTCTCCAACGGGGTGGACATGATCGCCATCGCGTTCCTCGGGACCGCGGCGACGTTCTTCGTGCTTGCCGGCTACGCTACTGCGACCACGCGCAACTTCGCGACGCCCGGACTCTTCAAGACGATGACGATCGGCATCCTCATGGCATTCGTCCTGGGGCTCGTGGCGGTCTCGTTCCAGATGCACGTCCTGAGCCTGGCGATCTCGGCGGTCTTCATCCCGATCTCGTCGATGTTCATCGTCATGACGCTCAACAACATCGTGCGCGGCGGGGAGACCAACTACGTCCTGGCGACCCTGACGGTCTACATCATGGTCTACAACATCTTCTCGTCGCTCCTGCACCTGCTGCTGGCGTTCGCCGGCGGGGGACGCGAGTAGAATAGGGCAGGCCCAAAAAAGGGCGCCCCTGCGGCGGAAGGCTTCCGCCGCCGAATTCAGACACAAGATTCATGGCCTTCTCCGCTTGCGGGGGAGGCCACCTTTTTTTCTGGGATAATTCCCCCTGCGAAACAGGCGGGGCGGAAGCATGGGCAAGGAGGTCGGGACCGTCGGGTCCGAGGAGGAGTTCCACCGCAGGCTGGTCTCAGAGACCAAGAGGCTGCGCAAGTGGTCGCGCGAGGGTCGCTTCGCGAAGATGCGGCACCACATCGGCCAGGAGGTCGAGTTCTGCCTGACCGACCGCTCGTACCTGCCGTCGATGACCAACGCGCGTTTCCTTGAGCGCCTCGGCGACCCCAACCTGACCTCTGAGCTCGCCGCCTTCAACGTCGAGTTCAACCCGCCGAAGGTCGAGCTCGGCCCCGGCGCGATCACCGCGCTCCGCGACGGGTTCGAGGAGTTCATGCTGTCGGCCTTCAACGTCGCAGAGGAGCTTTACGTCCACCTAGTCATGGTCGGGATCCTGCCGACGATCTCGCCGGGCGACCTCGGCGGCTCGATGGTAACCCGCCGCAAGCGCTACGCGGTGCTGATGCGCAGGTTCGAGAAGTGGCAGAAGGGCAGGTACTGCTCGATCTCGATCAAGGAGAACGACGGGCTCGAGCTCGGCCTGTCGACGATCCTGATGGAGGCGGTGACGACCTCGCAGCAGATCCATGTCCAGATCCCCGACCCCGGCTCCGGCGCGCACTACAACGCCGCGCAGATGCTCTCGGGGCCGATGGTCGCAGCCGGGTCCAACTCGCCGCTGTTCCTCGGGCGCAACCTGTGGGCCGAGACCCGGGTCCCGCTGTTCGAGCAGATACTCCGGCCGCGCTTCGACGCGCCCGGCGTCCTCGAGGCGCGCGAGAACGACTTCTTCGGCCGCAGGTACGTAGAGGAGAGCGTGGTCGAGCTTTTCGAGGACAACATGTCGTCGTTCGCCGTGGCGCTGTCGGAGCTCAGCAGCAAGCGCAAGTCGCTCCCGCACCTCGTGCTGCAGAACGGGACGATCTGGCGGTGGAACAGGCCGGTGTTCGAGCTCGGCGACGACGGCGAGCCGACGCTCCGGATCGAGCACCGGGTGCTGCCGACGGGGACGACGAACGTCGACATGTGCGCGAACGTCGCGCTGTTCGTCGGGGCGCTGCTCGGGCTCGCCGAGGACGTGATCGGCGAAGCCAAGGGCTCTGACCTGGAGAAGAGGCTGCCGGCCGAGCAGGTGCGCGACAACTTCTACGCCTGCGCCCGCGACGGGCTCGCGGCGGATGTGCGCTGGCTCGACGGCCGCGTCCTGCCCGTGCGCGAGCTGCTGCTTGAGGTGCTGATCCCGCTTGCGAGACAGAGGCTGTCGTCGATGGGCATGACCGAGGAGGAGGTCGGCTACCTCGGCCTGCTCGAGGAGCGCGTCGAGTCAGGTCGGACCGGGTCGCAGTGGCAGCGCGACTACCTCAAGAAGCACGGCGCGGGCTCGGCGAGGATACGCAACCTCACGGGAACGTACTGGCGCCACCAGATCCAGGGCAACCCGGTCCACAGGTGGACGGTCTGAGGCTGCGGCGGGCCGGAAGCCTGCCGGACGGCCTGCTGGACGCGGAGCCGGAGGAGCTCGAGGGCATCCTCGGCGGTCCGACGCTGTTCGACCTGCCCGGGCCCGAGGGCTCCGGCGGGCCCGTCTTCGTCTCGGCCCTCCTGCACGGCAACGAGACCAGCGGCTGGCTGGCGATGCGGGAGTTCCTCAGGGCCGTTGGCGGCGATCTCCCGGCGCCGCTGGCGCTGCTCGTCGGCAACCCGAAGGCGGCCACGCTGAACGCGCGCTTCGTCCCGGGCGAGCCGGACCACAACAGGATCTGGTCGGACAGGTCGGAGTCTGCGCTCGGCCGCGACCTGTGGGCGATGTGCCAGGAGCTCGGCGAGCGCGGGGTTAGCGTTTCCCTGGACATCCACAACAACACCGCGCCGAATCCCTGTCACGCGATCCACATGGTGCGCGAGTGCGACGTCGACGCTCGGGACTGGGCGCTGGGGTTCGCAGGCCTTGCCGTGCGCACGACACTCTGCCAGTTCACCTGCATGGAGGCCTTCGCCGGGCTGTGCCCGACGGTGACGCTCGAGTGCGGCGAGCCGGGCGAGCGTGAGGGGATCGACCTCGCGGTCGACTGCGTGACCAAGGCAATGTACTCAGGCATGCCGCCGAGGCGCGAGGGCGGCCGAGAGTTCGAGCTCGTCGCGCGGATACTTCCGAGGGACGGCGTGACCGTCGGCTTCGGCGACGAGGGCGCAGACCTTCGCCTGTCGGCCGACGCTCCGGAAAGGTGGAACTTCCGTCTCATGGAGCGCGGGACCGAGGTCGGGACGGTGAGGGAAGGCCTCGAAGACCCGCTCGTGTGCGTAAGCCCGGCGGGCCGCAGGCTCGGGGAGTTCCTTGCGGTCGAGGGCGGCAGGCTCGTCGCGGCGGCGGACCTCGTCCTTGCGATGCTCGTCGCAAGGCGCGAGACCGTCGAGGACGACTGCCTGTGCTACGTGCTCGAGCCGGCCCTCGACTTGGCCTCGGCCCAGGCCTCGGCAAACCTGCTCAGGTGAGGCGCGCCCGATGAGGCCAGCTCGGCCTCGACGAGGTTGATCTCCTCCTGGTAGCGGTCCGGCGGCAGGTGGCCTGCGACCAGCTGGAACCGGCACCAGACTAGGTAGGTGTTCAGCGCGTCGAGCTCGCAGTAGGCGCTGAGCTCCGAGTAGTTCTTCGCGCGGTACATCTCGAGCACCTGGCTGCCTGAGTAGCCCATCTTGCCGGGCAGCCCGCAGGAAAGCGCGATGTCCTCGAGCTTCGCCGCGGCGCGCAGGTTCCTGTGCGCGAGGATGTCCATCACGTCGTGGTGGGCGTCGTGGTACCTGCTTGCGTACTGCCGCCACTTGTCGCCGCCGGGCCCCTGCCAGTAGCCCGAGGCGACGATGCCGTGGCGCAGCGCGCGCATCGCGAGCACCGGCAGGTCGAAGCCCGAGCCGTTCCAGCTAACGAGCGTCGGCGAGTGCTTGTCGATGATGCCGAAGAACGACTCGACCGCGTCCCTCTCGTCGCTTTCCGGCGGCGACTTCGAGTCGATCACGAGCCTGTCGCGGTTGCGCATCACGATGCTCACCACCGCGACCTTGTGGAAGACCAGCGGCAGGAAGTCGCTCTTGCCGCCGCTTTTCTCGAGCGCGTCCTCGCGCGCAGCGTCGATCACCTCGTCGTCGCCGGCGTCGGGCACGCCGCGCGACAGCCGCAGCAGGTCCGCGTCCGGGACGGTCTCGATGTCAAACGACAGGACGTTCATTGCCTTCATTTTCCCTCCGGGCTGAACACGCCCGAGTTCAGGTAGCGGTCGCCGCGGTCGCAGGCGATCGAGACGATGACCGCCCCCTTCTCGCGGCGGTCGATCTCGAGCGCCGCCCACATCGCCCCGCCGGACGAAACCCCGCAGAAGATCCCCTCCTCGCGCGCGAGGCGGCGCATGGTGGTCTCGGCCTCATCCTGGCCGATGAGGATCGTCTCGTCGATCACCGAACCGTCCATGATCCGCGGGACGTACTCTTCGGGCCACTTGCGTATGCCCGGGATGCGCGCGCCCTCCTTGGGCTGGCAGCCGACTACGCGGACCCTGCCCGGCGCCTTCTCGCGGAAGTAGCGGCCGCAGCCGGTTATCGTCCCGGTCGTCCCCATGCTCGAGACGAAGTGGGTGATCCGCCCGTCCGTGCCCTCCCAGATCTCGGGGCCCGTCGTCCGCACGTGGCAGTCCGGGTTGTCTGGGTTGGCGAACTGGTCAAGCACGCGGCCGTCGCCGTCGTCCATCATCCTCTGCGCGAGGTCGCGCGCGCCCTCCATGCCCTCCTCGGCGGAGACCAGCACGAGCTCGGCGCCGTATGCGCGCATCGCGGCCTTTCTCTCCTCGGTCTGGTTCTCGGGCATGATCAGCCGCATCCTGTAGCCCTTGGCCGCGGCGACCATCGCAAGGGCGATCCCGGTGTTGCCGCTCGTCCCCTCGATCAGGAGGTCGCCCTTCTTGATCTCGCCGCGCCGCTCGGCGCCCTCGATCATCGCAAGAGCAGGGCGGTCCTTGACCGATCCCGCGGGGTTGTCGCCCTCGAGCTTGGCGTAGACCTCGTTGTCGCCCGAGCCGAGCTTGCCGACGCGCACGAGCGGGGTGCCGCCGACCATAGCGCAGACGTCAGGCGCTGTCTTGCTCATGCCCGGATTATTCTAGTCCCGCGGCCAGGCTCTCCTGAAGGACCGGCCGAATCGATGGCTTCAAAGCAAAAGGTGGTTAAATCAGTCACGTGAGGGCAACGCGAAGATTCCGCACTGCCAGAGCGGCCAGGCTCTGCCTACCGGTCCTTGCGGCGGCGTCCCTCGCGGGCTGCCCGGGCCTGAGCCCGTACGTCGACCTCACCGAGTCCGAGGCGCGGATGTTCGCGGCCGCGTTCAACGGCAACCACGCCGAGGTGCGGGCGATGGTCGAGTCCGGCGTCAATGTCAACGTCCAGGCGCGGGACGGAAACACGATCCTCCACCAGCTCGTCGAGTACTCGCCCGACCCGGGGATGGTAAGGCTCCTGCTCGACGCCGGCTCCGACGTGGGCATCCGCGACAAGATGGGCAGGACGCCCCTGCACTGGGCCGCGGACTCGGAGCAGGTAGAGGTCCACGAGCTGCTCGTCGACGCAGGCTCGGAGGTCGACGCCAGGGACGTGTTCGGCCAGACGCCGCTTCACTTCATGGCCGGCAGCAACCCGAACGTCGACGCACTGCGCTTCCTGGTCGGGCGCGGAGCGGCGGTCGACATCCCCAACCAGATCAACGCGACCCCGCTCCACCTCGCGGCAAACACGAACAAGAACCCCGACGTGGTCAGGTTCCTTGTAGGGGAGGGCGCGAGGCTTGAGGCGCGCGACGTCGAGCTGGACGGAACCCCGCTTCACTGGGCGGCCAACGCGAACGTCAACCCGGCGGTGGTCGGGGCGCTGCTCGATGCCGGGGCCGACCCGTGCGCGCGGTCGAGCAGGTGGGGCCTGCCAATCGACGCGGCGGAGGGCAACCGCTTCATCCGCGACAGCGGCGAGGTGGCCAGGCTGAAGGCTGCGTCGCAGGGCTGCTGACAAGCCGCGGACCGTGCTTGCTAGCCCAGCTGCGCCGAGCGGGGTTGGGTCGGAGCCTGCCGGGGTCGGTTGATGGGGGTCGATCCGACCCCGGCGGCACCTACTCGTCTACTGCTGCTTTCCAGGCTGCGGAACCACCCTGAGGTAGGGCTTGACCGCCTTCCAGCCGTCGGGGAACAGCTCCTTGGCCTTCTCGTCGTCTACGGCCGGGACGATGATGCAGTCGTCGCCGTCGCGCCAGTTGACGGGCGTAGCGACCTTGTGCTTGTCGGTCAGCTGCATGCTGTCGATCGCCCTGAGGATCTCGGTGAAGTCGCGGCCCGTGCTCGCCGGGTAGGTGAGCGTCAGCCGCACCTTCTTGTTCGGGTCGATCACGAACACGGTGCGCACCGTCAGGGTGTTGTCCGCGTTCGGGTGGATCATCCCGTAGAGGTCGGAGACCTTGCGGTCCTCGTCGGAGACCATCGGGAAGTTGACCTTGTGGCCCTGGGTCTCGGCGATGTCTCCCTCCCAGGTCTTCTGGTCGGAAGTGTTGTCGACGGACAGGCCGAGGACCTTGACGCCGCGCCTGTCGAACTCGCCCTTGAGGCGCGAGACCTCGCCGAGCTCGGTTGTGCAAACCGGGGTGAAGGTCTTCGGGTGGGAGAACAGCACTCCCCACGAGTCGCCGAGCCACTCGTGGAACGAGATGCGGCCGCCGGTAGTCTCGGCCTCGAAGTCAGGGGCTGTGTCGTTTAGCTTGAGGTTGCTCATAGGGTTGGCTCCTTATATGCCAGTTCGGGAAATGAAGTATAACACAAATTCCCAATAAGCATAACCCTTCACCGCGGGTCCCGCCTGGCGCGAAACTACAATAGCGGTTCCGAGATGGCAGGCAAGTCTGATTGTAGCAACGGGGAGGGCGGACCCGCCCTCGAGACCGAGGGGCTGCGCAAGTCCTTCGGCGACCTCGTTGCGGTCGACGGGGTGAGCGTCCGGATCGGCCGCGGCGAGTGCGTCGGCCTGCTCGGGCCGAACGGGGCGGGCAAGAGCACGACCATGCGGATGTGCCTCGGGCTGAGCCCTGCGGACTCGGGCAGGATCACCCTGCTCGGGCTGCCCATGCCCGAGAGCCTGCTCGAGGCGAGGAGGAGGGTGGGCGTGGTCCCCCAGGACGACTGGCTGGACCCTGACTTCAGCGTGGGGGAGAACCTGCTGGTCTACGCCAGCTACTACAGGATGCCGGCGGCCGAGGCGGAACGGCGGATACCCGAGCTGCTCGAGAGGGCAGGGCTGGCCGGAAGGGAGGGCGACAAGATCAAGGCGCTGTCCGGCGGCCTGCGCCGCAGGCTGTCGCTCGCCCGAGCGCTGGTCAACGACCCCGAGCTGGTGTTCCTCGACGAGCCGACCACGGGCCTCGACCCGCAGGCGCGGCACCTGTACTGGGAGAGGCTGCGGCTGCTCAAGGACCAGGGCAGGTCATTGTTTCTCACCACCCACTTCATGGAGGAGGCCGAGCGGCTGTGCGACCGGCTGTACGTAATCGACCACGGCAAGGTCATCGCCGAGGGCAGCCCGAAAGGGCTGGTCTCAGAGCACATCGAAAGGGAGGTGGCCGAGATCCACGGCGAGGAGGCAGTCGCCTGGGCGAACGCCCAGCCGGGCAAGCAGAGGGTTGCCGTGCTCGGCAGGGTCGCCTACTGCTACGCGAACGACGTCTCGAGGCTCGCGTCTGCGGCGAGCAAGGCGCACACGCTGACGGTGACCAGCCGGCCGACCAACCTCGAGGACGTGTACCTCAGGCTCACGGGGCACTCGCTGCGGGAATGAACGCAGGCAAGGTTTTTCCGGTCCCGTCCATGCGCCTGTTCATGGTCGTCAGGCGCAACTTCCTGGTCTGGCGCAAGCTGCTGCTGCCGTCGATCGCGGCGCTGCTGATCGACCCGGCGGTTGCACTGCTCGGGATCGGCCTCGGCATCGGCACCCTGGTCGGAAACGTCGGCGACATCCCGTACGCGGTGTTTGTCGCAAGCGGCATGGCGGCCTACAGCGTGACCATGACCGCGAGCTTCGAGGCGCTGTATTCGGCGTTCACGAGGATGCACATCCAGCGGACCTGGGAGTCGATACTGCTCGCGCCGATAACGCTTGACGACGTCTTCCTCGGGGAGCTGATATGGGCGGCGCTGAAGGGATGCATCAGCTCAGTGGCGATGATGATGGTTGTCATCGTGTTCGGGCTAGTTCCGCCGTACGCGATCGTGACGGTGCTGCCGTTCGTCCTTCTGGGCGCGCTGGCCATCGCGTCGATGGCGCTTTGCATGAACGCGCTTGGGCACAGCTACGACTTCTTCTCGTACTACTTCTCCCTGTTCCTGACGCCGATGATCATGCTGTCGGGGATATTCTTTCCGCGGGAGAACCTGCCAGCACCATTGTTCCACATCAGCGAGTGGCTGCCGATGACTCAGTTGCTGTATTTGGCGAGGCCGCTGGCGATGGGGGAGGCACCGGAAGTGGTGTTGTCGCCGATTGCTTACTTGGTAACGGTCACCGTGGTGTTTACTTTGGTTGCGTATAGGCTAACTCATCGACGGTTGGTAATTTAGCTGCACATTCCTGTATTACAATTCACTCATAAGATGTCAGGCGCGAAATCTGAATCAAGCTCTCCTCCCCTGCACAACGCAGTGAAGGCAGGCGAACTAGAACTTGTTCGCAAATTACTGGAAGCGGGCGAAGATGTAGAAATTCGCGACACCAACGGAAACACACCGTTGCAGATGGCGCAGGATGAATCAATCATCATCGAGTTGTTGAAGGCTGGCGCTGACCACCGCGAGTTAAAATCACCATATGGTAATTCGCCCCTGTTCGATGCCATTATCAATGGTTCAAGCGATGAGTACATTGAGGCGCTAATTGACGCAGGAGCATACGCGAATGAGTATCGAACCTGGGGTAATCCGCTTCATTCTGCGGTTAGACACGATCACAGTCGTAAAGTCATAGAAATGTTATTGGATGCAGGAGCTCAGACAGATACAGGAGATGACGAAGGTTTAACACCTTTGCATTTAGCAGTAACACATAGTCATTGGGAAATCATCACCCTGTTGTGCGGAGTAACTGATACCAATATTACAGATGGATTATACCGAACACCTTTACATTTTGCGATTACAGAAGACGCTCCAGCGGAAGTAGTACAAGAGTTGATAGATTATGGGGCTAGTCCATTTTGCGAAGATTTCTTACACAAGTCTCCAATTGATTATGCTATAGAACGCGCCTTACAGCCAGATGTTTTTGCATCTCTGATCGACAAGAAGCATCAAAGCCCTGAAATTACTATTAAGCACTTAATTAACAAAGGCAAAGAACCTTGGATTGTGAAATCATATTGCAAGGCTGCTCTATATTATGCACTTCATTCCGGGTCTAGCCCAATAGAAATAATTGAAGAAATTAATAAATTCGGGCAATATACATATCGATTACGAGATCAAATATTTGATACCTCTTTGAAAGATTCCAGAGTTGAGATATTTAATTTCGCGTTGCGATATGCTGCAAAGAATGGGGCATCTAGCGATGTAATTAAATTACTAATTGATTCTGGGGCTGGGATATCTGATATAGATGAAGATGATAATGATGTTGAAGGAAACTCAATTCTTCACTTGGCAATAAGTTCTGGTAATGTAGAAACTTTCAATGCACTATATGACGCTGGAGAAGAGATAGATCTCAATGAGCGCGATCGCTCTGGATACACACTATTACATCTTGCTGCTAAATCAGGATCAAGGGAATCAATCAAGAGATTGTTGCAGCTTGGTGTTGAGATGAACATTGGAATGAGCGACGGCTTTACTCCTCTGCATTGTGCTGCAAGCACTAATTCAATAGGTGCGATAGAAGAGTTATTAAACGCAGGGGCATCAGTCAATGCAGGCGAGAAATATGGACGAACTCCCATGCATTATGCTGCTCGACACGGTTCATTAGAAGCCATAGATTTTCTCATTTTGAAAGGTGCAAAAATTAACTCTGGAGAAGAAGAAGGAAAAATGACCCCCCTACATGAGGCAGTCAAATCTAGCCACCTGTCTTATGATTGTATATTCTCGTTAATGAGAGCAGGTGCTCACGTCAATGCTACTGCGCGATTTCATTCTCTCGGAACCCCATTAAGTGTTGCGGCAAGTCGATCACATGATACAGAGATTCTCAAGGCTTTGTTGTCTGCTGGTGCTAAGGTGAATGTAACTGACAGTACAGGAAACACTCCGTTACTCCAGATATTGAATCGATCAGCATTGACTGGTGGTTCCAAAACAAGATATATACTCACGAACACTGTAATCCTATTGTTGAGAGCTGGCGCGGATGTGAACTGTACAAATCATTCAGGATTCTCTCCACTACATATTGCTTTAAGTCAAGAACACTCTGGAGAAGTCATTACTGCATTATTAGCTGCTGGTGCAAATTCTAACTGTAGGAATAAACAAGGCTCTACACCATTGCATATTGCTGCGACTAAAGGTCGATCAGATGTTATTCATTTCCTTATCATGTCAGGGGGAGAAGTCAATGCGAAAGACCACGAGGACAGGGCACCCCTGCATTATGCACTTAATCCAGAAATAATTAAAGCATTCATCTCTGCAGGTGCAGCAATCGATTCAATTGACAAGAATGGCAACACTCCATTGCATGAAGTTGCATCCCGAGGGTCTGCAGATGCAATCATTACATTGTTGGATGCAGGTGCAGATAAATCAATTCCTGGCAAAGACGGAAAGCTTGCCATTGAACTTGCAAAAAGCAACGGATTGTTAAAGGGAACAACAGTCATCGAAATGCTTGAGAAAGCAAAAAACTAAAGTCGATAGTAAATTATGACAGTTCAATAAATCCCATCGGATGTTGTTGCCTTAATAGAAGTTATTTCTACGAGTTCTCGCTCGCAAGCTTTCGCAAGTAATCTGGCATCAGACATTATCGTAACTAAATCAAATCCTTTCTCAATCATTTTCTTGGCGTAAGCGGCAGAACCATTATGCAATCCTGCCCGCAGCTTGTGCTCCTTTGCCTTGGCCAAGATCAAATCAATTGCCTCAACCACCTCAGGCTCCTCCGGATCCAGCCTCGGCTCGTGTCCCAAGGAGTTCGCCAGGTCTGCAGGCCCGATGTAGATCGCGTTCAGCCCGTCGGTTGACATGATGTCATCGATGTTCTCCAGCGCCTCCTTGGTCTCGATCATTGCCATTGCAATGGTCTTTTCGTTCGCTTCCTTGGCGTAGTTGTCGTGGTGCAGCGCAACCCTAGTCGGGCCGAAGCTCCTCCCTCCGCGCGGCGGGTAGCGCATGGCCTGGACGAACCTCTCGGCGTCGTCGCCGGTGTTGACCATCGGGCAGACGATCCCTAGGCAGCCCGCGTCGAGGGTCTTCATGATGATGCCCGGCTCGAGCCAGGGCACCCTGGCCATCACCGGCTTTGCCTGCTTGATCGCGGCAAGCATCGGCACCATAGTGTCGTAGCCGACGATGCCGTGCTGCATGTCGATCGTCAGCGAGTCCCACGCCTGGTTCGCCATCACCTCGGCCGAGAAGAACGACGGTATGGCAAGCCAGCCGTTGACAACCGGCTTTCCCTCGTTCCACATCGTCAGGATCTTGTTTTCCATTTCGCAGTTTCCGCGCGGGCGTGAGCGTGGATTTTAGGCTGGCTCGGGCTCAGCCCTTGATTCCGTCGCACAGCGCCTTGGCAACGTCTTCCGTCTTAGCCGGCCCGCCCATGTCGGGCGTGCGCGGCCCGCTCTCGTCGGCGCACAATGCCTCAATCGACCTCATGACCGCATCGGCGGCATCTTTCTCCTCCAGGTGCTCGAGCATCAGCGCCGCCGACCAGACCATTCCGATTGGATTGGCGATCCCTTTGCCCGCGATGTCGGGCGCGGAGCCGTGTACCGGCTCGAACATCGACGGATGCTTTCGTTCAGGGTTCAGGTTGGCCGAGGGCGCGACTGCTATCGTTCCTGTGGTCGCGGGTCCCAGGTCGGACAGGATGTCGCCGAACAGGTTCGATGCAACGATCACGTCGAAGAACGACGGCTGGGAAACCAGCCTCGCCGCCAGGATGTCGATGTGGTGCTGGTCCGTCCTGACTTCGGGATGCCGGCCCGAGATCTCTTCGAAGCGCGAGTCCCAGTACGGCATGCTGTGGAAGATCCCGTTCGACTTCGTCGCCGAGCTAACGTGCCTGCTGCCCAGGCGCTCAGCGAGGGCGAAGGCGTACTCGATGATCCGGTCGGTCCCCCGCTTGGTGAACACCGACACCTGGCTCACCATCTCGGCCTCGGTCCCTGCGTGGAGCATGCCGCCTATCTGGCTGTACTCGCCCTCGGTGTTCTCGCGGACGATCCAGTAGTCGATGTCCTTGCCGTCCTCGACCGACACCTTCGGCCTGATCCCCGGCAGCAGGCGCACGGGCCGGAGGTTGACGTACTGCTCGAAGCTCCTGCGTATCGGCAGCAGCAGGTCCCACAGCGAGACGTGGTCCGGAACGCCGGGCCAGCCCACAGCCCCGAGCAAAATCGCGTCGAAGTCGGCAAGGCGATCGATGCCGTCCTTGGGCATGATCCTGCCGGTTTCCTTCCAGTCCCTGCAGGACCAGTCGAACAGCTCGAACTCGATGCTGAAGCCGCCTTCCGCCGCAACCCTGTCGAGGACATCGAGCGCAACCGGCATGACCTCCTTGCCGATGCCGTCGCCGGGCACCGCCGCTATCCTGTGCTTGGCCACGTTATGTCGCTCGCCCTTGGATGAAGGCTATTGTATTGACCGCCCGCCCGAACATGCCCGGTGTGAGAATCAGACCTGCAGGATGGCAACGGGCAGGAAGGCCGCCTCCGTGTTCGCCGACCCGCCGGTCAGCGAGCAGCGGAGCCGCATCATGGCGAGCATCAGGGGCCGGGACACCAAGCCCGAGGTGTTCCTGCGCAAGGCCCTGCACCGGATGGGGCTGCGCTACCGCACGTCGGTCAAGGGCCTGCCGGGCAAGCCCGACATCGTGCTTGCGCGGCACCGCGCCGTCGTGCTCGTAAACGGCTGCTTCTGGCACGGCCACGACTGCGGCCGCTGCCGCATCCCCGCAACCAGGACCGAGTACTGGCGCAACAAGATCAAGGGCAACAGGGAGCGGGACGAGAGGATCGAGAACGAGCTGCTCGGCGAGGGCTGGAGGGTGATCATCGTCTGGGAGTGCAGGATCGGGGCCGGCAAGGGCGGCGACCTTGACGCCTGCGCGGCAAGGGTGGCAAAATTCATACTTGGAAAGAGAAGGAAGGCTGAGATTGGCTAGGCTCACGACCGCAAGCAGGCTTGCCCGCGTTTCCGCAGTCGCCATTGCGGCCTGCGCCGCAGGCCAGGCGGAGGAGAGGGTCCTGTTCGAGAACGGCGACCTGTCGCTGTGGACCGAGCAGGCCTTCGAGAACATCCCGGTGCACACCGCCTTCGAGGTGGTCGAGGAGGAAGGCGTCGGCAAGGTGATCGAGGCGGTCGCGGCGGACAGCGCCTCGGGCTACGTCATCGAGGAGGAGATGCCGTTTACCCCGGGAGCCGTGCTGTCGCTCAAGTACAAGGTGCTCGAGGCGACGAATTCCGAGGACGAGAAGACCAAGCCCGGCGACGACTTCGCGCTTAGGGTCTACATCACCGCGAAGAGGCTGTTCCTCTACGAGACCCTGGTCCTCGTGCACTCGACGCAGTACCCTGCAGGCGAGAAGTGGACCAGCCCCTACAGCGGCAACCTGGCCGAGTTCGAGATTTTCGCCATCTCGGATTCAGGCAGGGAGGGGGAGTGGATCGAGGACCACGTCCACGTCGGCAGGATGTGGCAGTCCGTTTTCGGGCACTCTCCCGAGGAGATAGTAGGGATCGCGTTCATGGTAGACAGCGACAACGCCCACGGCAGGATGCACACGCGGATCGCCCGCATAGCCTACTCGCCGCGCTAGGGGGCTGCGCGGCGACGATTGCGAAAATCCTGCCATCGGAAAGTAAAGGAGGATTGGAAATGACCGAACGCCTCACTGTCGGGATGGTGGCCCTTGCCGCTCTCGCCGCACTTGCGGCCTGCTCCTCCGTACAGGCGGATGAGACTGTCCTGATGTACGACGGCGATCTGTCCGGCTGGCAGGAGCTGTCGAACGATGACGGCGCGCCGCTGGCCTCGGTCGAGGTGGTCGAGGAGGCAGGCGTGGGAAAGGTGCTCGATGCTGTCGCCGCCGGCAGCAACTCGAGTTACTCCTACGACAAGGTGATGCCGTTTTCCGAGGATGCGGTTCTGTCCCTCAAGTACAAGGTGCTCGAGGCGGCAAACGACCGGGACGAGAGGACAATGGCGGGCAACGACTTTGCCCTCAAAGTGTGGCTCATCCCGAATGATTGCGATCCTCCGTACAAAGCGTTGATCCTGGTGCATTCGTCGCAGCACCCGGCAGGCGAGGGCTGGCAGATGCTCACAATCAGCGACGAAACCCGGTTCGAGGTCCTGGCCATATCCGACGCGGACCAAGAGGGCGAATGGATCGAGCAGGACATCCATGTCGGCAGGCTGTGGCAGGATGCCTTCGGCAGCTTGCCCGAGGAGATGGCCGGGTTTGTGTTCTCGGTCGACGGCGACAACGCCCACGGCAGGATGCACAGCAGGATCGCCCGCATCTCCTACACGCCGGGCTAGGGACAGCACGCCGCCGGAATTGCGTTTCCGCCGCCGAGGCATTACCTAAAGAGGGTGGAAGCAACAGCCGTCCGGACCTGCGCCTTACGCAGCTGGCTAGCCGCAGCGGCGCTGCTTGCGTCCGCCGCAACTGCGCTCGGACAGCTGACGACGATCGGCCCCGAGCTGCTTCGGCAAGAGGAGGCATTCCGCATCGCGCCCGAGCTGTCGGGCGGCAGTCTGGAGGTCACCGTCGCGATCGCCGACGGCTACTACCTGTACAAGGACCGCGTCGGCGCGCGGGTGCTCGCAGGAGGCGGGACGCTGTCCGGTCTTGAGCTCCCCGAAGGCAAGGTCTACACCGACGAGTTCTTCGGCGAGACCGAGATCTACCGCGACGAGTTTGCTTTCTCCGCCGCGGTCGACAGGCCCGCCGGCGCCGGCGACCTAAACGTCGAGCTCGTGGTCCAGGGCTGCGCCGACGCCGGGGTCTGCTACCCGCCGTACGTCACGAGCTTCGCCTTCCCCGCAGGCGGTGGACAGGGGGTGCTGGTGTCGTCCAACCTGCCCGACAGGACGGGCACCTTCAGCGCCCCGTCCGACAACACAGACGGGACCGTCGCCGCGCTCAGCGACGGCTCGCTGCCGTACGTCGTCCTGTTCTTCTTCAACGCGGGCCTGCTGCTTTCGTTCACTCCCTGCGTGCTGCCGATGGTGCCGATCGCCCTTGCGGTCGTAACCGGCGGCGCCAGGCCCGGCGGCAGGCGGGCGCTTGCGCTCGGCGGCAGCTACGTGCTCGGCATGGCCGCCGTCTACACCCTGATCGGGCTGCTGGTCGCGCAAAGCGGAAGCACGTTCCTCGCCGGCTCGCTGCAGAACCCGTACGTCCTGGTGCCGATGTCCATAGCCTTCATCTCCCTGGCCTTCGTGATGTACAGGAACGTCAGCTTCCACCTCCTTCCGCAGTCCGTCAGGAACAGGCTCTCGGCGGTGGCGAGCAGGTCGGGAACGCACTCGGGCGCGCTGCTCGCAGGAGGGGTCTCGGCCGTGGTCGTCAGCCCCTGCGTTGCGGTCCCGCTCGTCGGCGCCCTGATCTACATCGCAACTGTGGGAGACAGGCTTGTCGGCGGGGTCGCCTTGTTTTCGCTTGCCGTCGGGATGGGCATGCTGCCCCTTGCCGCCGCCGCAGGCGCAGGGCGCTTCCTGCCCAAGGCCGGGCCTGTGAGCGAGGCGGTCAGGAAGCTCTTCGCGCTCGCCCTTGCGGCCCTCGGCGTCTGGGTGCTTGGCGCGCTCGTTCCGCCCGCGGCGAAGCTCGTCGCCTACGGCCTGCTCGGAGCCGCAGGAGCGGTCATCCTGTTCAGGGCGGCCAGGGGCGGATCGGTTTCACAGGCGGCGCGGCTTGCTGTGTCAGTCCCGGCCGCTTCCCTGCTTGCGCTGTCCGCCGTCCTTGCGACAGGCGGGCTGACGGGCGCGACCAACGAGCTGCGCCCGGTCGCGCACCTGTTCGGGGAAGGCGACGCCGTGCGCTTCGAGACTGTCTCGACCGAGCTTTCGTACAGGGCAGCTCTTTCAGACCCGGGGCCGAAGGGGACCTTCGAGTACTACTACGCGGACTGGTGCGTCAGCTGCCGCGAGCTCGAGGCGTACGCGTTCACCGACCCGGAGCTGGTCGCGGCCCTCGACGGCTACAGGGCGGTGAAGGTCGACCTCACCGCCAACGACGCGGACTCGCTCAGGCTGCTCGAGGTCAACAGCCTGTTCGGCCCGCCGGCGATCATCGTCCGCGACCGGAGCGGGATGAAGCGGCTGAGGTACGTGGGGTTCCTGGACGGGGATGAGCTGGCGGCCGGGATCGAAGGCCTGGGAGGCTGAGCTCGGGGCCGGGCCGGCGCCCGCTCAGGACGGCGCCACTTCCTTTGCGGTTACGAGGAGGACCCTGATCACGCGCCGCATGATCCTTTCGGCCTTGACGTTCCACGAGAGCGCATAGGACAAGGTCATCGACCACAAAATGAACTCATATTCGTAGCGCGGCCACGATGGGATGAGCGCAGCTGCCACTGACGCCGCCGCTAGGATGGCGGATGCCCAGATGCAGTGGCCGACGTGCCTCCTGGCATGCGCGGCGAGCGCGCGGTTCTCCTCGCACTCGCTGACGTCCGGGTGAACGCTGTCCCTCACCAGTCCTGTCCTGTGGATCAAGGCCACCCACAGGAGAACGACTGCTGTGACGAAGCCGGTGTAGTAGAGCAGGAGCAGGTCCGCCCCTTCGGCCATGTGCAGCACCAGCGCGCCCAGGGGCCCGCCGACGAGCAGGGCGACTGACAGGTGACACGCCGCGCGGCCTGTCGCGCCCGCCTTTTGGCCGGCATCCCGTTCAGTCATGCGCGTGCGCGCCGCCTTCTGCGTCAGGCATGTGGCTGCCGCGCTGCTTGCGAAGGCGCCTCTGGTAGAGCAAATATTCCGCCACGTCAAAGCAGACGAACATGCGAAACGCCACCTTTCCTACCCGATAAACAAAGTTGGCGGTAACTGCCAGCAATATCGCATGGGAGACCGGCTCATGCGAATCCCGCAGGACATATGCGGCGATTGCAACAGGAATCATTGCAACGCTGGCAACAGTCGCCTGGCCCACCTCGGTGTTCACCCTGCACAGCCAGTCCTCGTCACTTGCGACCTCGCGCATGACGTCTGTGTGCCTCGAGGACACAAAGCCTGCCCTTATCATGGTCAACATAATGACCGACACCGCTCCCGCAACCGCTAAGGCCGCGTAGACGACGGCGAGATCCGATTCCGTGCGGACCCAGAAGACCCAGCCTGTCAGCAAGGCAAACAAGGCCGTCAGGGCCGGATAGAACATCTGAGTCTCAACCAGCTTCTTCATCTCGGTTCTGATTCGCTCGACAGTCATGCCTGTTGTGAAAACGGTTCGGGAGTGCCTTGGTTCGTGTCTTATGCGCGTCGCGGTCAGGTTTAATGTTAGCACGCACAGGTAGTTCCCATCTGTTTTCATTTCGGATTGCTGTTCGAGTCGGCTGCTCCTTGCTCTAGTTTTGCCCTTTCTTGTTGACCAGGGCCTTGGTGAAGTCATCGACGTGGAAATCAACCCGGGCAAACCAGATCACTGCCTGGAAGAATGCAGAAAGCCAGACGAGAAGCTTGATTTTCTCCTCGCCGATGGTTAACGACAGAGACAGAACAGACACAGCCAAGAGAATGAGAGCCGCAGCGGTTGCAGACTTGAATGCGTGCATGCCCCTGCTGTACTTTTCCCCGATCCCGCCGGGATCGCGCATCACCGAAGAGTCCCGCTCCGTGCGGAACACGGAGCGGTTCTGCGAGTTGAAGCCAGCGAGCACAACCCCGATCGTCGCTCCGACTGCATAGAGCGAGCCGTCGCCGACCGCTAGGCTGTTCCAGCCGAAGACCCACAGGACAACTCCTGGGGCCATGGAAATCAGGGCGACAAACGCCCACAGCTGAAGCATGGTCAGCCTCATGCAGCGCCGTCCCTTCTTCCTGGGGAATGCTTGGCCGCGCCAGGAGTAACTCCTGCCGGCAGCCCTTGGAGGCATGTGCGGAACCTGGCCCCGTTCGAGGCCGAGAGAATTGATGGCAACACTGGGTAAATTTCTGCTATTGTTTCATTGTTTTTCCTTCCCATTTCAATCATACCACACTTCGTGACTAAGGGAAATATCGGCGTGCAGGATAAGGTGAGCGCAAAGTAAAGAACCGCCTAGCGCTCAAGCGTGATGCCCGCTCAGCCGGCACCGGCTGAATCCCTAGGACGCCTGTTCGGGAAAAGTAAGCCGGCAGCGCGGGCCGACGGGAGATAATCCCCGGGGGCATGAGCAAGGAAGAGATGCGCAAGGTCAAGGCCGCGGCCAACAGCTGGGTCTCCGCGAACATGGGCAGAGCCGCGCGCCGGCTGTCATGCAAGGTGGTCGGACTCGGCCCGGACAACGGCCTGTGGGAGGTCGTCCTGGTTTACGTCCCAAGCGGCGAGCGGGTGGGCACCTTGACGCTCGGCCGCGACCTCGAGGTCAGGACCCACACAGGAAAGCTCGAGATCGAGCGCCGGCTGTCGGAGATCAAGGCGGCCGACAGCAGTCGCGCAGGGCTCAAGTCGGCCGTCGGCGGGCTCGTCTTCGGCGACGGCGTCGAGGGCTCAGGCAGCCTGGACGACGGCTCGGTGGACCTGCTGCTTACCGATCCCCCGTACGGGATCAGCGCCCCGTACGCGAGCGAGAGCCAGATCCCGAGGCGGCTGCGCCGCGACGGCAGCGACTTCACCATGCCCCGGGGCGACTTCGGCAAGTGGGACCACGGATTCGACCCGCGCGCCTGGACCGGCGCTGTCCTGCCTAAGGTCCGCGGCTGGGCCGCGGTCTTCTGCGCGCAGGAGCAGATCGGGACCTACACCGGTATCTTCCGGGAGCACGGCTTCGTGGCCGTGGGGTCATTCGTCTGGCACAAGACGAACCCGGTCCCGTTCAACGCGCGGCGCAAGCCGGTCAACGCCTGGGAGCCTGTGGTGACCGGAAAGAGGCCCGGGACCAAGTTCAACGGGCACGCGGTCCACAACGTCCACACCTGCAGGTCGCCCTCGCCGGCGGAGAGGGTCCACCCGACGCAAAAGCCCCTCGAGCTGATCGAGATGATGGTCGAGCTGTTCAGCGACGAGGGCGACCTGGTCCTAGACCCGTTCGCGGGCGGCGGGACGACCGTGGTCGCAGCGCTCAGGAAGGGCCGCAGGCCGCTCGCGTTCGAGAGCGACGCGGGCCACTACAACCGCGCTGTCGACCGGATCTGGGCGGACGAGGGGTTCAACCCGCTGCGGTGGGCGGTCGCCTCGCTGCGCAACCCCGTCCCGGGCGGGCACGAACTGATGCCGGACCTGGCCGCCTTGCATGTTGACGCGCGCATGCCGGCCTAGCCGGCGGGAGTCCGCGCAGCCTTAGCTGCCCGCGGACAGAAACTCTACGACCCGGTCGAGCGCCTCCATGTGCGCGAGGTGGCCGACTCCGGATAGGAAGTGCGCCGGTACGTTCATCGGCAGGTTGGCGGCGTCCTGCCACGGGACGACCTTGTCCTCGAGAGCGAACAGCGCGCGCGCCGGAATCTCCAGGCTAGACAGCGCGTCCGAGATGTCGTGTGCCTGGCCGCCCCACGGGAATGCCGCGCGGGCGATCCGCTCGAGCTGCCTCGCGTTTGCGGACATCTCCGCGATGCTCCTGTCGATCGCCTTCTTGCCGAGGCTGACCCCGTGCTCGGACAGGCGCTCGTCGAGCAGGGCGCCGTCGGCCTCCCTCGCTGCTGCGAGCATGCCCTCGACGAAGGCCGCGTTGGAAGTCCTGCCGAGGCCCGCGGGACAGATCAGCAGCAGCTCGACGCATTCGCCGTGGCTTGACGCGATCTCGGTTGCGACGATCGCGCCGAAGGAAAGGCCTGCGACCCTGATCGGCCCTCCGTGCGAGTCGCGGACGGTAGCGAGCACCTCCTGCGCGATCTCCGCCGCGCCGGTCAGCGCGGACCTGCTCTTACCGTGTCCCGGCAGGTCCACCGCGTAGACGCTCCTGCCTGAGGCGTTCAGGGCCGCGGCGACCCCTCCCCAGGCCGCGGCGTTGCCGAACAGGCCGTGGATCAACAGCAGGGGAACGTCGTCCGCGGGCCCGTCGCCCGGCCAGTGGTAGAGGGCGATGCCTGAATCCCCGCGGCCCTTGCGTCCCGCACCTGCCTTGCCTCCTGCCGCGGCACGTTCGACGTCCGCGGCCGTCATCCGGCCGCGCCTGCCGGTCGGACTTACGCCGGCCAGGTCGACCCCGAGCTCGCGCGCGACCCGCCTTGCGTTCGGCGACGCTGGTATGCCCCGGTCCTCCTTCCGGCGCGGCGGCGCCTTGGCCGGCTTTGTCGCGGCCGGCTTTTTCTTCCTTGCCGGCTTCTTCGCGGCCTTTACCTTCGCGCCCCCGGCAGCGCCGGACCCGACGACGCGCGCGATAAGTCCGCCGACTGCAACCTTGCTGCCGGGGCCGGCGACGATCTCGGCGAGCTCGCCGTCTGCGAGCGCCGGGAGCTCGACGATGGTCTTGTCGGTCTCGACCTCGGCGAGTATGTTGCCGCGGCTGTAGCTCTCGCCGGGCTTGACGAGCCAGGCGACGATCGTCCCCTCGTCCATCGTCTCGCCGAGGCGAGGCATCGTCAGATCGCCGGTCCCGTCTTTCGCCATCGAAGCAGCCGGCTGAAATTCTAGTTTCCGCGCCTTGCGGCGGGGCTGGAAGTCCGGCATTGGAGAATCACCGCCGTGGGCGCTGCAGCATGACGGTCATCGTGTCGGGACTCGCCGAGGTCAAGGACGGCTTCGACGCGTTCGTATTCGACCAGTGGGGCGTGATGCACCAGGGCACGTCCGCCTATCCCGGCGTCGCCGACGCGATGCGCGCCCTCAAGTCCGAGGGCAAGAAGGTCGCGGTGCTCTCGAACTCGGGCCGGCGCACCTCGCACAGCGAGGCGAGGCTAGGCGCGATGGGATTCGGGACGGACTGCTACGACGAGATCCTGACCTCGGGCGAGACGGTGTGGCAGTCGCTCGCGGACGGCTCCCTCGTGCCGCCCGCGGGCGGATTCCACGTCATGACCCAGGACGACTCGGTGACGCGGGACTTCACCGAAGGGCTGGACGGCTCGCTGCTGTCGCCGAGCTTCGACTCCGCCGGCGGCGTGGTCCTGCTCGCGCTGCCGGACGGCTCCTCGCAGGACAGCCACACCGAGCTCGCGGAGAGGATGGCGGAGCGGAGGATGCCGCTTGTCTGCGGAAACCCGGACATGCACGCGCCGGCGGAAAGCGGCCTGCACGCGACGCCCGGGTTCGTCGCGGAGATCTACGAGGGGCTCGGGGGCGAGGTCAGCTACTGCGGCAAGCCGCACCCGCTGGTCTTCGAGCGGGTCCTCGGGATGATCGGCGGGCCTGAGCCGGCGCGCACGCTGATGGTCGGCGACAACATCGCAACCGACGTCGCCGGAGCCCACGCGCAGGGGCTGTCGACGATGCTGGTCTCGTCGCTGATCCACGCAGCGGAGCTGGAGCGCTACGGCGTGCTCGCCGGCGTCGGGCGCATCGCAGAGGAGCGCGGCACGAGGCCGCCGGACTTCTTCTCGACCGCCGCTGTGCTCGGGCCCGCCGGCTGAGCCCCTAGCCGGGGATCTCCACCATCGCGCCGGACTCCACCGAGCGGTAGGCCGCCTCGGCGAGCTCGAGCGAGCGCAGCCCGTCGCGGAAGGTCGTCGGCGTGTCGCCGCCCGAGCGGACCGCGGCGACGAACTCCCGCAGCTGCTGCTCGTAGGCCTCCATGTAGCGCTCGATGAAGAAGTGCAGGACCGGCTCGCGCGCCTCGGTGCGCTCCTTCGTGTAGCGCTCGAGCTCGTGGGGGCGGCGGTTGCCCGAGATCAGCATGCCCTTCGAGCCGTGCAGCTCGATGCGCTGGTCGTAGCCGTAAACCGCCGAGCGCGTGTTGTTGATGTAGGCGAGCCTGCCGCTCGCTGCGCGCAGGATGATCATCGACGAGTCGTGGTCGTTTATCTCCTCGAGCATCTTCACGTCGTGCACCCTGCCGACCACGGCGAAGACCTCGGTCGGCTCCTCGCCGAGGAAGAACCGCGACAGGTCGAAGTCGTGGATGGTCATGTCGCGCAGCAGCCCGCCTGTTCCCTCGTAGAGCTCGCGCGGGGGGTGGGACGGGTCCCGGGCGGTGATGATCACGTGGTGCAGCTCGCCGATCTCGCCGCCTGTCATCGCGCGGTGCGCCGCGGCGTGGCCGGGGTCGAAGCGCCGGTTGAAGCCGATCTGGACCGGGACCGGGTGCTTCTCGAGGAACTCGCCGCACCTGCGGACCCGGTCGACGTCGAGGTCGATGGGCTTCTCGCACAGCACGGGCTTGCCGGCCTTGGCGCACATCTCGATGTGGTCCGAGTGCTTGGAGGTGATCGAAGCGACAAGCACCGCGTCGACGCCGTCAGCGTTGACGGCCTCCTCGTCCGAGCCCATGACCTTTGCGCCGAGCGGTTCGGCGACCTCGCGCGCGACGTTCTCGACGGCGTCGTAGACGCAAACGAGGTTGGTCTCCTCGAGCCTGTTGAGGATGCCGGCGTGCATCCTGCCGATGCGGCCGCAGCCGAGCAGGGCGAAGTTGAGTCTTTCCATGGCGGTCTCCTCAGCGAGCGTCGCGAACTGCGTTTCGCGCAAGGCGGCTCGCAGCCGTTCTCTCGACGCAGGCAACAGCGAAGTTGCGCATGCGATTTTATTCAGCAGGGGACGAGGCGCCTTCGGCCGGAGCCGCTTGACGGAGCGTTTCGCCGCAAACCGGCTTGCATCGCACTGTCCGGCATGCCGTCCGCGACGGGGATTGCGGATAACATGCCACTGACGCAACCATGTCGCTGTTGGCAGCCGCAGGACCGAACCGCCCCGTCTCGCCCCATCTCGAGATGGGCGCGTACGAAACCCTTTGGCTTCGGAAGGGCGTGACGTTCAGGTCGCTGCGCGACCTGTTCGCCAGCGAGCCGGGCAGCCGTCCGTCGGACTTCGTCGACTCCGAGGATGAGGCGCAGGAGTGCGCGGACCGCGTGACCCGCAGCTTCGAGGACGCCGGAATCGAGCGGTTCGGTGTGCGCCTTCCCGGCGACTCGGAGTATCCTGCTCGGCTCCGGGACGAGGACTACCCGGCCGAGCTCCTGTACTTCCAGGGATGGTGGAACCTTGTGGAGACGCGCACTGTCTCCGTGATCGGCTCTAGGAAAGCCAGCAGGGAAGGGCTCGCGCGCACGAAGAGCGTGGTGAGGAATCTCGTCGGCGACGACTTCACCGTCGTGTCCGGGCTTGCGGCCGGCATCGACCGGATGGCGCACGAGACGGCCCTGAAGGAAGGCGGCAGGACCATCGCGGTGATCGGCACGCCGCTGTCGCATTTCTACCCGAAGGAGAACGTCGGGCTGCAGCGAGAGATCGCCGAGAGGTTCCTGGTGATAAGCCAGGTGCCGCTGATGCGCTATGAATCCCAGGACTACAGGAAGAACAGGATGTTCTTCCCGAAGCGCAACGAAACCATGTCGGCCCTGACCGAAGCGACCGTGATCGTCGAGGCGGGCGACGGGTCCGGAACGCTGATACAGGCGCGCGCCGCGCTGAAGCAGGGAAGGAAGCTGTTCGTGCTGGAAAACTGCTTTCAGAACCCGGACCTGTCGTGGCCGGCTGAATACGAGAAGAACGGCGCCATAAGGGTGAGGGACTACGAAGAGCTCAAGGGGCATCTTGCCTCCTGACCAGGCAGGGCTCCGGGAGGCGAACGTCAGCGACGCGACAGCGAACGGTCCGAGGGCCTGCTTTGATAGAATTACGGGAATATGGCTAGCCGCATGAAAGACCGCGGGCAGGAACGCACGGACTCTTCCCTCCCCCTCGGGGTGGGGATCGGCGCATTAAAGTTACAGGAGGGCTTCTGACCATGCCCAGGCAAAGAAAGGGAAGGAGCGTCAGCGACGCACCGCAGAACAGCACGCAGAAGTACTACCGCCAAAGGCGCAAGCAGGGCAAGTGCGGGCGCTACGGATGCGGGGAGCAGGCCGTCCCCGGCAAGTCGATGTGCGAGGGCTGCCTCGAGAGGATGCGCGAAAGCGCGAAGAGCCGCTACCGGGCAAGGAAGGCATCGGGCATCTGCCACGAGTGCCTCAAGCCGCTGCCCAGCTCGCACGAGCACGTCAAGTGCAGGGAGTGCCACGTCAGGATGCTCGCCGGCCTCAAGCTCATAAAGAAGAACCGCGTCGACGACAACAGGTGCATGCTTTGCGGAAAGACGCGCACAAGGACGGACATTAGGGCCAGCAAGAACCTGTGCGTCAGTTGCCTGGAGGCCTCGAGGAACCGCGCGAACAGCCGGCTTGCCAAGCGCAGGGCCGAAGGCAGGTGCACCGCATGCGGACTCAAGCTCGCCAAGCGCGAGCGGCACAAGATGTGCGCCCTGTGCCGTGAAAGGTCCCGGGACAGGCAAAGGGACCAGGCTGCAAAGAAGAAGAGGGGACTGCAGTAGCGCCCGTCCGCACGGATGTTTCAGTTTTCTCGCGCCGGCGCGGCGGAAGCGGTCAGATGCCGGGCAGGTCGTGCTGGGCAGGCAAGATCTCTGTCTTGCCGAGCTCGGGCACCGGCTCCATCTTCCCGGACCTCACTGAGCTGTAGGCTGCCGCCGCGATCTCCATCGCGCGCACCCCGTCGTCGAACGTAATCGGGGTCTCGCCGTTGCCCCTTACGGCTGTGACGAACTCGCGCAGCTGGATCTCGTAGGACTCCCTGTAGCGGTCGACGAAGGATTCGTGCAGGCGCTCCTTGGCAGCAGTGTGTCGCGCGGTGTGAATCTCGAGCTCGTGCGTGCGGCGGTTGCCGGACACCAGCATGCCCTCTGAGCCGTTGAGTTCGATGCGCTGGTCGTAGCCGTAGGCGGACGCCCGGCATGCGTCGATCACCGTCACCGGTCCGCTTTCGCAGAGAAGGATCGCCGAGGTTGCGTCGAAGTCGCCGATCTCGACGAGCGTCTCGGGGTCCCTGAGCCTTCCCAGGACGGCGAACACGGACACCGGCTCCTCTCCCAACAGGTGCCGGGTCATGTCGAAGTCGTGGGCAACCATGTCAACGAGGTATCCGCCGCAGGACTCAAGGTATTCGCGCGGCGGATGGCCGCAGGAGCGGGACGTGATCGAAACCTGCTGAAGCCTGCCGATCTCCCCGTCAATCATCGCGCTCCTGGCCGCGGCGTGGCCGGGGTCGAAGCGCTGGTTGAAGCCGACCTGGACCGGAACGGGGTGTTGCTTGAGAAAGTCCCTGCACTTGTAGGCGAGGTCCAAGAGGGTGTCGAGGGGCTTCTCGCACAGCACTGGCTTGCCGGCTTTGGCGCACATGGCGATCAGCATGCAATGCTTGGATGACTCCGACGCGATCAGGACGGCGTCTACGCCGGGGCTGTCGACCGCCTCTTCCGCAGTGGGCACTGCCCTAGCCCCGGTTCTGTCGGCGACGGCCTGCGCCGCCTCGGGAGACGGGTCGAAGACGACGGACAGGGAAGCCGATTCACTCCTGCAGATCACCCCGGCATGCATCCTGCCGATCCGGCCGCAGCCAAGCAGGGCGAAGCTGACCTTGCTTGGGCCGGGCATCGGGATACAGCAGTGCAGGCAGGTTCGCGGCGAAGCTGCGTCAGCCCCAGGCAGGGCGCCTGCGGGCGACGAGGTGCCCGACGGCCTCGACGATGAGCGGGGCGCCCGGAACGCTCTCCTCCTCGAGCCTCGGCGAGACCGGGATCGGGACGTCCTCACCCGCGACCCGGATGACCGGCTCCTCTAGGAAGTCGAAGCAGGACTCCTGGATCCGCGCGGCGACCTCGGCCGCCGGGCCGAACGAGGCGACCGCCTCTGTTATGACCGCGGCGCGGTTTGTCTTGCGGACCGAGTCGAAGACAGTCTCTTCGTCGAGCGGATTGAGCGTGCGCAGGTTGATCACCTCGCAGTCGATCCCGCCCTCCGCCAGCTCCCTTGCGGCCTCGAGCGCGTACAGCAGCATCCGCGAGTAGGTGATGAGCGTCGCGTCCTTGCCCTTCCTCGCGACGTGCGCCTTGCCCCAGGGCGCGTCGGGCCTCTTTGACAGCTTGCCCTTTTCCACGTACAGGCGCTTGTGCTCGATGAACAGCACCGGGTCCGGCTGCCTTACCGCCGCGCGCAAGAGGAAGTACGCGTCGTTGACCGTCGCCGGCAGAGCGACGCGAAGCCCGGGGACGTGCGCGCCCCAGCCCTCGAGGCTTTGCGAGTGCTGCGCTGCTCCCGAGCGGCCGGTCCCGCCCTGTGTGCGCAGCACCATCGGCACGCCGGTCGCGCCGCCGAACATGTAGCGGATCTTCGCGGCCTGGTTCGCGAGCTGGTCCATCGACATCGCCAGGAAGTCGACGTACATCAGCTCGGCGACCGGCCGCAGCCCCTGCAGCGCCATCCCGACGGCGGTGCCGACGATCCCGGGCTCGGAGATCGGCGTGTCGACCACGCGCTCGGGACCGAAGCGCTCGAGCATCCCCCGCGTGACCCCGTATGCCCCGCCGTACCTTCCGACCTCCTCGCCGATGACGAGCACAGTCTTGTCGGATTCCATCTCGTCGGCAAGCGCCTTGCCGAGCGCCTCGCGGTAGGTGGTCTCGGCCGCGCTCACGGCTCGCGGCCGTCGGCGAGCGCGCGCGCGATCCTGTCGCGGACCGGCTGCGGGCCGGGCTCGCCCGGGTCGTACACCCCGTCGAACAGCTCCGCTTCCGGCGGCGCCTCGGCCTCAGTTGCGTGGCCTACCGCCGCGTCCATCTCGGCGGCGATCTCCGCGTCGGCCGCGTCGAGGTCTCTCTTCGTCCCGAGGCGCTCGAGCTGCCTCCTCGCGCGTGCGACGGGGTCGAGCTTGCGGCCCTTTTCCTCCTCGGCTTCGTCTCGGTACGGGCTCTTGTCCATCCTCGCGTGGCCAAAGAAGCGGTAGCAGTTGAGCATGACGAGCGCCGGGCGGCCCTTGTTGCGCGCGTCGCGGACGAGCGGCTCAGACTTCGCGACGACCTCTGCGACGTCCGAGCCGTCCGCGTCGGCGGCGGCCAGCCCGAAGGACCTGGCGCGGTCGCAGAACTCGAGCGACGCCGATGCGTCCCGTATGTGCGTGCCCATCCCGTACTGGTTGTTGACGCACGCGAACACCACGGGCAGCTTCCACAGCGCCGCCATGTTCATGCTCTCGTAGAGCAGGCCCTGCTGCATCGCGCCGTCGCCGAAGAACGCCACCGAGACCCTCCTCTCGCCGCGCAGCCTGTAGGCGTACGCCGCGCCGACGCTGTGCGGTATCCCGCCGCCGACGATCGCGTTCGCGCCGAGGCTGCCGAGGGCAGCGTCGGCGATGTGCATCGAGCCGCCCTTGCCGCGGCAGTAGCCGTCCGCCTTGCCGGCGATCTCGGCCATCATCCTGCGGGGGTCGCCGCCGCGCGCGAGGTGGATGCCGTGGCCGCGGTGGTTTGTCGTGAAGGTGTCGCCGTCGGCCATGCAGTCGCAGATGCCTGCGACAGCCTCCTCGCCGATCGACAGGTGGAGCATGCTGCCGGCGGTTCCGCCGCGCACGAACAGCTCCGCGACCCGCTCCTCGAAGGTGCGGATCCGGCGCATCGCGCGGTACAGGCGCAACAGGCGCGGCTTGGAAAGCTTACCCGCCATGGCGTCAGCCAAAAAAAGCAGCGGCCCGCCCGGGCTACTGCTGCTTTGCCCTTCCGAGTATGCCGCGGATCGACTCCTGCAGGTCGGCCGGGACGAGCAGGATCTTCGCGTTGTTCGACTCACCCATGTCCTTGAGTGTGTCGACGTAGCGCTGGCCGAGCAGGAACTGCAGGCTCAGCTGCTGGTCGGGGACGGTCTCCATGACGAGCTGGATCGCCTTCTTCGACGCGTTTGCGAGCGTTACCTCGGCCTCGGCGTCGCGCTTGGCGGACTCCAGCCGGCCCTCGGCCTCGAGGATCGCGGCCTGCTTCGCGCCCTCGGCGCGGGTGATCGTCGCCTTGCGGTCGCGCTCGGCGGCGGCCTGCTGCTCCATCGACACCTGCATGGTGTCGGACGGCTTGATGTCCTGGATCTCGACGCTCTTGAGGTTGAGCCCCCAGCCCTGGAGCTCCTCGGAAATCGCGGACTTCAGGCGCGACTTGATCCGCTCGCGCGAGGACAGCGCGTCGTCGAGGTCCATCTCGCCGATGATCGAGCGCAAGGAGGTCTGGACCAGGTTGCGCACCGCAAGGGCGAAGTCGACCACCCCGTAGACCGCGGTCGGCGGGTCGACGACCTTGATGAACGCGATCGCGTTGGTCGTGATCACCGCGTTGTCCTTGGTGATCACCTCCTGGCGGTCGACGTCGAGGACGATGTCCTTGGTGACCACCCTGTAGGCGACCCGGTCGATGTACGGGATGATCACAGACAGACCCGGCGGCAGCGTCCTGGTGTACCTGCCGAAGCGCTCGATGACCCACTCCTGGCCCTGCGGGACGGTGCGGATGCCCATCGCAACCGTCACGATGACGATCACGACGAGGATCACGGTGAAGACTAGCTCGATCATTGTTCAGTCCCTAACTCTTTCGAGATCGTCACGATTTTCTGCTCCATGTCTACGCCTGTTACCTTAACGGTATCGCCAAGGCCAATATTTTCCTTTGAAGACGCCTGCCATAAGTCGCTGTCTCCATATGGTTTCAGAAACTTGACGCTACCTTTGCCTTCTGACCAGTTTACAACGATTCCTCTCATGCTTCTAGAATTTTCTCCTGACATTCGATTTGATTCTTCTGTTGGCCTTTGAATTGATTTTTCTTCTAGGCTGTCCTGTTTGTTTGCTGATCTACCAAAGGCCCCTATCAGAAAACTGCTGAGCACTAAGCATATCAACACTTGAAGTTCCAAGCTCATTTGGTTGTCACCGTTGACACTAGAAACTGAAAAAACAAAATCTTTGCCAAAGAGTGGGATTGTGAATTCGAAGTTACCCCAGGGAACTGGCAACAATATCAGAAGGCCGACCACTGCAGCAGAAATCCCAACCCACAACGCGACTCTAAAGTAGTGCAGAATCAACATAACAATTCCGAACACGACCCATTCAGTCCATTTGCGGCCCTTCTGGAATTGATTCGTATCTTTGTTCTGTTCCACTGTTTTTTCCTCTGGCAGAGGATTTTCGCGCTGAACGTCTTTGTCGTTTTGGGCTACCTGACTGCTCAGTTTCACGCTGCCTGTTTCACCCGCGAACTGGGCTTCAGACATGCCTGTCACCTGCGACTTGGTATAGGTGCCGGAGATCTCCAACCGATTCAGATCGACCTTCGGGACCGTGCGGGTCCCCGCTGCAGCCGACACAGCAATTAGGGTGCTGACAATTACGGTGAAGATGAGTCTGATCACGAATACCTACCCGATCACCTAGAAAGCGTCACCGTCTTCTGCTCGGCGTCGACCGCGGTGACCTGGGCGCTGTCGCCGCGGCTGAGCTCGTGGTCCGAGCTCGCCTGCCAGATGTCGCGGCCGCCGTACGGGCGCTGGAACTTCACGCTGCCCTTGCCGCCTGCCCAGTCGAGGACGACCCCGCGCACGCCGATCATCGATTCCGGCCTGCGCAGCTTCGCGAACCTGCCGCGCAGCTTGATCCATGCCACGATCATGGCAATGCTGATCACCCCCCAGAGCACCATCTGGACGACGAGGCCGATCCCCGGGAACGGCAACATCAGCACGCCGACCGCGGCGGCGCCGAGCCCGAGCCAAACCAGGTAGTAGGAGTTGACCAGCAGGAGGTCGCCCACCAGCAGGGCCAGGCCGAAGGCAACCCAGTGCCACCACGCGAGCTCGATCTCCATCTCGTTGCGATTCTAGGCGGGAGTGCGCGGCCTCACCCGCCGCCAGCAAGCGTGTCGACGAACAGCCTTCTCATCGCCTCCTTGTCCACGGTCGCCGCGTAGGACTGGACCTGCCGCCCTTCGGGCGCGCCGCCGCCCTCGTGGGCGACCGTCCGTCCGCGCTCCTCGCCCTCGGTAACCACCGTGATCGGGGCCTCGGCAAGCCCGAACAGGTCCGGGTGCTCGGGCAGGGCCACCGCGCAGACGTCATGCATGCAACAGCCGGCGACGCCGACCTCCTTCGTGTAGAAGTCGATGTAGTAGGCGGCGGTCTCGGCCATCACGGGCCCGTACGGCTTTCCGGACGCGCCGATCCGCGCGAAGTCGTCGCCGTCGACGACCGTGTCCTTGGTCACGTCGAGGCCTACCATCGAAACCTTCCACGGCGCGGCGAAGACCATGTCGGCGCCCTCCGGGTCGTTCGCGATGTTCGCCTCGGCGTGCGCCGTGACGTTCCCGCCGCGGTGCGCGCTTCCGCCCATGAGCACCACCTCCTTTACCTTCTCGACCGCCTCGGGGCGGTCCCGG
Source organism: uncultured Gammaproteobacteria bacterium (assembly GCA_964509765.1). GTDB lineage: Bacteria > Pseudomonadota > Gammaproteobacteria > Tethybacterales > Tethybacteraceae > CAZDYI01. Next base: position 47,856 of record CAZDYI010000136.1, read on the forward strand.
ACAAGAAGCGCGATGTTGGTGAGCGGGCCGACGGGAACGAGGGTGATGTCGCCCGGGTTCGCGAGGACGGTCTCGGCGATGAAGTCGACCGCGCCCCTCGGGTCGGGCTTGCGCGCGGGCCCCGGCCACTCGATCCCGCCCATCCCGTTCTTGCCGTGCACCCAGTCGGGGTAGGGCCGCGGCGGCCCTGCGATCGCGTCCGACGCCCCCTCGCAGACCGGGACGTCCGCGCCTGCGGCCTCGAGGATGCGCAGCGCGTTGGCGGTCGCGAGCTCCGTCGGGACGTTTCCGAACACGGTCGTCAGCCCGAGCAGCTCGATGCCCGGGTGCTCGAGCGCGAACAGGATCGCCATCGCGTCGTCGATCCCGGGGTCTGTGTCTATGATCATCTTGGTCATTCAGGCCTTCCTTTGTTCCACTGCGGCCGGCTTGCTGCGCCGGCCCCGCTGAAATGTATAATATTCCACACGCGGGGAATCAGAAGCAAATCCCTGCAACGGAGGAACAACATGAACAAGAGAACAGTCGCTGCAGCGACGGCGGCCGCGTTAGTTGCGGCATTCGCAGGGGTGACCGCGGGAGCGGCGACGATCGGCTACTCCAGCCCGAACTTCGACGACAACTTCCAGACGGTCCTGCGCGAGATCGCCAAGGAGCACGCCGAGGGCATGGGCCACTCGATCCAGATCGAGGACGCCAGGGAGGACGTCGGCACGCAGCTCAGCCAGATCCAGAACTTCATCGCCTCCGGCGTGGACGCAATCGTCCTAGCCCCGGTGAGCGCCGAGTCGACCCCGCAGATCACCAAGATGGCGAAGGACGCCGGCATCCCGCTGGTCTACATCAACCGCCGGCCGACCGACCTTGACGCCCTCGGCGGCAACAGCACCTTCGTCGGCTCAGACGAGACCTGGTCGGGCACGCTCGAGGCCTTCGAGCTCTGCAAGCTCGCCGCCGGGACCGGCAAGGGCGTGATCCTCATGGGCATCCTGTCCAACGAGGCCGCGGTCACCCGCACCGAGGACGTCCGCGAGGTGCTCAGGCTCTCGATGTGCAAGGGCATCGAGGTCGTCGCCGAGCACGAGGCCAAGTGGCAGCGCACCGAGGCGAACAACTACATCAGCAACCTGCTCGCCGGCGGGACCGAGTTTGACATCGTCTTCGCCAACAACGACGAGATGGCGCTCGGCGCGATCCAGGCGCTCAAGAACGCCGGCATCAGCATGGACGACGTGCTCGTCGGCGGGGTCGACGCCACCGCGGACGCATGCGCCGCGATGAAGGCCGGCGACCTGGACGTAACCGTCTTCCAGAACGCGCCCGGCCAGGCGATCGGCGGGGTCGACGCAGCGGTCGCGATGATCAACGGCGAAAGCCTGCCGAAGTGGATCAACATCCCCTTCGAGCTGGTCACGCCCGACGACATGTCGAAGTGCTGACCTGACCGCCCGCGGGCCGCGGCGCAGCGGCCCGCGGGCAACCCGCCTTCGGGCGGGCGCCGATCTGCGAGGAGGGCAGGCATGGCAGAAACCGAAACCCAAGGGGCCGAGGGTCCCCTGGAAACCGCTCCGGCCGATGAGGGCCAGGAGCACCAAGGCGTGCCTGTCCTCAGGACGAAAGGCCTTACCAAGCACTACGGCGGCGTCCACGCCCTCGAGGACGCCGACTTCGAGCTGTTCGCGGGCGAGCACGTGGCGGTCGTCGGCGACAACGGCGCCGGCAAGTCGACCTTCGTGCGCCAGATCACGGGCGTCGAGCAGCCGACCGCGGGGCAGGTCTTCTTCGACGGCGAGGAGGTGCGCTTCGAGACCCCGCTCGACGCGCGCAAGGCCGGGATCGAGACCGTGTTCCAGAACCTCGCGCTCGCGAACGACCTCGACGTCCCGGCGAACATCTTTCTCGGCCGCGAGGAGTTCCTGTTCCGGCTCGGGCCCTTCAGCTGGCTCGACGAAAAGAAGATGCTCCGCATGTCGCAGGAGGGGCTCGATCGCACCGCGGTGAAGATCCCGAACCTGCGCAACACGATCGGCAACATGTCCGGCGGCCAGCGCCAGTGCGTCGCGATCAGCAGGTCGGCGACCTTCGCCTCGAAGCTGATCATCATGGACGAGCCCACCGCGGCGCTCGGCGTCCAGGAGACCACCCAGGTCGAGAACATCATCCGCACGCTCAAGGAGCAGGGCATCCCGCTGATCCTCGTGAGCCACAACCTCCGCCAGGTTCTCAACCTGGTCGACCGCATCTACGTCTTCCGGCGCGGCCGGATCGCCGGCGCCCTCGACGCGAAGGACACGGACGGCAACGAGATCGTCTCGCTGATAACCGGCGTCAAGCAGGGGGTCCACGAGAACGCCAGCTACATCTGACCCTCCCGGCCGGGAAGGGGAGGGCACCCATGGCTGAGGCTGAGGCGACCCACAGGAGGTTGCCGGCGGACGCCGGCATCTTCCTGATCATGGTCGGGATCGCGGCCCTGTTCGAGGTCCTCGGCTGGGTCCTCGTCCAGAAGAGCTTCCTGTTCAACGCGCAGCGCCTGCAGATCATGATCCTGCAGGTGGCGATCATCGGCATACTCGCCGTTGCCGTGACCCAGGTGATCATCACCGCCGGGATCGACCTCTCCGGCGGCGCGGTCGCCGCGCTCACCGCGATGGTCGCAGCGAGCTTCGCGCAGGCGAGCGGAGTCTCGAGCCCGTACTTCGAGTCGGTCGCGGACCTGCCGTTCGTGATCCCGCTGCTCGTCGGCATCCTGGTCGGATGCATGTGCGGGGTGTTCAACGGCTCGGTCACCGCGTACACCGGGGTGCCCCCGTTCATCCCGACGCTCGGGATGCTCGTGGCCGCGCGCGGCCTCGCGGTCCTCTACAACGAGGGCCAGCCGATCTTCGGCCTGACCGACGGCTACAACTTCCTCGGCGAGGGCCTCAACCCCGTCGTCGTCTTCATCCTCGTCGCGGTCCTGTTCCACGTCCTGCTGACCAAGACCGTCTACGGGCGGAGGACCTACGCGATCGGCTCGAACGAGGAGGCCGCGCGGATAGCGGGTATAAACATCGCCCGCCACAAGGTGCTGGTCTACACGATAGCGGGCGGCCTCGCGGGCCTCGCCGGCGTGCTGCTGAGCGCGCGCGCGACGATGGCGCAGTCCGGGATGGCCTTCATGTACGAGCTCGACGCGATCTCGGCGGCGGTCATCGGCGGAACCTCGCTGTTCGGCGGCCGCGGCAGGATCAGCGGGACGGTGATCGGGGTGCTCATACTCGGGATCATCACCTCGGGGTTCACCTTCCTGCGGGTCGACTTCTACTACCAAGAGATCGCCAAGGGCGCGATCATCGTCGTCGCGGTGGTCATAGACCAGCAGCGCCAGGCGAAGAGGAGGTAGCAAGGTGGCGGGCTCCCCCATTCCCGGGTCCGCGGCGGCCGCCCGCCGCCTCACGCTGCGCGGCGACCTCGGCGTGCTGCTCGTCCTCGTCGGAGTCGCGCTCGTCTTCGAGGTCCTCGGCTGGATCATGGTCGAGCAGAGCTTCATCTTCAACCGGCAGCGGCTGTTCATCATGGTCCTGCAGATGGCGATCATCGGCATCATGGCGATCGGCGTGACGCAGATCATCATCATGGCCGGGATCGACCTCTCGGGCGGGTCGGTCCTCGGCATCGCCGGGCTCGTCGCGGCCTCGCTCGCGCAGACCTCCGACTACGCGCGGGCGGTCTACCCGTCGCTTACCGACATGCCGGTGATCGTGCCGGTGCTCGCGGGGGTGCTCGTCGGGGCGATGCTCGGGGCGGTAAACGGCGGGCTCGTCGCGCTCACGCGGATACCGCCGTTCATCGCGACGCTCGGTATGCTCGTCGCCGCGCGCGGCCTCGCGCGGTGGTACACCTCCGGCGCCCAGGTGAGCTTCTTCATCGACGACTTCGCCTGGTTCGGCTCCGGCGCGACGCCGATCTGGATCTTCCTCGGGCTCGCGCTCCTGTTCCACGTCCTGCTCGCGCACACCGTCTACGGCCGGCGGACGTACGCGATCGGCTCGAACGAGGAGGCGGCGCGGATGGCCGGGATCAACATCGCGCGCCACAAGGTGCTCGTCTACACCATGGCGGGCGGCCTGTACGGGATAGCGGCGATCATCCAGACCTCGCGCGCGGAGACCGCGCAGTCGGGCACCGGCCTGACCTGGGAGCTCGACGCGATCTCGGCGGTCGTGATCGGCGGGACCTCGCTGTTCGGCGGCGTCGGCAGGATCACGGGGACGATCATCGGCGTGCTGATCCTCGGCGTGATCACCTCGGGGTTCACCTTCCTCGGCGTGAGCGTGTACTGGATCAACATCGTCAAGGGCGCGATCATCGTCGCCGCGGTCGTCGCCGACCAGTACCGCCAGCGCGGCAGGCGCGCCTGACGCGCCGGCGCAGGACCTTCGGGAAAAAACATATAATCCCCGCAACAGCGACCCACGCACTTCCGGGAGCGAAGCAAACATGAAGAAGCTACTACTCACTGCGGCAGCCGCGACCCTCGCGGGCGCCGCGTCCCTCGCGCAGGACTTCCAGCCGGCGGTGGTCTACGACCTCGGCGGCAAGTTCGACAAGTCCTTCAACGAGGGCGTCTACAACGGCATCACGCGCTTCGCCGACGAGTTCGGCGTCGAGGTGATGGAGTTCGAGATCTCCAACGAGGCCCAGCGCGAGCAGGCCCTGCGCAGGATGGTCAGCCGCGGCGCGAACCTGGTGCTCGGGATCGGCTTCGGCCAGGCGGACGCGCTCGCCGCGGTCGCCGCCGACCACCCCGAGGTCAACTTCGGCATCATCGACGTCAACTGGCTCGAGGGCGACAACATCCGGCAGTACTCATTCAAGGAGCACGAGGGCTCGTACCTCGTCGGAGTCGCGGCCGCCAAGGCCTCCAAGACCGGCAAGGTCGGCTTCGTCGGCGGGATGGACATCCCGCTGATCCGGCGCTTCGCCTGCGGCTACGTCCAGGGCTTCAAGGACGCCGGCGGCCAGGAGGTGTTCCAGAACATGACCGGCACCACGCCGGCCGCGTGGAACGACCCGACCAAGGGCTCGGAGCTCGCGCGCAGCCAGTTCGACCGCGGCGCCGACATCGTCTACGCCGCCGCAGGCGGGACCGGACTCGGGGTGCTGCAGGCCGCGGCCGACGAGGGCAAGATGGCGATCGGGGTCGACTCGAACCAGAACTACCTGCACCCCGGGACGATGCTGACCTCGATGCTCAAGCGCGTCGACAACGCCGCCTACGAGCTGTTCAAGGACGGCCTCGAGGGCAACTTCTCGGCCGACAAGATCACCCTCGGCGTGGCCGAGGACGGAGTCGGCTGGGCGGTGGACGAGCACAACGAGTCGATCGTCGCTTCCTTCAGGTCCGATGTCGAGGCCGCGCGCAACGACATCATCTCGGGCAAGATCAAGGTCCACAACTACTCGGACGACAACAGCTGCCCGCACGGGTAGGGGCCGGCCCGGTTCCGCCTGCAGGGCAGCAGGCGGAAGCCTTCTACATCGTGGTCTCGAGCTGCCACGGGACGAACTCGTGGTCGCCCATTCCCTGAAGCTCGCTAAGTGAGGCCACGCCCGAGGCGAGGGTAAGTAGCCGCGCGAAGATCTCCTCGCCGACCTCGGCGACGCTCCTGCCGTCCGTGAGGATCGCGCCGGCGTTGACGTCCATGTCCTCGGGCATGCGCGCGTAGGTGTCCGGGTTCGAGCAGATTTTCAGCGTCGGCGCCGGCTTCGAGCCGAACGCCGAGCCGCGCCCGGTCGTGAACGCGACGAGGTTGCAGCCCGAGGCGATCTGGCCGGTCACAGAGACCGGGTCGTAGCCGGGGCTGTCCATCATCACGAAGCCCCTTTCGGTCACGCGCTCGCCGTACTCGTAGAAGCCGTTGAGGCTCGTGGTCCCGCCCTTGGCCACCGCGCCGAGGGACTTCTCGAGGATCGTCGTGAGCCCGCCGAGCTTGTTGCCCGGCGAGGGGTTGTTGTCCATCGTCCCGCCGCCGTGCGCGGCGTGCTCCTCCCACCAGCGGATCTTTCCGGCAAGCTTCTCTGCGACCTCCGGAGATATCGCGCGGCGGGCGAGCAGGTGCTCGGCTCCGTAGGCCTCCGGGGTCTCGGCGATCACCGCGGTCCCGCCCTGCGCGACGAGCAAGTCCGCGGCGTGCCCGAGGGCAGGGTTCGCGGTGATCCCCGACCATGCGTCCGAGCCGCCGCACTGCAGCGCAAGCGTCAGGCCGTCCGCAGCGCAAGGCTCGCGCTTGAGGCGGTTGGCGCGCTCGAGCAGCGACTCGACGGCCTCGACTCCCGCGGCGACCGCCTTCGACAGCCCGCCGCAGGTCTGGATGCCGAGGGTGATCAGGTCCTCGCCCTCGGCCAGGCCGCGCCCGGCCAAAAAGCCGCCGATCTGGTTTGACTCGCATCCGAGCCCGAGCAGCACCGCGCCCGCGACGTTCGGGTGGCCGGCGTAGCCCTGCATGAGCCTGTGCAGGACTCCGATGCCGTCGCCGTCCGCCGACAGCCCGCAGCCCGTTGCGTGGATGAACGCCGCAACGCCGTCGACGTTGGGGAAGTCACGCAGCGCTTCGTCCTCGAAGCGCGCGGCGATCCGGCGGGCCGCGGTCGCCGAGCAGTTTACGCTCGAGACGATCGCGACGTAGTTGCGCGTGCCGACCCTGCCGTCCGGCCTGCGGTAGCCCATGAATGTCGCGCGCTCGCCCTCCGGAACGAGCTCCGTCTTCCTCGCCTCGCTGCAGGCGGCGAGGTCGCGCTCGCCTCCTGCGCTGAAGCCGAGGTTGTGGGTGTGGACGTGCTCGCCCGCCTTGACGTCCGAGCTTGCGACTCCGATTACCTGGGAATACTTGCGGACCTCGGTCCCGGCGGAGACGTCGGCCAGAGCGATCTTGTGACCTTTCGGGACCGACTCGAGCGCC
>CAZDYI010000137.1:0-2648 GCA_964509765.1 uncultured Gammaproteobacteria bacterium
CGAACCTGCTGAGATGAGCGAAGCGATGGTCGAGGAGACCCTTTCGGCCGCGGCCGCGGCGAAGGCCGTCCTCGCCTCGTCAGGCGCGCAGGGCCGCAACGCATTCCTCGAGTCGTTCGCAGACAGGCTCGAGTCCGACCGCGGGGCGATCATGGAGGCCAACGCCGAGGACATGGCCGAGGCGAGGGAGTCCGGGCTGCCGGCCCCCCTGCTCGACCGGCTCGACCTCGGCGGCGGGAACTTCGATGCCATGTCCGCTTCCGCGCGGGCGGTCGCCGCCCTGCCCGACCCCATCGGGGCGCTCGGCGAGGAGCGCCGGACTCCGTCCGGGATCTCCGCGCGGCTGATGAGCGTCCCGCTCGGGATCGTCTGCTTCATCTACGAGTCGCGCCCAGGGGTGACCGCCGAGGGCGCCGCGCTGTGCGTGAAGTCCGGCAACGCAGCTATCCTCCGCGGCGGGAAGGAGTCGCTGCGCAGCTGCCTGGCGATCGCCGGGACCGCGAGGGCGGCGCTTGCCGACGCGGGCCTGCCGGAGGGCTCGGTCGGGATGCTCCCGACCTCCTCGCACGAGAAGCTCGACGCGGTCCTGGCCGACGAAAGGCTCGACCTTGTCATCCCGCGCGGCGGGCCGGGGCTGGTCGGCCACGTGATGGAGATCTCGAAGGCGCCGGTGCTCGCGCACCTGCACGGCAACTGCCACCTGTACGTTCACGGCAAGGCGGACCTCGATATGGCGCAGAGGCTCGCTATCAACGCCAAGTGCGACCGGCCGAGCACGTGCAACGCGCTCGAGTCGCTGCTCGTCGACGAGAGGGTCGCGAAGGAGTTCGTCCCGGCGTTTGCCGAAGAGGCCAGGGAGCGCGGGGTCGAGCTTGTCGGCTGCGGCAAGACGGTCGCGCTCGGCAACGGCTCCGTAGCCGCCGCAACCGATGACGACTGGGACACCGAGTACCTCGCCCTGAAGCTGTCGGTCAAGGTCGTCGGCGGGCTCGACGAGGCGATAGCGTGGATAAACGAACACGGCTCGGCGCACACAGACGGGATCGTGACGGAAGACAAAGGCGCGGCCGACAGGTTCGTCCGCGGCGTAGACTCGAGCTCGGTTCTCGTAAACACCTCGACGCGGTTCGCCGACGGCTTCGAGTACGGCCTCGGCGCCGAGACCGGGATCTCCACGGGCAAGCTCCACGCGCGCGGGCCGGTCGGCCTCGATGGCCTGACCTCGCGCAAGTGGGTGGTCAGAAGCGACGGCAAGGCGAGGAACGAATAGCGTGGACCGGATCGTCGTATTCGGCGCAGGCAGCTTCGGCGGCAGCATCGCCGAGGTGCTCGCCAAGGAGCACCTGGTGACGATCGTCGACCAGGACCCCGAGCAGCTCAACGTACTGCGGCCGCGGCTCGACGCCCGGTTCATCGCCGGCGACGCCCAGACGCCGTCGATCCTCACCCGGGCGGGCTGCGACGAGGCCGACGCGATCCTCGCGGTGACGTCCACCGACGCGGTGAACCTGTCGGTCTGCCACATCTGCAACATCATGTTCGGAGAGAGCGGCAAGACCACGCGGATCGCGCGCATCCGCGACCGGGAGATCTCCGAGAACCGCGAGCTCCTCGACGCCTTTGGCGTATCGCAGTCGTACAACACCGAGGAGCTGATCGCCGAGGCGGTCGAGAACGTCGTCGAGTTCGTCGGAGCGCGCAAGGTTCACAGGTTCTTCGGCGGCCGGACCAACATCATGCTCGTGCGGGTCCTGCCGGGCGACACCTTCATCGGCAAGAACATCGCCTCCTGGGAGAAGGCGGACCCCGACCTCGAGTTCCGCGTCATAGCCCTGCACCGGCGAGACGAGATCATGGCCGCCAGCGGCGAGACGCGGATCTCCGAGGGCGACGACCTGCTGATCGTCTCGCGGGCGAACGACTGCATACACGCGGTCAACCACAACCGCGCCGACACCAACCTCGACTCGCGCAAGGTCTTCATCGGCGGCGGCGGGACGATCGGCGAGGCGATCGCAAAGCGCCTCGAGAGCGACTACCAGGTGACGCTCATTGAGCCGGACGCGGCGCGCTGCGCTCACCTCATGCAGAACCTCGGCAGCACGCTCGTCGACAACGGCGACCCGACTGACGCGAGCATGCTGCGGGGCGAGGACATCGAGCACGCTCTCTACTATTGCGCGGTGACCGAGCAGGACGAGGTCAACATCATGTCCGCGCTGCTCGCAAAGCAGCTCGGCTGCAGCAAGACCGCCGTGCTCGTCAACCGCAACGCCTACCAGCAGGTGCTCCTCGACCACGAGATGGACACGGTCATCTCGCCGTCGGAGATAACCGTCGGCACCCTGCTCCGCGCGATCGGCGAGCGGCGGCGCGAGCAGATCCACGCGCTCAACGAGGACGGCGCGCACCTGCTCGAGTTCTCGGTCCAGGAGAAGTCGGCGATCGAGGGGACCATCGCGCGCGAGGTCCAGTGGCCGGACAACGTCATCCCGTGCGCCTTCGGACGCCCGGAGAACGGAGGCTTCAAGGTGTTCATGCCCGACAGCGACGAGGCGATAGACGAAGGCGACCGCGGGATCGTCTTTCTGACCGACCGCGACAACAACACCCTCAACCAGATACTCGACCTGCCGTTCTATGCCTGA
>CAZDYI010000138.1:0-15584 GCA_964509765.1 uncultured Gammaproteobacteria bacterium
CCTTAATCGCAGCATTGACATGAAAGGCACCAATGGTCATGTCGTCGCCTGCCAGCCAGATCGCTACGCTATTTTCACCGAGCGTGCCTTCATGGTTTATGAAATTGTGCTGCTTCTCAGCAAGCCGCACGATGTTTCGCAGCATGAATTTGCCCAGTTTCATTCCCTCGAGGGAATCAATCGACCTTTGCAACAACTGGTCGTCCTGTGATCCTTGAACAGCCTGCGCGACGTTTTGGATGTCATACAGCGACAGCCGCTCCACAGTGAAAGCTGATGCCAGCCTGCGTTTTAGTCCTCCAGGGACAATTTCCGGCTTGTCCACAAGCGAAATTGATTCCAACGGACCTCCGCGAGCCAACGAGCCAGCTGATACGCGCGGCCTACGGTCATATACAAAACCCTGTTTTGGATCTCGAGATTCGAATTGTCCCGGCGCAGGCGAACTGCGGGACAGATCAGTTCCATGCACGCGATCCAGCTCCCTGTCCTTTCTTCTACCTTCTTCAGTTCCGCGCAGCAGAAACTCATCAAATGTGGTTGTGACCATTCGTTCCCTGCACAAGGCAATCTGCCACTCACCTGCATCGCTCGTGATCCACCGCCTTCCCCACTTCTCTGCCGCGACAGCAGTTGCTCCGCTACCACATGTTGGATCGAACACCAGGTCCCCTGGTTCAGTTGTCATCAGGATACAGCGTTCAATGATCCGGGAGGGAGTTTGAACTGGAAACCACTTGTTTGCTACTCTACCTCCCAACCAACTGTCACCAATTTTCTTTCCTGGGTCCTCATCATGATAGGTTATCCATTGCAAATAACTGTTGTCTGGAACAGAATCGACATCTCCAGAATTGATTATTGTATTCACGTTTACAATTCCAGATCTCATAGAACAGCAAAGCCTGTTGCCCATCTCCGTCAATGCATCCAGTCCTTCGGGGTTGTTTACTCTCCATTGCCCGCCACGAGATGGCGACCATTTTCCTTTCCCTAATTCTCCATATTTACTTTTTCCATCAATTGTAGGCCATGGCTTACTTTGAAAATTAACACCTATATGTTGAGAAGTTAGACCGCTTTTTATTCCAAGCCTCCACTCGTTCTTTTCATCGCTATCGTTTAATTCACTCTCCAGCTTCATCTCTAATGTTTTTCGATGCACTACTACCGCATGAGCACCTGCATGATTAATGAATTCTTGTTCAGTTCTGCTCTCGTATAGTTGATTGTATTTTTCTGCAGCCCTGTCTTTGTCCTTTGCATACCATAATAAATAGTCACCAGAACTGGACAACATTTTTTTAATTTTTCCACCAGTGCTGTAATTGATCATCGCTATACGATTATCGCAACCAAATACTTCATCCATCAGAACAGCTATCCTGTTAACATTCACCTCGCTGATTTGTAAAAAAATGCTTCCTGTATCTGCAAGCAATCTCCTTGCCAATCGAAGGTGTCGGTAAATTCCGTCGAGGTATGGGTCTATGCCTGCTGTAAACGATCCGTCCTTGTTCTGACGAACATACGAATCAGCAAACGCACGGATTCCTTCGGCTACCCCCCCCCCAGATTTTTCCAGATCTGGAACGAATGCATTAAAGTCAATGCCATAGGGAGGATCAAAGAAAATGCACTGGACTTCACCCTCGCGCTTTTCCTTCTCGACCAGGGAGGTCATCACCTCAATGCTGTTGCCGAGAATCAGCCGGTTCTGCCAGTTGGCCTCGTGGACCCAGAAGTTCCAGCGGTCACCGCGCTTGAGTCCATTGAATATTTCTCCGAACAAGTCGGACTGGTCTGTGCCTTCCTCAGTGTGCCGACGAACGCTGTTCAACAGCGCCTGCGGGTCAATCTTCTCGTGGGTGAAGATGTTTTTCTCCCAGACCGGCAACTCGTCCAAGTCGTCGGCTCGATCCCAGTTCAGGTGGAATCCGTTCTTCATCCTAAGCTTCTTGGCCTCTTTCCCCTCAGGGTCCAGTTTTTTCCTTTCTTTCCTTCGAAGTGAAGGATCCATGTCCGACATCTCCGTCGTCGGAACGACAGGACGCTTCGAAGTCGCGTGCCTGTGGGACTCGGGATCTCTTTTCCTCGCTGGCTTTCTCCTCGGCACGAAATCGCTCTTTGATGGGGGGGGGGGTATGATTGTAGCCGATAGAGAAAATCTAATCGGACGCTTGGCTTAAGACTCGATCCAGCATGGGATAGTTGGTTTTTCCCGTCGGCAAAAGCGGAATCTCCTCGACCTGGACGACGTCGCGCGGCACCCACAGGTCCGGCAGGCCCTCCTCGCGCAGCAGCTCTTGCGCCTTCTCGCGGGTCACGCCCGAAGCCTGGGTAACGAGCACCACCTTCTCGCCGCGCCCCTCGTCCGGCATCGCGACCACCGCGCTCGGCTCCTCGCCGGACAGCTTCGCAAGGGCGTCCTCAACCCTGCCGAGCGGCACCATCTCACCCGCGACCTTGGCGAAGCGCTTGACCCTGCCGACTATCCGCACGAAGCCCAAGTCGTCTACCAGCACCACGTCGCCCGTGTCGTGCCTGCCGTCCGCCGGCGGCTTGATCACGCCGGGCTCGTCATGGAACAAATAGCCTTTCATAACGTTCGGCCCGGAGACGACAAGCCTGCCGCCCTCGTCGACGCCCTCGACCGGCTCGATGCTGTGCTCCACGCCTGGCAGCAGCACGCCCACTGCGCCGGCGCAGTTGAGATGGTCGACGTTCACCGCAAGCGCAGGCGAGGTCTCGGTCACCCCGTAGCCCTCGTGGATCCTCTTGCCGAACCGCTCGAGCCACGTCCGCCGCACGCTGTCCTTGAGCTGCTCGCCGCCGGCGATGATCAGCCGCAGGGAGTTGAAGTCGGTTGGGTGCGCGTGCCTCGCGTACTGCGAGAAGAACGTGCTCGTCGAGAAGATGATCGTCGCGCCCTCGGCCTGGACTATCGCCGGGATCTCGCGGTACATCAGCGGCGATGGGAACTGAAGGGTCTTCAGCCCCGCGGCGACCGGCAGCACCAGGCCGCCGATCATCCCGAAGGAGTGGAACAGCGGCAGGCTGTTGAACAGCATGTCGCTGTCGGTCACGCTGATCCGCGAGAGGATCTGAGCCGTGTTCGAGACTACGTTTCTGTGGCTGAGCACCACACCCTTGGGCGCGCCCTCGGACCCCGAGGTGAACAGCACCAGCGCCTCGTCCTCCGGCTTGGAAGACCCCCCGGGCATCCCGGACAGGAACATCCCCGGCATCAGCGAGCCGAACAGCGCGCGGAGCTTGTCGCCGAGCGCAAGGGACTCGCGCACCTCCTCGAGCTTCTCTATCTTGCGCCCCGACTCCTCCATCGCCTCCGTGCCCTTGCGGGCGTCCTCGAGCTTCTCGAGCAGGGCCGCGGCGGTGTAGACGACCTTGACCTGCGCGGTCTCGCAGGCTGAGACCAGGTTGGCGCTGCCCGCCCCGAAGTTGAGCATCACCGGGACCACGCCGGCGAAGTGGCAGGCGTGGAAGACCACGGCGGCGCCCGCCGAGGTCGGCAGCATCAGCCCGACCCTTTCCCCCTTCTCGTGCCGCGAGGCCATGTAGGAGCCGATCGCGAACGCCCCGCGCAGCAGCAGGCGGTACGTGATGTCACGCCGCTCCGGTATCACCTGGGTGAACACCATACGCTTCATTCCCAGGCGCCGTGCGCTGTCAACCACCAGCGCAGGCAGGGTGCAGTCGATGTCGAATGACTTGAAGCGCGCCTCCTCGAGCATCCTCCGCAGCGCGACCTCCTGCCACTCGCGCAGCTCGGCCCCGCCAAGGCCCTCCGGCGGATCGAGCGCTGTCTCGCTGCCGAGGGTGGCCGCCTCCGGGGTCCCGTCGCGGCCGGGGGTCAGGCAGACAGGAACGCACCTGCCGTCCGTCATGTCCTTCGCCAGCCGCGCCGCCAAGGGCGACACCTTGCCGATCTCGCCCGTCTCGCTTGCGCGGGTCTCGGGAAAGACGACGAGGTCCTCGCCGTCCTCCAGCTTTGACTTGAGCAGGTCCTTCAGGGAATCCGGCGAGGCTCCGACTGCCTTGAGCCTGCACCCGGCAGGCAGCTCGCCCGCCTTTGCGGACATGGGGTCCGCCTCGTTGACGACAAAGAGCTTCTTCCCCGGCATGGCGCCTGCGACCGCCGCGACGTCGCGGTCCGACACGCGGTCGCAAACGAAGGTCACGGGGCGCTTGACGCCCGAGAGGGCATCCGGGTTGGTCAGCCTTGCCATGGGTTCGGGTTGATCGCTGTCAGGCCGGCTCGCGCGAGGGAGTCTGCCTCAGTGGGCCAGCTCGCCGGCGCGGTAGCGGGCCGCCATCGCCTCGAGCGAAAGCGGCTTGATCTTCGAGGCCTGCCCTGCGGTCCCGAAGGCCTCGAGCCTCGACACGCAGACCTCGATCATCTTCTCGATCGCCGGCTTGTTGAACTTGCGCGGGTCGAACTCGGACGGCTTTTCCGCTGCGAGCTTGCGGTACTGCCCGGTAATCGCCATCCGGCAGTCCGTGTCGATGTTGATCTTGCGCACGCCGTGCTTGATCCCCTCGACTATCTCGTTTACCGGCACCCCCCAGGTCTGCGGCATCTCGCCGCCGAACTCGTTGATGATGTCCTGCAGGTCCTGCGGGACAGACGACGAGCCGTGCATGACCATGTGCAGGCCCGGCAGGCGGGAGTGGATGTCCTTGATGGTCTCCATCGACAGGATGTCGCCGTCGGGCTTGCGGGTGAACTTGTAGGCGCCGTGCGAGGTCCCGATCGCGACCGCAAGCGCGTCGACCTGGGTCGACTTGACGAACTTCTCGGCCTCGGCAGGGTCCGTGAGCAGCTGGTCGCGCGCAAGCTCGCCCTCTGCGCCGTGGCCGTCCTCGGGCTCGCCGCTTCCGGACTCGAGCGAGCCGAGGCAGCCGAGCTCGCCCTCCACCGACACGCCGATCATGTGCGACATCTCGGTGACCTTCAAGGTGACACCCTCGTTGTAGCCGTAGTCCGCCGGCGTCTTGGCGTCCTCCTGCAGCGAGCCGTCCATCATCACGCTCGTGAAGCCGTTGCTGATCGCCGACAGGCAGGTCGCCGGGCTGTTGCCGTGGTCCTGGTGCATGCACACCGGGACGTCCGGGTGGGTCTCGACCGCGGCGAGCATCAGGTGGCGCAGGTAGCTGTCGCCGGCGTACTCGCGCGCGCCGCGGCTCGCCTGGATGATCACGGGCGCCTCGGTTTTTTCCGCCGAGCGCATGATCGCCTGGACCTGCTCGAGGTTGTTTACGTTGAACGCCGGCACGCCGTAGCCGTTCTCGGCCGCGTGGTCGAGCAGCTGCCGGAGCGTGATCAGGGCCATCTCTTCTTCCCTCCTTCCCCAACCCGTATTCTATTGACCGCCCGCGGCGTGGCCGATCACCGCCTCGACTGCGCGCCTCCAGCCGGCTAGCAGCTCCTGCCTTTGCCCGCCTTCCATCGCGGGATCGAAGCTCCGGTCGACCGCCCGCAGCTTGCGGATGTCGTCGAGCGACGAGTACACCCCCGCGCCGAGCCCGGCGAGGAACGCCGCCCCGGCGGCGGTGGTCTCGATGTCCTTCGGCCGTGAGATCGGCAGCCCCGTGACGTCCGCGAGCCGCTGGGCGAACCACTCGTTGCGCGACATTCCGCCGTCGACGTTCAGCGCGGTCGGCCGCGCGCCCTCCGCGGCGAAGGCCTCTACGAGGTCCGACGTTGCGCAGCATACCGAAGTCAGCGTTGCCGCGACGACCTCCGCTTTGCCGGTGTCGAGAGTCATCCCGAGCAGCGCTCCCCTCGCCCCTGAGTTCCAGTGCGGGGCGCCGAGCCCGGTGAACGCCGGGACGAGGAACGCCCCGGACGGCTTGGCGGCCGCCGCGAGCTCCGCGGTCTCGGCCGCGTCACTGACAAGCCCGAGCCGGTCGCGCAGCCACTGCACCGCGGCTCCGGCTACGAAGATCGAGCCCTCGACGGCGTACGCGAGCCGGTCGCCGACGCGGTATCCGACGGTCCCGAGCAGCCCGCCGCCGGGCAGCAGCGGCTCGCCCGCGCCCTGGACGATGACGAAGCAGCCGGTCCCGTAGGTCGACTTGGTCTCGCCCTCGGCGAGGCAGGCCTGGCCGATCGCCGCGGCCTGCTGGTCGCCCGCCACGCCGAGGATCGGAACCGTTTCCCCTCCCGGCAACTCGGTCTCGCCGAACTCCGCCGAGCAGTCCATGACCTTCGGCAGGCAGGCCCGCGGAACGCCGTGCAGCTCCAGCAGCCCGTCGTCCCAGTCCATCCCCGCAAGCGAGAACAGCTGCGTGCGGCTCGCGTTGGTCACGTCGGTCGCGAACGACCTGCCCTTGGTCAGCCGCCAGATCAAAAAGGCGTCCATCGTCCCCGCGAGGACCTCGCCCTTTTCGGCCCGGCCCTCTGACTTCGTCTCGCCGAGCAGCCAGGAGATTTTCGTCGCCGAGAAGTACGGGTCGAGGAGCAGCCCGGTCTTCTGACGCACCTCCTCGGCAACTCCCTGATCCTTGAGCTCCGCGCAGCGGCCCGCGGTCCGCCGGTCCTGCCAGACTATCGCGCGGTGAAGCGGCTCGCCGGTCTTCGCGTCCCACAGGACGACGGTCTCGCGCTGGTTCGTTATCCCGAGCCCCCTGAGCCTGCCCCCTTCGGAAGCTGCGAACGACGCCGCGGCGCCGAGGACGTGCTGCGCGTCGCGCCAGATGTCCTCAGCGTCGTGCTCGACCCAGCCGTCGGCGGGGTAGTGTTGCGGGAACTCCCGCTGCTCGACGAACAGCGGGGCCATGCTTGCCGCGTCGTAGACGATCGCCCTCGTGCTCGTGGTTCCCTGGTCGAGCGCGACCAGCATGTCCTTCGCCATCTTCCCTCCTCCTTTCCTGCGTAGTGTCTACAGCGGCATCGTCTCGCCGTGGAGCATCGCCCTGAAGTCATCCTCGGCGAGCCCGGCCTTCTCCCTCGCGGCAGCAAGCCTCTTGGGCGGCTCGTCCATCTCCTCGAGCGTGAGCTGGAACGTCCCCCAGTGCGTCGCGACCGCCCTTTTCGCGTTGAGGTCGAGCATGCACTGCACCGCCTCCTCGGGGTTCTGGTGGACGTCCCTCATGAACCAGCGCGGGTTGTACGCGCCGATCGGGATCGCGGCGAGGTCGAAGCCGCCGAATCGCTCCCTGATGTCGGCGAAGTCCGGGCTGTATCCCGTGTCGCCGACGAAAACGAACCTGAAGCCGCCGAAGTCAACGGCGAAGCCGCACCACAGGGTGCGGTTGCGGTCGTAGATCAGCCTGTTGCTCCAGTGCTGCGTGGGCACCGAGGTGACGACCGCGTCGCCTACCCTCGCCTCCTCCCACCAGTCGAGCTCGACGATCCTGTCGATGCCGATGTTGCGGAACCAGGCTCCGAGCCGCAGCGGCACGACGTACTTCGCCTGCGGCGAGTGGTCCCTGAGCATCCTCACCGACGCCCAGTCCAGGTGGTCGTAGTGGTTGTGCGAGACCAGGACCGCGTCGACCTGCGGCAGGTCCGCGAGCCTGACTCCGACCGGCGTCGTCCGCCGCGGGCCCGCGAACGGCACCGGCGAGGCCCGGCCGGTGAAGTGCGGGTCGGTGAGCACGTTCATCCCGCCGGCCTGCACGAGCAGGGTGCAGTGGCCGACCCAGGTGACCGTTTGCTCGGCCGATCCGTCGCGGATCAGGCCGAGGTCGTTGTCCGCGAGCGGGAACGAGATCTCCGGCGGGCGCGGGGCGTCGAAGGCCTTCCTCAGGTCGGAGAACGGCTTCTCGATCGGGCCGATGTAGTTGTTCCTGAACCTGCCGTCGTCCAGGTGCCAGCCCGGCCCGGAGGAGGCCATCACGGACGCCGGGACCGCGCTCGCTGCAAGCGGCAGCGCCGACCAGCGCAGGAAGTCCCTCCTGCCGGGCCGGGCCCCCGGCCCCCGGGGGCCGGCCTCGGGCCCGCGCGCCGCGCGCCGCCTCAGGCAGGCACCTCCGGCAGCGCCTCCATGCACCTCTCGAGCTCGGCCTCGTCGACCTCCTCGTCGTCGAGCGCGCCCGAGGTGTAGTCCATGTACGCCTGCATGTCGAAGTGCCCGTGCCCGCAGAGGTTGAACAGGATCACCTCGGACTTGCCCTCGCGCTTGCAGCGCTCGGCCTCCTCGAGCATGCAGCGGACCGCGTGGTTGGCCTCGGGCGCCGGCAGGATCGCCTCTGCGCGCGCGAAGGTCACGCCGGCCTCGAAGCACTCGGTCTGTTTGTAGGAGCGCGCCTCGACTAGGCCCTCGTCGACAACCTTGCTCACGAGCGGCGACATCCCGTGGTAGCGCAGGCCGCCGGCGTGGAAGCCCGGCGGGACGAAGCCCGAGCCGAGGGTGTGCATCTTCACGAGCGGAGTCATGTGCGCGGTGTCGCCGAAGTCGTACGCGTACTTGCCCTTGGTCAGCGTCGGGCAGTTGCGCGGCTCGGCGGCGATGAAGCGGCACTCGCGCTCGCCGCGCAGGCGGTCGCCGAGGAACGGGAACGCGATCCCGGCGAAGTTGCTCCCGCCGCCGGTGCATCCGATGACGACGTCGGGCGAGTCGCCCGCCATCTCCATCTGCTCCTTGGCCTCCTGGCCGATCACAGTCTGGTGGAGCAGGACGTGGTTGAGGACGCTGCCGAGCGAGTACTTGGTGTCGTCGCTCGTCGCCGCGCGCTCGACCGCCTCGGAGATCGCGATCCCGAGGCTGCCGGTGCTGTCCGGGTCCTTCTCGAGTATCCCCTTGCCGGCCTGGGTCCTGTCGGACGGGCTCGCGACGCACGTCGCGCCGAAGGACTCCATGAACGCGCGGCGGTACGGCTTCTGGTCGAAGCTCACGCGGACCATGAAGACCTCGACCTCGAGTCCGAAGAACGCGCCCGCGAGCGAAAGAGCCGAACCCCACTGCCCCGCGCCGGTCTCGGTGGCGAGGCGCTTGACGCCCTCCTCCTTGGCGTAGAAGGCCTGGGCGATCGCGGTGTTCGGCTTGTGGCTGCCGGCCGGGCTCACGCCCTCGTACTTGTAGTAGATCTTGGCCGGCGTGTCCAGCGCCTTCTCGAGCCTGCGCGCGCGGAACAGCGGCGACGGGCGCCAC
This sequence comes from uncultured Gammaproteobacteria bacterium, assembly GCA_964509765.1. GTDB lineage: Bacteria > Pseudomonadota > Gammaproteobacteria > Tethybacterales > Tethybacteraceae > CAZDYI01. Next base: position 9,117 of record CAZDYI010000138.1, read on the forward strand.
TGGCGGTAGATGTCGCGGACGGGCCCGGGTATCTCTATCTCCCGCTCGGCCGAGACCTCCTGCATGATCACCTGCATCGGGAACAGCGGCGCGAGGTCGTCGGGGCCGACCGGGTCCATCCTGCCCGGGTGGATCACCGGCGCGGGCGGGCTCTTGAGGTCCGCGGCGATGTTGTACCAGGACTTCGGGATCTTGTCCTCCGGCAGGAGGTACTTGACCGAATCGCTCATATCTTGCTCCTCGTTTCTGGGCGTGTCGTTGCGTCCGCAGGCGCGGGCGGGTCGGTGCTGCAGGAGGGATTCGAACCCACGACCTACTGTTTACGAAACAGTTGCTCTGGCCGACTGAGCTACTGCAGCAGGGACTGTTGGCGATTCTATCCTTGGAGCGTCACTTTCCTGCCAGGAGCGCGTCTATCTCGCAGCGCGTCGGCGGGTCGCAGCCGTCCCGCATGCAGTTGATGGCCGCGCCCGCCGCGGCGAAGCTGCCGACGTCCCTCATGTCCTCCTCGGAAAGCCCCGCAAGGCTGTCGCCCTCGAGAAGGCCGCGCTCGAGCAGCTGCGTGAGCAGCGCGGCCATGAAGCAGTCGCCGGCGGCGACCGAGTCGCTCATCTTCCCCGCGTCCGCTGCGGCCACCCGGACCCGCGCGCCTTCGGTCGCGAACAGCGCTCCGTCCGTGCCGAGCGTGACCACGGCCAGCATGACCCCTGACGACAGCAGCCTGTCGGCCACACCGTCGGCGGGCAGCTTGCCGTACATGTACTCCGCGTCCTCGTCGGACAGCCTGCAGACCGCGCACCGCTCCAGCAGCCTCTCGCACCTGCCGAGGAAGCTGCCGCGGTCCTCGACGAGGACCTCCCGCACGTTCGGGTCGAGCGACATCGGCCGCGAGGCGCCCTGCGCGAGCGCCCACTCGACGAGGACGTCTCCGCAGCGCTCGGACCCGAGTGACGGCGAGCCGCCGACGTGCAGGTGCGAAACCCCGCCGTCGAGCTCCGGAAGCTCGCCGGGGCTGACGTCGATGTCCGCGGCCCCCTCGCGGTAGAACGAGTACTCGGGCTTGCCGCCCTCGCCGACTGCGACCAGAGCCAGGCCCGTCGGGCGGTCGGGGCGCGCGGGCGGCAGGTACTTGACCCCCTCGCGCTCTAGCGCCGCGACCATCTCAGACCCCAGCGCGTCGGACGAGATCGGCATCGCGTAGCCGCAGGGGACGCCGAGCCTGCCGAGGGCGACCGAGATGTTAAGCGGCGAGCCGCCGGGGACGGCGCGGAAGGCTCCGCCTCCCTTGCCGATCATGTCGACGACGTTCTCGCCGCAGGTGACGATCATCGCGGACTCAGGACGGCGCCGCGTCGCGGAGGTTCTTCGGAACCGAGAACATGACGTCCTCGCGCACGCCGTCGAGCTCGCGGACCTCAGCGCCGGGGGACAGCTCCCGCAGCCTTCCGACCACCGCCTGGACGACGACCTCGGGCGCCGAGGCGCCCGCGGTCACGCCTATCGCGGAGCGCCCCTCGACCCAGCCCGGGTCTACCGCGTCCGGGCCGTCAATGAGCCGCGCGTCCACGCCGCGCTCCTGCGCGACCTCGCGCAGGCGGTTGGAGTTCGAGCTGGTGTCCGAGCCGACGACCAGCACCAGGTCGCACCCGCCCGCCATCGCCTTGACCGCGTCCTGGCGGTTCTGCGTCGCGTAGCAGATGTCCTCGCTCGCCGGGCCGACCGCCTCCGGGAACCGCTCGCGGATGATCTCGATGATCCTCCTCGTCTCGTCTACAGACAGGGTGGTCTGCGTCACGTACGCGACCTTCCCGGGGTCGCGGACCTCGACGCGCCGCGCGTCGTCCTCGCTCTCGACGAGCTTGATGCCGTCGGGCACCTGGCCCATCGTACCCTCGACCTCGGGATGGCCGTCGTGGCCGACCATCAGGACCTCGAGGCCCGCGCGGTGGTGGCGGACGACCTGGGCGTGCACCTTGGTCACCAGCGGGCAGGTCGCGTCGTGGACGTCAAGCCCGCGCTTCGCCGCGGCCTTGCGCACCGCCTGCGACACTCCGTGGGCGGAGAACACCAGCAGCGCGCCCTCGGGCACGTCGCCGAGGTCCTCGATGAAGACAGCGCCCTTTTTTTCGAGCTCCCTGATGACGTGGGTGTTGTGCACGACCTCGTGCTTGACGTAGACCGGCGGGCCGCGGCGCTCGAGCAGGATCTCGACCATCTCGATTGCCCTCTCGACCCCGGCGCAGAAGCCGCGCGGGTTCGAAAGCCAGACCCGGCCTGGCGCCGCCACTTCCGTCAGCAGCCGGGGCTGCGGAAGCGGTCGCCTATCTCGAGTATCTCCTTCATGACGTCGTCGCCGAGCTCGACGTCGACCGCGTCGATGTCCGTCCTGAGCTGGTCCATCTTGGTCGCGCCGATGATCGAGGAGGTCACGAAGTTGCCCTTGAGGGTGAACGCGATCGCCATCTGGTTTGGGTCCAGGCCGTGCTTCTTCGCAAGGTCTACGTAGCAGCGGATGCACGCCTCGGTGTCCTCCTTCTCGTACCTGCTGTTGTAGCGCTCGCCGAACAGCGTGAGCCTCGCGCCCTCGGGCTTGGCGCCGTCGAGGTACTTGCCCGACAGCTGCCCGGAGGCGAGCGGCGAGTACGCCAGCAGGCCGACCTTCTCGCGCGCGGAGACCTCGCTCATCGCGTACTCGTAGGTCCGGTTGAGCAGGCTGTAGGCGTTCTGCACCGACACCACCCGCGGCAGGCCGTTGGCCTCCGCGAGCCTGAGGTACTCCATCGTCCCCCAGGGAGTCTCGTTCGACAGGCCTACGTGGCGGACCTTGCCCTCCTTGACCAGCTCGCCGAGCGCGGTCAGGGTCTCGAGGATCGGCACGCCCTCGTCGGCTATCTCCAGCGGCAGGAAGCGCGTGCCGAAGGAGTTGACCTTCCTGCTCGGCCAGTGCACCTGGTAGAGGTCGATGTAGTCTGTCTGCAGGCGCTTGAGCGAGCCCTCGGCCGCGTACCTGACCTGCTCGGCGGTGAGGTCCGGCGTCTGGTCGCCCGGGCGCGCGTAATCCAAGTCCGTCGACTTGCCCGCGACCTTGGTCGCGATCACCAGGTCGTCGCGCTTGCCGCGCTTGGCGAGCCAGCGCCCGATGTACTGCTCGGTGAGGGTGTAGGTCTCCGCGGTAGGCGGGACCGCGTACATCTCCGCGGTGTCGATGAAGTTGATCCCCTTCTCGCCGGTCGCGTAGTCGAGCTGCTCGACGGCATCCTCCTCGGTGTTCTGCCTGCCCCAGGTCATCGTGCCGAGGCAGATCTCGCTTACGTCTATGTCGGTGTTCCCGAGCTTCCTGAACTTCATCCGGTCCTCCTTGCTGCCGCGCGCCGCGCGGCAAGGGCGGGATTCTATTTCCACCCTGGGGCCGCGCCCCTCCTCTGCCGTGGGTTAAACTCCGACGGACGCAAGGCGCAGCAGGCGCGCCGCGCAGAAGGATGAGGCAGAAACCATGAGCGATTCGCAGTTCACCCTGGGCATCGGCGACGCAATGCCGGAGTTCGACCTGCCCGGGACCGACGGCAGGAGCCACCCGAGCTCCGGCTACGCCGAGGCCAGGGCGCTGGTGGTGTTCTTCACCTGCAACCACTGCCCGTACGTCACCGGCTCGGACGAGTCCACCCGCAAGTCGGCCGAGCGCGTCGCCGACAAGGGAGTTAGGTTCGTCGCGATCAACTCGAACTCGGCGAACACCTACGCCGAGGACTCGTTCGACAACATGGTCAGCCGCATGGAGGAGCACAAGTTCCCGTGGGACTACCTGCACGACGAATCGCAGGACGTCGCGCGCGCCTTCGGCGCGCTGCGCACGCCGCACTTCTTCCTGTTCGACGGCGACAGAAGGCTCGCCTACACAGGCAGGGCCGTCGACACGCCGAGGTCCGCGGAGGGCGCGACCGAGCACGACCTCGACCGCGCGGTCGACGAGCTGCTCGCCGGCAGGGAGGTCTCGGTCCCGCTGACGAACCCGGTCGGCTGCAACGTCAAGTGGGACGGCAGGGACGCGCACTGGATGCCGCCGGAGGCCTGCGACCTGGTCTAGGGTTGCGGCCTGCAAGCCCCCTCGCTACGCCTCCCGTTCCGGGGGGCGCTCGAAGATCATCAACACCAGGATCACGATCGCCAGGCTGATGGCGACGTCTGCGACGTTGAAGGCCGGCCAGTGCCAGCCGAACAGGTGCAGGTCGATGAAGTCGTAGACCCGACCGAAGCGCATGCGGTCCATGCCGTTTCCTATCCCGCCGCCGAGCAGAAGGGCCGCGACGAATGCATGCCGCTGCGTCAGGCCTCGGGCAAACAGCATGTAGGCGTAGATCGCCGCGCAGAAGGCGACGGTGAACCAGGTGAGGAAGTTCGCGATCTCCATTCCGGCGAACATGCCGAACGCGATCCCGGCGTTCTCGACCGAGGTGAAGCTCAAAAAGAACGTGAACTCGTGCGTGCCGCCCTCGCCGAACAGCCACTCCTTCACGGACTTCTTCGAGTAGTAGTCGGCCGCGGCGATCCCGGCGGCCATCAGTATCCACAGGTAGCGCACGAAGCGGGGCATGCCGCCTGCGTCCTCCGGGCCGTCGCCGCCGCGTTGCAAAGCCATGCGCGTCAAGCCGTATTTTCCTATCCCGGCCTTCGCGCGTTCCCGGCGCCCAGTCCGCCGCGCCGGCTTGCGGCGGCTCCTCGCAGGGAATGCGCCGGGCGCGGTTCAGATGATTGTTGCCGGGAACATGCCGCGGCGAACAGGGGACCGGCCCCCCTAAGCCGCGGTCAGCCCTGCTCCTCGGGCGCGGCGGCGGCCTGCCTTTCCTTCCAGGAGTAGGTAAGGCTGTCGAACTCAAGCTTGCGGCTTTCCCGGTAGTCGTCCGCCGTGAAGTCGCTGTACTTGCACATGTGCCACGAATTTTTCTTGAACCGGCCTTACTGGTCGAAGCGCGACTTCAAGCTGCCGAAATGGTCAAGCCAGCTCACCTCAACCTTCGCCGCCTTGCCGACCACGAACCACCAGTGAAGCACCACCTTTTCGTGATCCCATGACGGCTGCGCCCTGACCCTGATTTCCTCCAGTGCCCTGAGAAACTCCCCTTCACCGGAATTCCTGTTGTGCTTGCCGAAGATGCGGTCCTTCATCTTCCTGCATGCCTGCTCGAAGTCGTCGGGAAAGGCGAATCTGGAGAAGTAGAGGACCAGAGCCTCGGTAAAATGAGCGAGCTCCTCATCCGTCTCCCATCCGGGGAAGCGCTCAAGCGGTGCAAGAACGGACTTCTCTGCCGCCATCGCGCGGTCCAAGTCCGCCACCAAGCCGTGGCGTACGGCAGCTGGTACATAGATGATCCTTGGCCTTTTCTTCAGCCTGACGTCGTCGAAGTTGTCGCCGGGAGGCGGCACCAACGGCGCCATCACGACGTACGGCCGCGTGATGCAGTCCCTCACGATGTCGCATGTCTGGCTGAGCATGACGTGGCCTTGCGTCTGCCGGTCCACGACCGCGACGGGCCTCGATCCAGGCGAGCTGCCTGCAGCCAGCAATCTTGCGGCTGCAGTCATCGAAGGAGGGCTGTGCGGAAGCGACAGGTCCGCCATGTGGACCGCTTCCGGCACGTTGCCCAAGACGAAGTCGCCTTGGCGCCAGGCGCCCATCGCCAGGTTGATCTTCTTTGCTTGATCCTCGGTCATTTGCTTAAACGGTTTTTTTCCTCAAGTTCCTGTAGCATGGTCTCCGTTGTTCTTGCCACCCGACCATCCGCCGGATAGTGGTGGGGCGCGTCGTACATTCCCAACTGGTCGACTATGGGACGATTGCGCATGCCCGGAGCGTTGAGGGGCTCGCTGTGCCTCTTACTCAAGTCAATCCGCCTGACCCCGAGGTTCTCCACGCCGGCCACGGCCTCGTCGAAGCGGCGCTCCTTGAGCAGATCGAACCTGGTCTTGCCGCATTCCGGCACAACCTCGAACAGCAGCGGCCTCGTGAAGCTGCCCATGCCCCGGAACAGGTGGCGCAGCGCCTTGAGCAGCTTATACACCAAGGCGCGGTTCCTCCTGGACATTCTTTTCCCGTACTTCCAGTTGTACAATGCGCGCCGGCTCACGCCGAGAAGATCGGCCACCTCCTCCCATTTCAGAGCCGCAAGCCAGGGAAGCTCGCTTACCGCTTCGGCCGGGGACAGCGAGTCGCTGACGTACAGCGAGTCTGGTGACTCCGGGTCCTCATAGACGAAGCGCGGCACCTTTGCATGAAGCGGGTTGGCCTTCCGCCTCATGCCGAGACTGTCCGCGCCCATGCCGCTGAGCACCTCGGCCAGGCTTGCGGCAAGCGCCTCCGCCGCCTCGGCGACGGGCCCGGCCTCAAAGGGGACGACGTCCTCCTTGTGCAGGTCCACCTCCAGCGCCCAGCCCGGCCCTGCGTCCTTGCCGTTGGAGATCCCGGCCTCGAAA
>CAZDYI010000139.1:0-61661 GCA_964509765.1 uncultured Gammaproteobacteria bacterium
AGGAGGTTCCAGCCGAAGTAGAGCTCCGCGTCCGCGCGGTCGCGGAACAGGACGCTGAAGACCAGGTTGGCCATGAACACCGGCGTGAACATCAGGGCTCCGGCAAGCAAAAAGCGCGGCAGGCGGTCGAAAGCGAGCAGGCTTTCCAGAGGAACGGCGAACTGCACCGCGGCGGAAACGAGAAGCAGCACTGACGCAGTCGGCAGCAGCCATCTCCCGCGCACCGCCTGCGCGACGCGGATGCCGAGCAGGACCGAGACGAGCACGGCGAAGAACACCAGCGAGTTGTTCAGCCAGGTCGTGCCGAACAGCAGGCTGAACTGGATGACTCCCTTGGTCTCAAGCAGCAGGAAGGCTGAGCCGAGCAGGGTGAACGCGACCGCGAAGCGCGGGTCCGAGCGCTGGGAGCTGCGCCCGAAGGCGAGCAGGGCGGCGAGCACCAGGCCGATCACGAAGGCCATCGCCACCTGGTAGTGGAACGGGACCTTCCTTTCCTTCATGTACGGGAACGGCCAGTCGTCGGTGGCGGGGTCTATTCCCGGAAGGCCTGCCCCGGGCATCTCCTGATACGACCTGTTGCCGTCGTACGGCGACATGCCGATGAGCACGTAGTAGTACGGGTCCACAGCAAGGTCGCTTACAGGAAAGTGCGTGCTCGAGTAGACCGATCCGCGCGGCATGGCCTGCGACATCATCAGGCCGAGCTTCTCGACGAGCCAGGGCTGGCGGTAGAAGTTGTACAGGACCAGCCAGCCGCCGGGCTTGAGCAGCTCGCTCGCCCTGCGGAACGAGTTGACGGTGAACAGGTAGTTCTCCAGGCGCAGCTGGGCGACCGAGCTGACCTTCACGAGGGAGTCGGTGAGCGCGAAGACTATGAGATCGTACTTGCGGTCGCTGCTGTACAGGTGGTTCCGCCCGTCGTCGACAATGGTCCGCACCCTCTCGTCGAGGTACGGGGCGGGATACCGCGAACTGGCGTACTCGCCGAACCTGATGATGCCGGGATCGACATCCACGGCGTCGACACTCTTGGCCCCGTTGAGAAGCGCCGCGGTGACGTCGTTGCCCGAGCCGGCGCCGATTATGAGGACGTCCTCGAACCGGTCGCCTCCCATCTTCCCGCGGAAATCATGCGCAATGTAATACCAGTACGGCATGTCGGTCGGGCCGAACTGCTGGTAGCGAACGCCGTTTGACAGGATCCACACCCGCGGCTGGCCGGGCTCGTCGGTCAGCGTCAGGCGCTGGTAGGGGGTCCACAGCGAGCCGTGGACGATGTCCTCGACCCGCTCGACTCCTACTGCGTGCGCAACGGGAGCCTCGTCATCCTCCCTGCCGATGATCGGCTTCGCGCCGGCAGGGTTGTCCATGAAGTGGGAAACGACCGCGAGCGCCACGGGGGCAAGCGCGGCAAGGAACTTGGTCCCCGGGCGCGCGTCCCGTCCCGCGGCGACGTAGAACGAAAGCGCGAACACGAGGAACCAGTAGGTCGCCGGAACGAGCAGGAAGCTGATGAGGATGAACAGCGAGATTCCGGCCAGGGATCCTGCGATGTCATGGCTGTAGGCCCTCAGCGGAGGGAGCAGCCGGAAGAGCTTCGCCAGCCTCTGTCCGATCAGCAGGAAGATCCCGACGACCCCCAGAAACCACATCAGGAACTTGGACAGCTGCTCCCCTAGGGACGACGGCTCGGTGTTGCCCGATAGGAACATCTCCCCGTCAAGCTGGAAGTTGTACTCGCCCAGCTCGTAGCCGACAAGCGCCGGCGGCTTCAGGACGAAGACCAGCGCGACGAAAGCCAGCAGGGCCGGAGGCATCGCCAGGTACAGCAGCCTGGACGCCCTCTCTGTGAATCGCCGGTGGAGGATGAAGCCGAAGCCGAAGCCGATGAAGGCCGCTATCAGGACCAGGTTGGGAAAGTAGCCTAGGTTCCAGATGTGCGCGGCTAGGAACCGGATCAGGACCAGCTGCAGGAACAGGACCTGGAAGCCGAGGACGAAAATCCTCAGGCCGGCATTCTGCTCGGGGGGCGGGGGGCCGGTGGGGCCAGCCGTTGAAGCTGTCTCACTCATGAGCACGGATGCGTTCCCGGCTTGCTTGCGGCTCAGTCCGGACCGGCAACTCACGCCTTGTTTCCGCCGGCGCTGCGCTGAGCTGCGCGGCTGCGCCCGGACTGTCGCCGGCATGCGGCATCGGGGATGTCCCATCCTCCGCCTTCGCCTGGTTCCTGATCCCGAGCCATGCGGCCCCGAGCGCGACGGCGTACAGGGCGATGACAACCGCTCCGAGCGCCTGGTATCCCGTGGCGAGGCTGAGGTACTCGAGGACGCCGCCCGCTGTCGCGCCGAGGAGGTTCCAGCCGAAGTACAGCTCCGCGTCCGCCCGGTCGCGGAACAGCACGCTGAAGATCAGGTTCGCCATGAACACCGGCGTGAACATCAGCGCGCCCGCGAGAAAGAAGCGCGGCAGCGGCTCGAACGCAAGCAGGCTGCCCAGGGGAACGGCGTACTGGACCGCGGCGGAAGCCAGCAGCAGGACGGACGCCGTCGGCAGGAGCCAGGCGCCGCGCACCGCCTGCGCGACCCGGATGCCGAGCAGGACCGAGACGAGCACCGCGAAGAACACAAGCGAGTTGTTCAGCCAGGTGGTCCCGAACAGCAGGCTGAACTGGATCACGCCCTTGGTCTCGAGCAACAGGAACGCCGAGCCGAGCAGCGTGAACGCGACCGCGAAGCGCGGGTCGGAGCGCTGGGAGCTGCGCCCGAAGGCGAGCAGGGCGGCGAGCACCAGGCCGATCACGAAAGCCATCGCCACCTGGTAGTGGAACGGGACCCTCCTTTCCTTCATGTAAGGGAACGGCCAGTCGTCGGTCGCCGCGGGGCTTGCCTGCTCCAGCTGGCTCAGCTCGGAGAACTCGTGCGGGCCCGCGGGAGAGGCGCCGATGATCAGCGCCCACAGGTGCTGGCCCGAAGCCGCTCCGAGCGTGCTGGGGTCGATCACGCGCACAATGGACTCGTTCGGCATCGCGTCGAGAAGCATGGCGCTGAGCTTCTCCACGAGCCAGACGTCTCGGTAGGCGTTGTACATCACGATCCAGCCGCCGGGGTTGAGCAGCTCGCTCGCGCGCCGGAAGGACTCCGCGGTGTAGATGTAGTTCTCGAGCCGCAGCTGCGAAACCGAGCTGACTTTGACGAGCGAGTCTGTCAGGGCGAAGACGATCAGGTCGTACCTGCGCTTGGTGTTGTAGATGAAGTGCCTGCCGTCGTCTATGACGGTGTTGACCTTCCTGTCCTTGTACGGGGCAGCGAAGTGGTTCGTGTGCATGAAGCCGTACCGCGCGATGCCGGGGTCGATCTCGACGGCGTCGATCCTGTCCGAGCCTGCCTGGAGCGCGGCAGCGACGTCGGAGCCGGACCCGGCGCCGATGATCAGGACGTCGCGGAACGGAGGGCTGTCGGTCAGCTTGCGCAGGTCGTGGGCCGCGGTGTAGATGGCGGGGAATGTGGGACGGCCGAAGACCTGGTGGCCGATGTTGTTCGAGTTGATCACCCAGCCCTGGTCCGGGATCGGGCGCAGGGTCAGGTGCTGGTAGGGCGACCAGACCGAGTGGGGGCGCATGTACTTTGTGTGCTCGCCTTCCTCGGCAACCTGCTCGGCAGGCCGCGGGTCGGACTGTGCCTGGCTTGGGGTCAGCCCCGGGTTGTCGATGCTGAAGGAAAGCGCCGCCAGGCAGACGGGGGCCAGGGACGCCGCGAGCCGCGGCATGTTGCGGACGTCGTTGCCGATCGCGATCCAGAACGAGAGCGCGACGACCAAGAACCAGTAGTGGGCGGGCACCTGCAGGAAGCTGATCAGCATGAACAGGGATATCCCCGCGAGCGAGCCTGAGATGTCGAGGGTGTACGCCTGAAGCGGCGGCAGGAGCCGGAACAGCTTCGCCATGCGCTGGCCGTTGAGGAAGAACAACAGGACGATGCCGAGGAACCACAGCAGGAACATGCCCATCTGCTGGCCGAGGGTGCCGATCTCCTCGGGCTTCGTCCCGGTGAAGAACAGCTCGTTGTCTATCGTCGTGTTGACGTTCGCAAGCCCGACAAACCCCGGCGGCTTCATCCAGATCACGCCGAGGACGAAGGCAACGAGGAACACAGGCTTGAGCGCATACAGCAGCCTGGAGCGGCCGTCGCTCACGTGCCGGTGAAGCAAAAAGCCGAATCCGAAGCCGATGAACGCGGCCAGCAGGACGAAGTTGGGGAAGTAGCCGAGGTTCCAGATGTGCCCCGCGAGGAAGCGGATAAGCACGAGCTCGAGAAACAGGACCTGGAAGCCGAGGACGAACAGACGCAGCCTGACCCTTTCGGGCCGGATCGGCTCAGGCGGCCCAGGCGGGGCGGGGCCTGCGGGAATCTCGGAAGGAGGTTCGGCGCGCGGAACGGGCAACTCATGCCCGGAGCGCGTGCCCTCCGGGTCCGGAACGGCGTTTCCGGTGACAGTCTGGGGCGCTGGGTCGCTAGCCGGCGCGGGCGTGGTGGCTTGCTCGGTCACTGTTTCCGCCGTCCCGCCGGCAGTGGGGCTGGAATCGCTCTGCAAACCTGCGGATTATAAATTGGCGGGCGGCGGCGGGGTTAAAATTCCGTGTTTGCCGGCGCCTGCCCCGGCAGGCCGCCTGGCGGCGAAGGTGCAGCATGGGACAGAACATCGACACCATTCCCAGCGTCATCCTCGGCGCCTTCGCGGCCTTCTGGGAGACGATCCTGGGCTTCCTGCCCAACATAATCGCGACCCTGCTGCTCGCGATCCTCGGCCTGTTCCTCGCCAAGGTCTCGAAGATAGCCGTCGACAGGCTGCTAGGCCTGTTCAAGTTCGACCGGCTGGTCGAGAGGACCGGCCTCGAGAGCTACATCGCCGCGAGCGACTACGACGTGAAGATCTCGAACGTCATCTCCGGGACGATCTACTGGCTGATCATCCTGATGACGGTCACCTCGATCGCGGACCTGCTCCACCTCGAGGTGATCTCGGACCTGTTCGAGCGGATCGTCATCTACCTGCCGAACATCATCCTCGCGACGGTTATCCTGATCGTCGGGACGATCTTCTCGCGGATCGTCAACCGCTACGTGTTCAACAACCTCAAGGAGGTCGCGATGGACTTCGCGCTGACGCTAGCGGTCGTCGCGGAGGTGGTCGTCCAGGTCTTCGTCTGGTTCCTGGCCCTCGAGCAGCTGCACGTCAACACGACCCTGCTGCTGATCGTGATGTCGGCGATCCTCGGCTCGATCGCGCTCGCGTGCGCGCTCGCGTTCGGGCTCGCCGGGCAGGAAATCGCCCGGGAGATGCTCCAGGGCGCGAGGAAAAAGATCGAAAGCGGGCTTGACGAGGACTGATTCCGCCCGCCCCGGAGCCCGGCCGCGGTGAGGGCCGGGCCCTTCGTCGCCCTCGGGGCGCGGTTCCGCGGCCTGACCGCGCTCAAGGAGCTCTCGGTCCGGCTGCGAGCCGAGGGCTACCGTCCCACGGTCGCGCGCGACGTCGCGCGCAGGCTCGGAAGGCAGGAGCGCGACGCGGCCGGCATCAAGGTCCGCAATCCCGACGCCCGGCCGCGTCCGGTCCTCGCTGTCGCGCTCGGCGGCGACGGCTCGTTCATCCAGACGGCCTCGGACTACGCGGTCCGCGACGTGCCCGTGGTCGGGATCAACCTCGGCCGGGTCGGCTTCCTCGCCGACATCGACTCGCGGCTGATGCACGAGACGGTCATGGACGTGCTCTCCGGCCGGTTCCACGACGAGCAGCGGATCCTGCTCGAGGTCAGCCACCGCCGCAAGAACAGGGTGCTCGGCAGGCAGGTCGTGATCAACGACGCGGTGATCGACCGCGGCGAGCTCGGCACGCTCATCGACCTCGACGTCATGATCGACGGCAAGCATGCCTTCCAGCTGCGCGGCGACGGCGTGATCGTCTCGACCCCGGGCGGGTCGACGGCCTACAACATCGCCGCCGGCGGGCCGATCGTCACCCCGGACTGCTCCTGCGTCGTGCTCACGCCGCTCAACCCGTTCTCGCTCACGCACCGGCCGATCGTCTTCAGCACCACGCGCAGGTTCACCTTCAGGGCCTTCGGCAAGTCGAAGATGGTCGCGGACGGCCAGAGCACGTTCGAGCTCCGCGCGGGGGACCGGGTGGACCTCCGCGCCCACCGCAAGCAGATGACGGTCCGCCACCCCAGGCGCTACGACTACTTCGACGCGCTCCGCGAGAAGCTCTACTGGAGGCGCGACTGATGCTCACGTCGCTTGAGGTCTCCGACTTCGCCAACGTCTCCCACGCGCTGCTCGAGCTGCCCGAGGAGGGCTACTGCGCCCTGACCGGCGAGACCGGCGTCGGCAAGTCGATCCTGGTGGACGCGCTTGCGCTCGCGTCCGGCGCGAGGCTCGACCGCGACTTCGTCCGCAGCGGCAGGGAGCGCGCCGAGCTCAGCGCATCGTTCGACGTCGGCGGGAACAAGGCAGTTTGCGAGTGGCTCGAGCGCAGCGGGATGGCCGACGAGGGGGGCGAGCTGGTCGTGCGCAGGGCCATCGACCGGAACAGGAGGTCGCGCGCGCACGTCAACGGCCGGGCTGCCACCTTGTCGCAGCTTAGCGAGCTCGTCGGGGCGCTCGTCGGGATCTGCGGCCAGCACGAGCACCTGCGGCTGCGGGACGCCGCGCGCCGCCGCGAGCTGCTCGACCGCTCCGCCAAGGCGCAGGGACCCGCGCGCGACACCGCCGCCGCCTACGAGAAGTGGAAGGAGACATGCGCCGCGCTCGAGGAGGCGAAAAAGGGCGCCGAGGCCGCACGGGGCCGGATCAAGGAGATCGAGGAGTTCCTCGCCGAGGTCGACGCGCTCGAGCTCACCGAGAAGAGGTGGGAGGAGGAGAGCGGCCTGCTCGCGAAGCAGGGCAACGTCGCAGAGATCGGCGAGCTCCACCGCGCGGTCGGCGAGGGCATCGACGCCCTCGAGGGCGAGCTGTCCGGCATCAAGCCCGCCGCGTCCAGGCTCGCGGAGTTGCTCCAGGAGGCCAAGGGGGTCGCGGACCAGGTCCGCGACATGTCGATCCTCGCGTCGGACCTGTCGCGCGACCACGCCCGCCTCGGCGAGTCGACAGGAGAGGTCGACCAGGAGTCGCTCGAGAGGGCGGAGGCGTTCGTTTCCGAGGCGCACAGGCTTTCGCGCAAGCACAAGGCGGTCGGCCCGCCGGAGCTTGTCGCCCTCGCCGACCGGATGCGAAAGGAGCTCGATGAGATCGGCTCGGCCGACGTCGGAGCGGCTGAGCGCAGGGTCGCCGATGCGCTGAAAAAGTACGAGGCCGCCGCGAAGAGGCTGAGCGCCGCGCGGCGCAAGGAGGCCAAGTGCCTCTCGGGCAGGGTGCGGGGCACCCTGCGGCAGCTCGCGCTCCCCCACGCGCGCTTCGAGATCGCCCTGGACCCGCGCGACGGTCCGTCGCGCCACGGGGCGGAGGACGTCGCATTCCGCTTCGCCGCGCGCAAGACGATGGACATGTCCGAGCTGGGCGAGGTCGCGTCCGGCGGCGAGCTTTCGCGCACCTCGCTCGCGCTTTTCGCCGAGGTCGGCGGCGACGGCAACAAGGACATGATCTTCGACGAGGTCGACACCGGCATCGGCGGCAAGACCGCGGCCCATGTCGGCAGGCTGCTCGCCGAGCTCGGCGCCGGCAGGCTGGTGCTGTGCGTAACGCACCTCCCGCAGGTCGCCGCGGCGGCGCGCCACCACTGGATAGTCAGGACGGACGAGGAGGGGCTAGCGACGCTCGAGTTCGCCGAGGGCAGCGTCCGCGAGGAGGAGATAGCCCGCATGCTCGCCGGCAGGCGCATAACCGAGGCGAGCCGGGTCAACGCCCGGGAGATTCTGGCGACGGCTTCGGGCTGATGGCCGCGCTCCGTCTCGAGTGGGACATCGGCCTTCGCTACCTGATGGTCGGGAAGGGCGACCGCTACGTCTCGCTCACGTCGCTCGCGTCTGCGGTCGGCATCACCCTCGGCGTCGCGGCAGTCATCGTCGTAATGTCGGTGATGAACGGCTTTCACGTCAACCTGCGCGAGCGCATCCTCGCCGCGTCCTCGCACGTGGAGGTGATCATCCCCGAGGGGCGCGCCGATAGCTGGCGCGAGGACCTGGAGAGGCTCGGCGCCGACGAGAGGGTAGTCGCCGCGGCGCCGAACATCGACCGCCAGGGACTTCTGAGCGGCAACGGCCAGGTGCGCGGGGTGCAGGTCAAGGGGGTGGACCCGGGCCTCGAGGGTGACATCTCCGGCTTCGAGAGCGCAGGCGACCTGTCCGCGCTCGAGCCCGGCTCGTTCAGGGCGATGGTCGGCTCGAGGATAGCCTCGCGGCTCGGGGCGGAAGCCGGCGACGAGGTCCTGCTGCTCGTCCCCTCGGGAACCGCGACCCTCGGGGGCTTCATGCCGCGGCTCAAGAGGATCGAGGTCGCGGGAACGGTATCGTTCGGGCTGTACCAGTACGACGAGTCGCTCGTCTACATGCACCACGAGGACGTCGCCCGCCTGTTCGGCGGCGGGCCGGTCGACACGATCCGGCTGCGGCTCGCGGACGTGTTCGACGCGCCGTCCGTCGCTGCAGACGTCCGCGAGCGCGACGGCCTCGACGCGTACGACTGGACCGCGAGCAACGCGACGCTGTTCGACGCCCTTGCGGTCGAGCGCAGGGTCATGTTCGTGATCCTGTCGCTGATCATCCTCGTTGCCGCGTTCCAGATCGTCGCCGCTCTCGTCGCGATGGTGCGGAGCAAGCGCGGGTCGATCGCCGTCCTGCGCACCATCGGCCTGCCGCCGGCGTCGATCCTGCGGATCTTCCTGATACAGGGGACGATGGTCGGCGTAGTCGGAACCGTACTCGGCGTAGCACTCGGCCTTGCCGTCGCAAGCAACGTCAACCCGGTGGTCGGCTTCTTCGAGTCCGTCTTCGGCTTCGACTTCTTTCCCGGCGAGGTCTACTTCCTCGAGACCATACCCTCGCTGATTCTGCCCGGCAACGTCGCCGCAGTGGCGGGGCTCGCGTTCGCCCTGTCGCTTGCCGCGACCGTCTGGCCGTCCGTATCCGCGGCGAGGGTGGACCCCGCCGAGGCGCTGCGCCATGAGTGACGCCGCGCTCGTCGCGGACTCGGTCTCAAAGAGCTTCGAGACCACGGGCGGACCCGAGGTGCTGCGCGGCCTGTCGCTCGAGGTTGCAAGGGGCGAGGCCGTCGCGATCACGGGCGCCTCGGGCTGCGGGAAGAGCACCCTGCTGCACATCCTCGCAGGGCTCGCTGAGCCGGACTCGGGCAGCGTTTCCGTTGCGGGCGAGAGCATGAGCGAGGCCGGCCAGGCGCGGCGCGGCGAGATCCGCAACAGGAGCGTGGGCTTCGTCTACCAGTTCCACCACCTGCTCCCGGAGTTCACCGCAGCGGAGAACGTCGCGATGCCCATGCTCGTGGCCGGCGCGGAGCGCGCCGAGGCTGCGGACAGGGCGGCGGGGATGCTCGGGCAGATCGGGCTTGCCGACCGCGCCTCGATGACGCCGGGCAGGCTCTCCGGCGGGGAGCGCCAGCGGGTGGCGATTCTCAGGGCGCTTGCAAACGGGCCCGACTGCGTGATCGCCGACGAGCCGACCGGCAACCTCGACCGCAGGACCGCCGAGGCGGTCGCGGCGCTGATGATCGACAGCTGCCGCGAGAGCGGCTGCGCGCTCATCGTCGCAACGCACGACATCGACCTTGCCGACAGGATCGGCAAGGGGTACGAGATGCGCGACGGCGCGCTTGCCGTCCGCGGCGGACAGGAGGAGACCGATGGCTAGTGTTATCATCATCGCGCGGGGGGACAGGTCGTGAACGTAGTCAACGTGACAGCGCTGGAGGTCCTGGATTCCCGCGGCAACCCCACCGTCGAGGCGACCGTGTACCTCGACGACGGCGGAATCGGGACGGCCTGCGCGCCGTCGGGCGCTTCCACCGGGTCCAAGGAGGCGCTCGAGCTGCGCGACGGCGACAAGCGGCGCTTCGGCGGCAAGGGCGTCAGGAAGGCATGCGCCGCGGTCGAGGGCAGGCTGGCCGACGCCATCATCGGCATCGACGCCTACAACCACCGCGAGATTGACGAGGCGCTGCGCAAGGCCGACGGGACGGAGAACAAGTCCTCGCTCGGGGCGAACGCGATCCTCGCGGTCTCGCTCGCATGCGCGAAGGCGGTCGCCGAGTCGAACATGCTGCCGCTCTACCGCCACCTGGGCGGAACGAGGGCGCGGCTGCTTCCGGTGCCGATGCTCAACATACTCAACGGCGGGGCGCATGCGTCGAACAACGTCGACATCCAGGAGTTCATGGTCGTGCCCGCGGGCGCGCCCGACTTCTCCACCGCGCTGCGCTGGGGCGTCGAGATCTTCCAGGAGCTAAAGGGCCTGCTCGCCAAGAGGAATCTGTCAACTGCGGTCGGCGATGAGGGAGGCTTCGCCCCCGACGTCGACGGGGTGGACGCGACGCTAGACCTGATCCTCGAGGCCGTGTCGGCCGCGGGCCGCAAGCCCGGACGCGAAGTCTGGCTGGCGCTCGACTGCGCGGCGAACGAGCTGCGCTCGGGCAAGGGCTACTCCCTGCCCGGCGAGAAGGACTCCCGCTTCACCTCGAAGTCGTTCGCGGCCAAGCTTGCAAAGTGGCAGTCCTCGTACCCGATCGTCAGCATCGAGGACGGCATGGCCGAGGACGACTGGCAGGGCTGGAAGGAGCTTACAGATGCATGCGGGGACAAGGCGCAGCTCGTCGGCGACGACCTGTTCGTCACCGACACGAAGCTGCTCGGGCGGGGCATGGCGGAAGGGGTGGCGAACGCGATCCTGGTCAAGCCGAACCAGTGCGGCAGCCTGTCGGAGACCGAGGACGCGGTGAACCTCGCGCAGTCCGGCGGGTACGCGACGGTGATGTCGCACCGCTCGGGCGAGACCGAGGACTCGACCATCGCCGACCTTGCGGTCGCCTGGGGTTGCGGCCAGATCAAGACCGGCGCCCCGTGCCGCGGCGAGCGCACGGCCAAGTTCAACCGCCTGCTGAGGATCGAGCGCGAGCTCGGCCGGTCTGCGCGGTTTCCCGGAAAGGACGCCTTCCGGGGGGCGGGTTGGTTATGATTAACGGCGTGCCGCGCCTGCTCAGCACCTACAACATGACGATCGCGCTGCTTGCGGTCGCCCTGGTCGTGCTGGTGGCCAAGATAATGGGGCCGACCGGGCTCGGGAGGATCAACAGCCTCGAGAGCGAGATCGCCCGCGAGCAGATCGAGGCCGACACGCTGCTCCAGCGCAACCAGCTGATCGCCGCGGACCTGCAGCGGATCAAGACCGACGGCAGGCAGGTCGAGGTGCTCGCCCGCTACCACCTCGGGATGATCAAGCCGGGCGAGGTGTTCGTCCAGACCCGCGACTGACCGGGTCCTTTCCCTGCCCGCCGGGCGGCAGGTGTTTTATAATGGCAGGTTCATGCCCGAGATAAAGGTCAAGGAAAACGAGTCCTTCGAGGTCGCCATGCGGCGCTTCAAGCGCGCCATGGAGGGCGCCAACCGGATCAGCGACATCCGGAGCCTCAAGTACTACGAGAAGCCCACGACCCGCCGCAAGCGCAAGCGGCAGGCGGCGATCAAGCGCCAGCGCAGGCTGGTGCGCATGCAGCGCATGCTCTACCGCCCGTAAGGGGCCGGGCCGCCGGGAATGGTTTGCTCTGTGGACAGGCTGTCCTCGGACCTGAAGGAGGCGATGGTCGCGCGCGACGAGCTGCGCAAGAACGTCCTGCGCTCGCTCAAGGCGGAGATCGACAAGGAGTGCAAGGAGGAGAGCGCCGAATCTGCGAGCGACGAGCTGATCGCGAAGATAGCCGCCAGGCAGCGGCGCCAGCGCCTTGAGGCCGCCGAGGTCTACAGGAAGAACGGCAGCGAGGGGCATGCCGAGCAGGAGGAGGCCGAGGCTGTGGTCCTCGCCGAGTACATGCCTGCACAGCTGGGGGACGAGGAGGTCGTCCGGCACATCGAGGAGGCGGTCGCCGAGGCGGGGGCGCGCTCCGCGGCGGAAATGGGCAAGGTGATGGCGATCCTGTCCAAGCGCCTGGCCGGCAAGGCCGATTTGAAAGAGGTTTCGGGAAAGGTTCGCAAGCGGCTCGGTGGCTGACCGGCCGGACCGGGCATCGCGATGATCCCGCAGCGGTTCATCGAGGACCTCAACCGCGACGCCGACATAGTGTCGGTGATCGGCCGGCACGTCGAGCTCAAGCAAAAGGGCAAGTCCCACACCGGGCTCTGCCCGTTCCACAAGGAGAAGACCCCCTCCTTCAACGTCGTCCCTGAGAAGGGCTTCTACCACTGCTTCGGCTGCGGGGCCTCGGGCACCGCGCTCGGCTTCCTCATGCGTCATTCCCACGGCAACGACTTCGTTGCTGCAGTCCACGACCTGGCCGCACAGCTCGGCCGGGAGGTCCCGAGCGACGGCAGCAGGAAGTCCGTCCCGACGCCGCTGCTAGAGCAGATGGCGGCGCACTACCACGCGCAGCTGCGCAGCCATCCCGAGGTGCGCGAGTACCTCAAGGGCCGCGGGATAAGCAAGGGGAACGCACTGCGGTTCCGGCTCGGGTACGCCCCGCGCGACGGCGGCTTCGCCGAGGCGTTCGGCAAGGACTACGACAGCGCGCGGCTGAAAGGAGGGCTAGTGTCCGTCGGGCTCGCGAAGAAAAGCGAGCGCAACGGCGAAATCTACCCGTACTTCCGCGACCGGCTGATGATTCCGATCACGAGCAACACCGGCAAGGTGCAGGGCTTCGGGGGCAGGCTGATGTCCGACGGCGAGCCCAAGTACCTCAACTCGCCGCAGAGCGAGGCTTTCGACAAGGGCAGGGTGATCTTTGCCCTGCGCGAGGCGACCGACGGGTTCCGCGAGCACGGCGGGGCTATCGTAGTCGAGGGCTACATGGACGTGCTCGTCCTGTTCGAGCACGGCATAACCAACGCGGTCGCGACGATGGGCACCGCAGCCACGACGCAGCAGGTCAGCACGATCATGACGCGCGCCGACAGGGTGTGCTTCTGCTTCGACGGCGACGATGCCGGACGCAAGGCTGCGGCGAGGGTGCTGCAGAACGTGATGCCTGCCATGAAGGACGGAAAGTCGGTGAGCTTCGCCCACTTGCCGAAGGGCGAGGACCCCGACAGCTACGTGTCGACCAACGGAGCGGAGAAGTTCAGGGAGCTCATCGATGGAGCGATGAAGCTCGAGGAGTTCCTGGTCGACAAGGATGCCCTGCTGCCCGGCGGGAACGACGACGTCTCCGGCGAGAGCGTCATGTGGCACAAGGCGGCCGAGCTGGTAGAGCTCATAGACAAGGACAAGGCTCCGTTCTTCTACGAGCTGCTTTACAAGGAACTGTCGAAGGCAAGCGGTATCGCCTTGGAGGACTTGAAGTCCGCAGCGGCCAGAATCAGGAAAAGCAGGCCGAGGGTCGAGGAGGTGCCGAGGCAGGCACGCCAGCCCAGCGATCGGCGCAAGATGAGGGAGCATGAGCTGTACACGATGCTGGAATGCTTGTTCATGGATCCCAAGCTATTCACAAAGATCGAGAACGTTCCTCTTGAATCCGGCAAGCAGGTGAGCGCAAACGACCTCGCACTGTGCATAGAGGTGCGCGACAAGCTCATCTTCGCTCACAAGAACGAGGAGGAATTGACTGTGGAGAGCATCCTGTCGGAACGCGGGCTCAACGGATTGCTCGACCAGTTGCGCGGCAGCACTTCGGTCATGCGGGAAGCAAAGGTGGACCCTGAAGTGAAAATGAATCTGATCGTCAAGAAGTTCCGTTCCCTCGCGGGCAGGAAGAAAAGGCAAAAAAAATTACAAAGCACTATCAAATAGTTGGCATGAAATAAGCACAATTGCTGTCAACATATTACCTGCATGCCTTGCATTCCGGATCCTTCCTGATCCTTATCGACCGCACCCTCTGTCCAAGCGTGTCGAGCGCGAGCATCCTCCACTTAAGCCCGTCGCCGGAAAGCCCGGCAACCAGCCGCAGCGCCTCGCATGCCATGAGAGAGCCGACCGCACCGGTCAGCGGCGCAAGCACGCCGAGCAGCGCGCAGGGCGTCTGCTCGGGATTCGAGTCACGTTTTGGGTACAGGCACCCGTAGCAGGGCGAGGTTCCCACAGAAAAGGGGAACACGTACACCTGTCCGTCGAATTGTTCCGCAGCCCCGCCGACGAGGTCTGTGCGCGAGTTGAGGCAGGCCTCGTTGACGGCATGCCTCGTCTCGAAGTTGTCGCTGCAGTCAAGGACGACGTCAGCGCCGTCGCACATCTCCGGCAGGTTTTCTGCAGTGGCGCGTTCGCTGACGTGCTCGACCGAGACATGCGGGTTGATCGCGGCAAGCTCCCTTGCGGCGACCTCGGACTTCGGCCTGCCGACGTCGCCGTCGCGAAAGAGGATCTGGCGCTGCAGGTTCGATGTCTCGACAGTGTCGTCGTCCGCGAGCGCCATGCTTCCGATTCCGCACGAGGCCAGGTAGAGCGCAGCTGGGCAGCCCAGCCCGCCGACGCCTACGACCAGGGCCCTTGCCGCGCGGATTTTTTGCTGGCCCTCGATGCCGATCCCGTCGAGCATCACGTGGCGCCCGTAGCGCTCGAGCTCGGCGTCCTCGAGCTCCGCGCTCACTTCTGGCATTTCGGGCAGTGGTAGGTCGCCCTTTGCCCGATAACCGTCCTCACTATCTCGGCCGAGCAGCTCTTGCACGGCTGTCCGGCGCGGCCGTACACCTTGTGGCTGAGCTGGAAGTATCCAGGCTTGCCGTCAGGGGTTGCGTAGTCGCGAAGCGTCGACCCTCCGGCCTTGATCGCCCTGCGCAGAACCTTCTTGACCTCGCGCACGATCGCCGCCGCCTCCTGCCTCGTGACGGTCCCTGCCTTCCTGCCGGGGAGCACGCCTGCGTTGAACAGCGCCTCCGAGGCGTAGATGTTTCCGACGCCCGCAACTATCGACCCGTCCATCAGCAGCTGCTTGACCGGAACCTTCCTTCCCGCGCATGCCTCGTGAAGCATCTTCGCGTTGAATTCCCTCTCGAGCGGCTCGACCCCGGCGGAGGAGAGCAGGGGGTGGCTCAGCGGGTCCTCGCACCAGAAGACCCTTCCGAACCTGCGCGGGTCGTTGTAGCGCAGGACGCGGCGGTCGGTCCGCCACTCGACGTGGTCGTGCTTGACCGGCCTTGCGTCCGGCGGGTCGGCTCGGACCGTTCCGCTCATCCCGAGGTGGATGACCATCGTTCCGTCCTTGAAGCCCACGAGGATGTACTTCGCCCTGCGCCCGACGCCGACGACCCTGTTGCCTGACACCTTTCCCGCGATGCCGCGGGTGACCGGCTCGCGGAGGTCAGGGCGCCTGACCTTCATCTTGGTGATCACCTTTCCCGCGAGATGCCTGCCCAGGTCCTTTCTGACGGTCTCGACTTCGGGCAGCTCAGGCATGGCCGCGCCTCAGCCCTTTCTTGTTGCCCGGAACACCCTCTTGAGCCCTTGCAGGTCGCTGCGGCTTCCGCTTGGCTCAAGGGCGGACTGCCCAGCGATCTTTCGGACTTCCGGATGCTGGCCGACGCCGTGCTCAAGGAACAGCTCGCCTCCGGGCCGCAGCAGCCTGCCTGCGAAGCGCAGGACGGACCTGATCGAGTCCAGTCCGTCAGCCCCGCCGTCGAGCGCGCCGAGGGGGTCATGCATCATTCCGGCTTGCTCCATAGTTCTGCAAAGCGCGGACGTAACGTAGGGCGGGTTCGACACCGCTACGTCGATCCCCGCGTCCATGTCCTGCCAGTCGCCTTCAAACGTCTCAACGTTCGAAAGTCCGAGCTCGGAGAAGTTCCTTCTTGCAAGCTCGATGGCGGCAGGGTCCCTCTCGCATGCGATGACGGTCGCCCTCGGCCTGTGCCTTGCGACGGCGGCGGCTATTGCTCCGGTTCCCGTTCCCAGGTCGGCGACGGTGACGGGAGAGTCCGGCACCGCCTTAAGCACGGCTTCGACAAGGACCTCTGTTTCCGGGCGCGGCACGAGCGCCTCGGGACCGCAAGCGAGCTCGAGGTCCATGAACTCGGCGGTGCCGAGGATGTGGGCGAGGGGAGTTCCGGCGGTCCTTCGCTGGACCATTGCCTCGAAGCCCTCGGGCAGCCCGCCGGACTTGGCGCATTTGCCCGAGAGGAGATGCCCGACCTCAAGCTCGGCCTGGCGCCTGTCCAGCCCCAGCCCCTCGCGCAGGCTTTCCACTGCTGCGGCCTGCCGCGCATGCGCGCTCATGCCTGAGTTGCCGTGAACTCCTCGATCTGCTCGGCTTTTTCCGACTGGCGCAGCGCCTTGTAGATCTCCTGCAGGTCGCCGTCGAGGATTTCCTTGAGCCTCCTCACTGTCAGGTTCACGCGGTGGTCGGTGACCCTGCCCTGGGGGTAGTTGTAGGTGCGGATCTTCTCATTGCGCTCGCCGCTTCCGACCATCTTGCGCCTGCTGTCCTTCTGCTCGGCGTCGCGGATCCTGCGGAAGTGGTCGTTGACCCTTGCGACGAGTATCTGCATCGCCCGCTCGCGGTTGCGGTGCTGCGAGCGGCTTTCCTGGCTCTCGGCGACCAGTCCAGTCGGCAGGTGGGTGATGCGGACCGCTGAATCGGTCGTGTTGACATGCTGGCCGCCGGCGCCCGAGGCCTTGAACGTGTCGGTCCGCAGGTCCTGGGGGTCGATGCCGACGTCGACGATCTCCATCTCCGGCATGACGGCGACGGTGCACACGGACGTGTGGATGCGCCCCTGGGTCTCGGTCTCCGGGATGCGCTGTACCCGGTGCGCGCCGGCCTCGTGCTTGAGGACCGCGTTCGCGTTCCTGCCCTCGACCTTGGCGATCAGCTCCTTGAACCCGCCGGCCTCGCCGGGCGAGGACGAGACGGTGTCGATGTTTAGCTTGTTGCGCTCCGCCCAGCGCGTGTACATCCGGAGCAGGTCGCCGGCGAACAGGCAGGACTCGAGCCCGCCCGTCCCGGCGCGGATCTCCAGGAAGCAGTTCCTGTCGTCGTCGGGGTCCTTCGGCTGCAGCGCCTCCATGAGGTTGCGCTCGGCCTCAGCAAGCCCGGCCTTCGCGGCCTCGATCTCCTCGTCGGCGATCTCCTTGAGCACCGGGTCGTCGGCCAGGTTCTCGGCCTCGGCGACGGAGCCTTCCGCCTCGCGGTAGCTGCGGAAGAGGTCCACCAGCGGGCTGAGCTCGCCGCGCTCGCGGTGCAGGTCCCGCGACCTGTTGCCGTCGGACGCGACCTTCGGGTCCGAGAGCAGGGCGTTGATCTCCTCGAGTCGCTTCTCGGCCGCCTCCAGGCGCCCGGCGACGGTTTCGCTAATCCCGCCCATCAGCTTCCCTGTACCAGTTGTCGATCTCGTCGATCAGCTCGCCGGTCACCCCGCGCGAGCCGAGCGCCTTGGCCGGGTCGTGGGCAAGCTTGCCCGCGATGCGGCTTGCGAGGCTGCGAAGGACCTCCTCGCCGTCCTTGCCGGCCGCAACTGCCTTGAGCGCGCGCGCTATCTCACGGTCGCGGATCGCGTCCACACGCCCGACGAAGTCCTTGACCACGTCGACGGACTCGCGGGCGTTGTACCAGTCAACGAGCTCCTCGGACGCCCTGGCGATGTGCGTGTTCGCGTCGTTTACGGCCTCGCGCCTCTTTTCCATGTTGTCGCTCGAGATCCTGCCGATGTCGTCGATCGAGTACAGGAACAGGTCCTCGAGGCGCGCGGCCTCCGGCTCGACGTCCCTCGGCACCGCCAGGTCGAATACGGCCATCGGGCGCCGCTTGCGCAGCCTGGCCGCGTTCTCGAGCGCGCCCTTGCCGATCACGGGAAGGACAGAGCTCGTCGCGGTGATCACGATGTCGTGCCGGTGGAGCTCGCGGGTGATCGACTCGTAGGGGATCACCTTCGCACCGAACCTCGCGGCGAGCTCCTCGGCGTGGCGCATCGTCCTGTTCGCGACGGTCACGAACGACACGGAGTTGCCGCTGAAGTGCTCGAGCGCCGTCTCGACTATCGTCCCTGCGCCGACGCAGAGCACGCCGCAGCCGTCGAGGTCGCCGAAGATCGACCGCGCGAGGCGGGAGCAGATCGCCGGGGCGGAAACCGATTCCCTCGCGATCGCCGTTTCCGTGCGCACCCGCTTGGCAACGCTGAAGGTGCGCTCGAACAGCTTGGCGAGGTTCGGACCGGTGAACCCCTCCTGGCGCGCCATGCCGTATGCCTTCTTCATCTGGCCGAAGATCTCGGGCTCGCCGAGGATCATCGAGTCGAGGCCGCTTGCGACGGCAAAGGCGTGCTTGATCGCCGCCTGGCCGCTCTTGAGGTAGAACAGCGTCTCGTAACCGTAGGACGCTCCGCCGCGCGCGGCGGTGAGGTCGCGGATGCCCTCCGGGCTCTCCGACACGCAGTAGACCTCCGTGCGGTTGCAGGTCGACAGCACAAGCGCCTCGTCCGCGAGCCCGCGGGTGCGCAGCTCCGCGAGGTAGCCGGGCGCCTCGTCGTTGGGGACCGACAGCTTCTCCCTGATCTCGAGCGCGGCGTTCGCGTGTGACACGCCGATGAGCGAAAGCCTGTCGAGCGTCATCGAGGTCATTGCGCCGCGGCCCCGTCCGCTTGCGCCGGCTCGCCCCACACGTCCCGCATGGAGGCCACGCCGCAGGCGCCGTGGCTGATGGCCAGGTCCGCGTCGCCGACCGACAGGCCGCCGAGCGCGTAGACCGGCTTGTCGTGACGTGCGGCCAGCTCGGCGAAGCCGTCCCATCCGAGCGGCTCGGAGTCGACGTGCGTGAGGGTCCTGCCGACAGGGGAGAGCACGGCGAAGTCCGCCCCGAGCACGTCGAGGCCCGCCTCGAGCTCGTCCGCGCTGTGGCAGGACACGCCGACAAGCCCGTCGAAGCATTGCGGACCCGTGTTACGCAAGGCTGAGCTCGGGACGTGCACGCCGTCGGCCCCGACCTTGCCGGCGATGTCGCCGCCGTCGTTGACCAGCACCCGGCAGCCGTGCCCGCGGCACATCTCTACGCAGCGGGCCGCGAAGTCCTCGCGCTCGCTTGGCGCCAGGTGCTTGTCGCGCACCTGCAAGAGGCGCAGGCCGCTTGCCAAGGCCTGCGCAAGGCGCTCGAGGAAGGCGTCGACGCCGGGAAAGAGCGCCGCCGCGGTGATGCCGTACACCGGCGGAAGCGCGCTCACTTGCGGCGGCTCTCGAGAAAGTCCTCGACGAACTGCCGCGCGATGCGGCCGTTGAGTGAGCCGCGCTCGGCGGCCCAGAGGAGGCTTGCCCTCTCGATCGCCGGCCCGACCCTCTTCCTGCCGTGGTTGCTGAACCACTTGCTGACCAGCGCGAGGTACTCCCCCTCGTTCGGCGAGAACACCGGGATCCACAGACCGAACCTGTCGGACAGGGAGATCTTCTCCTCGGTCGTCTCGCCGGGATGGATCTCGCCGCTTTCGTCCTGGCTCGCCTCGAGGTTCTCCGAAGCGTCCTCGGGAACCAGGTGCCTGCGGTTGGAGGTCGCGTAGACCAGCATCCCGAGCCGGCCGCCGTCGAGCTCGTCGAGCGCGGCCTTGGCGCCGATGTAGCCGTCGTCGCTCCCTGCGAACGACAGCTCGTCGCAGATCACGAGGAACCTGTGCTCGCTGCCGCCGAGCACGTCGACAAGCTCGGGCAGCTCGACGATCCTCTCTCTCGCGACCCTGACGACCTTGAGCCCCTTGCGGGCGTGCTTCGCCGCGACGCCGTGAACGACCGAGGTCTTGCCGCAGCCGCGCGGGCCGGTTAGCAGGGCGTGGTTAGCCGGCCGGCCGGCCATGAAGGCCGCCGTGTTCCTGTCGAGCGCCCTGATCTCCGCGTCCAGGCCGTGCAGCAGGCCGAGCCGCGGCGGCTTCCACCCCCTGACCGGGGCGAGGTGGCCGACCCCGAGCGGCGAGGCCTTCCACCTGTAGCACTTTGCGTCAAGCTTGGCCGGCAGCTGCTCGGGAACGAGCGCGTCCAGGCGCCCCAGAAGCCTGCCGATCCTTTCCTCGGTCGCCTTCTTCATCGCGCGCTCAGGTCCTGTACTCCGCGTTGATCCGCACGTACTCGCGGCTGAGGTCCGAGAAGGTCACCGCTGCCCTCGCGCGCCCCTTGCCCATGGCGATCTCGAACAGGAGGGGAGGGCGGTCGAACAGTTTCTTGGCGGCCTTCTCGGTGAACGACGCTGCGCGCCTTCCGGAGCCGTACGCGCGTTGGCCGTTGATCCTGACGGAAACGGCGTCCGGGTCGAAGTCGACTCCGGCCTTGCCGATCGCCATGAGCAGCCGGCCGAGGTTGGGGTCGCGGGCGTTGAGCATCGTCTTGACCAGCGGCGAGCATGCAACGGAGTCCGCGACCCTCCTGCAGTCGGCATCGCTGCGCAGGCCGCGCACCGCAACGGTCGCGGTCATGGTCGCGCCCTCGCCGTCGGCGACGATCTGGTTCGCAAGGTCCGCGCAGAGATCGGAAAGCGCCGCTGCGAACCTCCGCTCCTCCGCGGGCGTGAGCTTCCCTGCGGCCCCCGTTGCGGCAAGAGCGACCGCGTCGTTGGTCGATGTGTCGCCGTCGACGCTGATCGCGTTGAAGGAGTCCGACACCGCCTCCCGCAGGCGCCTGCGCAGGGCGGGCGCGGAAACGCCGGCGTCTGTTGCGATGAACGACAGCATGGTCGCCATGTCGGGATGGATCATCCCGGATCCCTTGGCGATCCCGGTGATCGTGACCCTGCCCTTGCGGGTCCTCATCCGGACGCTTGCGCCCTTGGGCCTCGTGTCGGTCGTCATGATCGCGCGCGCGGCGTCCTGCCAGCCCCCCGGGTCGAGCTTGGACGCCGCCCTGTCGATGCCGCGGGAAAGCGCCTCGGCGGAAAGCTGCTCCATGATCACCCCGGTTGAAAACGGCAGGACCTGCTCGGGCCTTGCGCCGAGCATGCCCGCGGCCCTCGCGCAGCTGTCCGCGGCGACCCTGAGCCCGCGCCTTCCGGTCCCGCAGTTCGCGTTGCCGGAGTTGACCACCCAGGCGCGCGTGCGCGAGCGGCCGGACTCCATGTGCCTGCGCGCGACCGTCACGGGCGCGGCGACGAACCGGTTGCGCGTGAAGGTCGCCGCCGTCGCGGCGGGCGCGTCGAAGGCGAACAGCGCCACGTCCGGGCGCCGCCGCTTTCCGATCCCGGCGGCGGCGGTGCCGACTCTCACGCCGTCCACGGCCAACAGCCTTGGCTTGCTGCCCACGGCGCGCTAGAGCTCGCGCTCGAGCAAGGCCAGGAAGCGCTCGCTTTTGTCCGTGCCCAGGTGGGTCTCGCCGATGAGCTCGGCCTTGATGTTGCCGCGCTTGTCGGCCAGGTAGAACGCCGGCCACCACGAGTTGCGCATGTCCCGCCAGAACACGTAGTCGTTGTCGAGCATGACCGGGAACTCGATCCCGTGCTCGGCCGCCTTCTCGCTCACCCGCTCGCGGTCCCTCTCGTGCTCAAACTCGGGCGTGTGTATGCCGAGCACCAGCAGCCCGCGGTCCGCGTACCTCCTGTGGACCTCGTTTATCCACGCGATCGAGTTCGTGCAGTTGTAACACGAGTACGTCCAGAACATCACGAGCACCGCCCGGCCGCGCAGGTCCGAGTCGGCCAGCGGCTCGGAATTGACCCAGAACTCCCCCTGGTCCCGGAACGGGTAGGTGATCCCCGCGAGGCGCTCGGGCGCGGCCTGCGCGAGCTGCGACACAAGGGCCCACGCCAGCAAGGCGAGCAAGGCCTTCGGGAGTCTCATTCGGAATTCCATGCGACGGAACAACTGAGTGCCTGGATCCAGCCAACCGCAAAGGGCGATTTTAATTCAGGCCCGGATTCCGCGTTGCCGCGCGCGCGGCCCGGAGCGCTGGTGCGGACGGGGGGACTTGAACCCCCACGCCCCTAGGGACAGCAGATTTTAAGTCTGCAGCGTCTACCGATTCCGCCACGTCCGCACGCATCCAGGGACGGCGATGCCGTCTAGGTACCGGCCCTGCATAACCTTGCGTCGTGGCTTGTCATCTTGAGTCCTGTTGGAGGCGGGAGTCGGAATTGAACCGGCGTGAACGGCTTTGCAGGCCGCCGCATAAACCACTCTGCCATCCCGCCTTCGTGCATTGCGCTAGTCATATCCCCGTGGAGCTGTCGGACTTGCTGCTGGAGCGGGAAACGAGGTTCGAACTCGCGACCTCAACCTTGGCAAGGTTGCGCTCTACCAGCTGAGCTATTCCCGCTTGGATCGCTTGTCGTGGGTTTACGATGGCGGATTTTACCACCGGCGGGCGGAAAGTAGAATTTCGCCCCTGCGATGTCCGATGGCTTGGAAAGGGTCGGCGATCCCGTCACGGAGCTCGGGCGCTGGCTCGAGGAGGCGGCCGGGGCCGGGCTGAGGCTGCCCGACGCCGTTGCCCTCGCGACGACAGGGGCCGACGGCATGCCCGACGTCAGGTACGTCCTGGTGAAGGGCATCACCGAGGGCGGCTGCGAGTTCTACACCAACAACGCGAGCGCCAAGGCAGCGCAGCTCAGGGACAACCCGAAGGCCGCGCTCGCCTTTTACTGGCGGGAGCTCAACCGCCAGGCGCGGGTGCGCGGAACCGTGCGCGAGATGGAGCGCGGCAGGGTCGCCGAGTACTTCGCGACGAGGCCCCGCGACAGCCAGGTCAGCGCCTGGGCTTCGCGCCAGTCAGCCCCGCTCGCCTCGAGGGAGGAGTTCCTCGATAGGGTCGCAGAGGTCGAGGGGCGCTTCGAGGGCTCGGACGTCCCGCTGCCGGACCACTGGTCGGGCTACGTGGTCGACCCCCTCGAGATCGAGTTCTGGGTCGAGGGCAAGGGCAGGATGCACGGGCGGTCCGCGTACCGCAGGGAGGCTCCCGGGGCGGTCTGGTCACACGAGCGCCTCTACCCGTGAGCCTGGAGAGGCCGCTGGTGCTGCTCGGCATGATGGGCTCGGGCAAGAGCACGGTCGCGAAGTGGATCGCCGACCGGGAGGGTGCTGAGGTCATGGACCTTGACGCGACGGTCAGCGCCGCGGCGGGCAAGGACATACCGACGATATTCGCGGAAGACGGCGAGGAGAGCTTCCGCGAACTCGAGAGCGAGGCGCTAAGAGAGGCGCTTGCGCGCGTCGGGCCCGTGATCATCGACGCCGGAGGCGGCGTGGTCGTGCGCGGGTCCAACCTCGAGATGCTGCAGGGCAGCGACACCGACAGGTGCCACATCGATGCATCCGCCAGGCTTCTTGCATCGAGGATCACTGAGACAGGGTCGCGTCCGATGCTCGACGGCGTCGCCCACGAGGACAGGATCATGGCGATCCTTGTGCGCCGCAACCCCCTGTACAAGCTGGCGTCCACCTTCACGGTGCGCTCGGAAGAGGGCGATGACGCGGGCGACACGGCCCGCAAGGTGCTGGACGGCATCGGCAGGTGAGCGCGGTAACGGTTGAGCTGGGCGAGCGCAGCTACTCAGTAGCGGTCGGCTCAGGGCTTGTCGCCTCGCCTCCGGCGCTCCCTGTTCCTGAAGGCGCGCGCGCCGCTGTCATGGCCGACTCGACTGCGTGGAAGGCGCACGGCGAAAAGCTTCAGAAAGCGCTGGCGAACCTCGGCCTGTCGGGCGTTTCCGTGCTTGAGATCGATCCGGGAGAGCAAAGCAAGTCCTGGGACTGGGCGAGAAGGTGCTGCGACTTCCTTGCCGAAAGCTCGATCGGCCGCGACGACTGGGTGCTGCCGTTCGGCGGCGGGGTGGCCTGCGACCTCAGCGGCTTCGCCGCCGCGGTGTACCTCCGCGGCGTGTCCGCGGTTGCCTTCCCGACGACGCTGCTTGCGCAGGTCGACGCCTCCGTCGGCGGCAAGACCGCGATCAACATCGACTCGGGCAAGAACCTGGTCGGCGCCTTCAGCCAGCCGGCGCTGGTCGTCGCGGACGTGGACACGCTGCGCACCCTCCCGCCAAACGAGTTCCGCGCCGGCATGGCAGAGGTCGTAAAGCACGGGCTGCTTGAGCCGTCGATCCTCGACATGGTGCGCGACAACGTAATGGAGCTCGCAAAGGGGCCCGAAGCGGAGTCCGGGCTGCTCGTGCGGCTCGTCGAGCAAAACGTGCGGTGCAAGGCAGCGGTGGTCGCGGCGGACGAGAGGGAGGCGGGGGTCCGCGCCCACCTCAACCTCGGGCACACCTTCGCGCATGCGCTTGAGGCGACGCTCGGATACGGCAGCCTGCTGCACGGCGAGGCGGTATCGATGGGGCTGGTCGCAGCATGCAGCCTTGCGGCGCGGCTCGGTCTCGCCGACTCCTCGCTGCAGAAGGAGGTCGGGGAGCTGCTTGCAGAGCTCGGCCTGCCGGTGAGGATTCCCAAATGCGACGCGGCCGACCTGATGCGCCCGATGACGCGCGACAAGAAGGTTTCGCGGGGCAGGAAGCGCTTCGTGCTGGCAAGCTCGCCGGGCGAGGTCGCCGTGCATGCCGACGTCCCGGACGAGGCGGTGCTCGCGACGCTGGAGGAGCTGATAGATGGCTGAGATCAGAAAGCGGCCGAGAAGGCTGCGCACGGACCCTGCGATCCGGGAGCTGGTTGCCGAGAGCCGGCTTGCCCCGGCGGACCTCATCTGGCCGCTGTTCATCCACTCGGGCAAGGACGGTGCCGCAATCGACGCCATGCCCGGCGTGTCCAGGCTCGACGCCGGCCTGCTGGCCAAGGCCTGCGACGACGCGACTGAGGCGGGCCTGCATGCGGTCGCGCTGTTTCCCGCGGTCGATCCCAAGCTGTGCACGCCGGGGGCTGAGGAGGCCTTCAACGACGGAGCGCTCGTCCAGGAAACGGTGCGCGCGCTGAAGAAAAGCCACCCGGACCTGCTCGTGGTCACCGACGTCGCGCTCGACCCGTTCACCAGCCACGGGCACGACGGAATCATGAACGAGGACGGATCGATCGACAACGACGCGACAGTCGACGTCCTTGTGCGGCAGGCGCTGTCGCTCGCAAGGGCAGGGGCCGACATCGTCGCCCCGTCGGACATGATGGACGGAAGGGTGGGCGCGATACGTGACGCGCTCGAGGGCGAGGGCTTCCGCGACACGAAGATCATGTCGTACGCCGCGAAGTACGCGTCGGCGTTCTACGGGCCGTTCCGCGCAGCGATCGGCTCCGGCGACCGGCTCAAGGGCGACAAGAAAACCTACCAGATGGATCCCGGCAACATCGCCGAGGCCGTGCGCGAGATCGGCATGGACATAGAAGAGGGCGCCGACATGGTGATGGTCAAGCCGGGCATGCCGTATCTCGACGTCGTCCGCGAGGCCGCGCGCGCGTTTCCCGGAACGCCGCTTTTCGCGTACCAGGTTTCCGGCGAGTACTCCATGGTCGAGGCCGCCGCATCGAACGGCTGGATCGACCGCGACGCAGCGGTCCTCGAGTCGCTGCTTGCCTTCGTGCGCGCCGGGTGCTCAGGCGTGCTCAGCTACCACGCCCTTCACGCCGCCCGGCTTCTGGGGCAGAACTGAATGCGGCGCCTGCAGGCGCCCAGGGAACTAGCTCTCGAGGCTGACCGTCACGAAGAACGGGCGGTTGTTGCGGCCGCGGACGACCTGGAAGCCGATCGTGTCGACCTCCAGCCCCGTGAGCAGGCGGCGCAGCTCGCCTGTGTCGCCGACCTGCGTGAGCTTGCCTTCGATGATCACCCCGATGATCAGGTCGCCGCTGCGCAGCTTGTAGAGCTCCTGGGGAATCTCGACCGATCCGCCCTCGTCGTCGAAGCCGCGAAGCACCACCCCGTCCTCTATGCCGGTCCGGTTGCGGATCTCGTCCGAGAGCTCGTCGAGGATCATCCCGTAGGGCCTGTCGCTCGGGACCTCGCCGGACGCGGCGAGCTTGCCCTGGACGGCGATGTCGCCGAGGGTGACCTCGAGCTGCATCTCCTTGCCCTCGCGGATGAGGTCGACCATCACAACTGTGCCGGGCTCAGTGTTGGCGATGAAGCGCGGGAAGTCGCTCGGGTCCTGGATCAGCTTGCCGTCGAAGGCGATGATCACGTCTCCGGCCAGGATGCCGGCGGAGTCCGCTCCGGTTCCCTCGATCACGCTGTTTACGATGATCCCGCCCTGGTCCGGGTCGAGGCCCCAGACCTTCGCGGTGTCCTCGTCGATGCCCGCGGGGTCGAAGGTCACCCCGAGCATGCCGCGCCTGATCGATCCCTTTTCACGCAGCTGCCGCTGGGTGTCCATGGCCAGGTTTATCGGTATGGCAAGCGAATAGCCGATGAAGGCCCGGTTGTAGCCGCCGATGATGCGCGAGTTGATCCCGATCACCTCGCCGTCGGTGTTCAGCAGCGGCCCGCCCGAGTTGCCTGGGTTGATCGCCGCGTCGGTCTGGATGAACGGGACGAGCCTTTCCGCCCCTGTGATCGAGCGGTTCAGCGACGACACTATGCCGTAGGTCAGGGTGTAGTCGAGCCCGAGAGGGTGGCCGATCGCGACCACTGAGTTCCCGACCTTCAGGCTGTCGCTGTCCCCGATCTTGGCGACCGGCAGGGGCTCGTCGGTCTCGACCTTGAGCAGGGCCACGTCCGTGTGCTCGTCGAAGCCGACCACCTCGGCGGTGAGCTTTCGCTTGTCGTGGGTGGTGACCTCGATCTCGTCGGCAACCTCGTTGTCCTCGGCGATCACGTGCGCGTTGGTCAGAATGTAGCCGTCGGACGTAAGGATAACGCCCGAGCCGATTCCTGAGTCTCGCCTGGGGGTGTCCGGCTGGGCATTCGGGTCGAAGGGGATGCCGAAGAAGAAGTACGGCAGGCGGTTGACTCCGCCCTCGAGCACCGAGACTGAGCTGACGCTCACAACCGACGGGCTGGCGCTCTCGAACAGCTCCGAGTAGTCCGCCGGCTCGTGGGCGGTGACTGGCGGCGCGGCTGCTGCGAGCGCCAGTGCAAGCGCGGCCGCCTTGCGGACAGTTCTTGATTCTTTGGTTATTGCTTTCATCATAGGAATATTCTTGCTGCCTTCTCGTCTTCGCTCAGCTTGCCGATGGCGTCCTCGACCTCGTCTGTCGAGAACGTGTACTTCTCGCCCTTCATCGTGTCCGCGCGGAACGATATCTCCTCGACGAGGCGCTCCATCAGGGTGTGCAGCCTGCGCGCGCCGATGTTCTCCTGGCGCTCGTTGACCGCCTGCGCGATCTCGGCCAGCCTCCGCACGGCCTTGTCGCTGAAGGCAACCTCGAGGCCTTCC
Source organism: uncultured Gammaproteobacteria bacterium (assembly GCA_964509765.1). GTDB lineage: Bacteria > Pseudomonadota > Gammaproteobacteria > Tethybacterales > Tethybacteraceae > CAZDYI01. The sequence continues at coordinate 27,336 of CAZDYI010000139.1, forward strand.
GTCGCGAGCAGGGCGGTGTACTGGTTGATCAGGCTGTTCTGGGTCTCGGTGAGTATCCTCACGAAGTCGTCGACCGTCAGCGCCTTGAGGTCGACCCTGACCGGCAGCCTGCCCTGCAGCTCGGGTATGAGGTCGCTCGGGCTCGAGTAGTGGAAGGAACCCGAGGTGATGAACAGCATGTGGTCGGTGTTGACCGTCCCGTACTTCGTCTCGACCGAGGTGCCCTCGATCAGCGGGAGCAGGTCGCGCTGGACGCCCTGCCGCGAGACCTGGTGGCGGACGATCTCGTCGTTGCCGGCGATCTTGTCGATCTCGTCGATGAAGACGATGCCGCTTTCCTCGGCCATCTCGACGGCCATGTTCACGACGGCTTCCTCGTCGACGCTCTTTGCCATCTCCTCGCGCTTGACCATCTCGAGCGCCTCGGCCACGCTCATGTTCCTGGTCTCGGACTTCGCGTCCTGGCCGGGAAGGCTGCTGAACAGCGACCCGAGCTGCTTGGACATCTCGTCGAGCGCGGCGGGGCCGGCCATCTGCGGGTTGCGGATGTTTATCCCGATCTTCGGCGGCGGCTTGTTGACCTTGATCCTGATCTTGTCGTCGTCCATCTCGCCGGCCTTGATCCGCAGCGCGAGCTTCGCCTTCTCGGCGTCGTCCGCCGGGCCCATGCCCGAAACGATCCGGTCCAGGGCCTTCTCGCCCACGGCCTCCTCGTGCTGCATCGAGATCCGGTCGCCGGCCATCTTGTAGGCGACGTCCATCAGGTCGCGGACGATCGAGTCGACGTCGCGCCCGACGAAGCCGACCTCGGTGAACTTGGTCGCCTCGACCTTGATGAACGGCGAGTCGGCGAGCTTGGCGAGCCGCCGCGCGATCTCGGTCTTGCCCACCCCGGTCGGACCGACCATCAGGATGTTCTTCGGAGTGATCTCGGCGCGCATCGCGTCGTCGTCAATGTTCAGCCGCCGCCACCTGTTGCGGAAGGCGAGCGCGACCGAGCGCTTCGCGTCGCCCTGGCCGATGATGTTCCGGTCCAGGCTCTCGACGATCCTGCTCGGTTTTAGGTCTTCTACGTCAATCATCGATGGTAAGTATGCTGATGTTGTGGTTGGTGAACACGCAGATGTCCGCGGCGATCCGAAGCGCCTTGTCGACGACGGCCTGCGCGTCCATGTCCGTGTTCTCGACGAGGGCGCGCGCCGCGGACAGGGCGTACCCCATGCCGCTGCCGATCGCGAGGATGTCGTGCTCGGGGACGATCACGTCGCCGGTTCCCGAGAGCAGGTACATGTTCTCGCCGTCGGTCACCGCGAGCTGCGCGTTGAACTGGCGCATGATCCGGTCGGTGCCCCAGGCCTTGGCGAACTCGATCACCGACTGGCGCAGCTGGCCGTTGTGCGCGTCGAGGCTCTTCTCGAGGTGGTCGAGCAGGGTGAGCGCGTCGCGGCCCGCGCCTGCGAAGCCGGCAAGGACCTTGCCGTCGCGCAGGGCGTGGACCTTCTGCGCCGTGGACTTGCCGACGATCTGCTCGCCGATGGTGATCTGCCCGTCGGCGCCCATGGCGACCTTGCCGTCGCGCTTGACGCAAAGGACGGTCGTCGCCCGCGACCGCTGCTGCTCGGGGGCGCTCACCAGTCGCCTTCGATCTCGTAGCCCGTGCGGTTTCTCGCCTGCCTGAACAGCCTCTGGAACTCGCGCCCTGATGGGTAGCCGATGTCGTTAAGCTCCGGGCACTCGCCGGGGTATCCCCGCCGCCGCCATTCTATGAGGGCCTCGCGCAAGGCCTCCAACCTGGCGATCTCCATCGCCTTTTCTTCGAGCTTCTCTTCGAGTCGCTCCACCTTGCGGTCGATGTCGGCTTTATGGGCCATGAGCATGAAGAGCCTCGGCAGGAAATAGAACCCGACGATTAGCCAGAAGATGACTTGAAACACGGTTGCGGCCTGCGGAGGGGAAAGTCAGGAGACCCCGAACATCCGGTCGAGCGCGACGCGCGCCTTGTCCGCGACGTCCTCGGGGACCCTGATCCGGTTTACGACCTTGCCGTCGGCGAGGTTCTCGAGGCACCACGCGAGGTGCTGCGGGTCGATCCGCGCCATCGTCGAGCACATGCACACCAGCGGAGACATGAACCTGACCGACACCCCGCGCGCCTTGTGCTCCTCCGCGATGCGCTGCACCAGGTTGAGCTCTGTTCCGACCAACCAGCTCGATCCCGGCTCGGCCGCCTCGATCGTCCGGACGATGTGGCTCGTCGAGCCGACGCTGTCGGCCATCTCGCATACCGGGAAGTCGCACTCGGGATGGACGATCACCTTTCCTTCGGGGTTCTCCTCGCGCCACTTCGCGACGTGCTCGGGGCGGAACATCTGGTGCACCGAGCAGTGCCCCTTCCAGAGCAGGATGTCGGCCTCCTCGACCTCCCGCTCGCTGAGCCCGCCGTTCGGGAGGTTGTAGTCCCACACCGCCATCTTCCCCGCGGGCACGCCCATGGTGTGCGCGGTCCACCTGCCGAGGTGCTGGTCGGGGAAGAACAGCGCCTTCCTGCGGCGCTTCCACGCCCACTCGAGGACCCTCGGCGCGTTCGACGAGGTGCAGGTTATCCCGCCGTGCTCGCCGCAGAACGCCTTGAGGTCCGCGGACGAGTTGATGTAGGTGATCGGCGTGACCTCGGAGTCCGGGTCCAGGAAGTTGCCGAGCTCCCTCCAGCAGCGCTCGACCTTGGGCACCGACGCCATGTCCGCCATCGTGCACCCGGCGGCGAGGTCCGGCAGCACGACCGCCTGGCCGTCGGAGGTGAGCATGTCCGCGACCTCTGCCATGAAGTGCACGCCGCAGAAGACGATCAGCTCGGCCTCCTGCCGCGCGGCGAGCCTCGCGAGCTCGAGCGAGTCGCCCTGCAGGTCGGAGTGGCAGTGGACGTCGGCCCGCTGGTAGTGGTGGGCGAGCAGCACGCACCTGTCGCCGAGGCGCTCGCGCGCGACTAGGATGCGCGGCGCGCAGTCCGAGTCGCGGACCTTCTCGAACTGGGAGAAGCGGATCGGGACCGCTTCTGCGGCCGGGGCGCCCATCGTCCGGCTCAGTGCAGCGTGGAGCTGCTCTGCGCGTTCTTCGCCCCTCCGACGCGGAGCAGGGTGATGAGCCTCTCCTTGAGCATGTCCTTGTTGCTCGTCTCGAGCAGCCTCTGCTTCTCGTTGGGCGTGAACGGGCAGACCATCGCGAGCGAGGTTACCAGCTCGTGGTCGGGAACCTTGCCGAAGACCTCCCAGTCGGCCGACAGGCCCTGCTTCTCCAGGTAGTCCTTGAGGTGCCTCTTGATCATCCCGCGGTCGACCGGCGCCGGCTTCGCGCCCTCGGCGTCGAGGTCGCCGCGGAACTGCGACCAGTCGGGCCGCGCGACCCGGTAGCCGTTGCGCTTGCCGAGCTCGCCCGCGACCTTGAACCTGCAGCAACCGGCGAGCACGATCAGGTACAGCCCCGGGTCCGCCTCGGCGTACGAGATGATCCGACCGGCGCAGCCGACGGGGTGCAGCTCGCTGCCCTCGGACTCGTCGACCGCCCGCTGGATCATCCCGACGAGCTTGTGCTCGCTCGCCATCGCGTCCTTGACGAGGTTGCGGTAGCGCGGCTCGAACACCTGCAGCGGCAGGCGGCCGCCCGGCAAGAGCAGCACGTCGTCGAGCGGGAACATCCCGATCCGGTCGGGCAGGTCCTTGAAGCCCATCGCTCCCGGGCCGTTCACGACGCTGCCCTCGCGCGCCCGGCGAGCAGGGAGAGGACGTTCGGGAGGATTCCGCCCGACGAGAACAGCTCCGCCTCGTTCGGCGTGTCGATCCTCACCTTGAGGTCCGCCCTGATTGTTTCGCCGTCCTTTCGCGTGACGGCCAGGACCGCGTCCTGGCCCGGGGACGGGTTGCCGTCGACGCCCTCGATCGCGTAGGTTTCGGTCCCGTCGAGCCCGAGCGAAGCGGCGCTCACTGTCGGGTCCCTGAACACGAGCGGCAGGACGCCCATGCCGATCAGGTTCGAGCGGTGGATGCGCTCGAAGCCGCTTGCGACCACGGCGCGCACGCCGAGCAGGCGCGTGCCCTTGGCCGCCCAGTCCCGCGAGCTGCCGGTGCCGTACTCGGTCCCGGCGATCACGACGAGCGGGACGCCCTCCTCGCGGTAGCGCATCGCCGCGTCGTAGATCGGCATCTGCTCGCCGGAGGGCTGGTGGACGGTCACGCCGCCCTCGGTGCCCGGCGCCATCAGGTTGCGTATGCGTACGTTGGCGAACGTCCCGCGCATCATCACCTCGTGGTTGCCGCGGCGCGAGCCGTAGCTGTTGAAGTCAAAGAGCCTGACCCCCTGTCCGCGCAGGTAGTCGCCGGCCGGCGACTTCTCCTTGATCGCGCCCGCGGGGCTGATGTGGTCGGTGGTGATCGAGTCGCCGAGGATCGCGAGCGCCCGCGCGCCGCTGATGCCGGATGCCGACCCGTCGAGCCCGAAGAACGGCGGCATGCGGATGTAGGTAGAGCCGTCCTCCCAGGAGTAGCGCGACCCGCCGTTGGACTTGATCTCGCGCCACATCGGGACCTCGTCCTCGTAGTTGGAGTACCGCCTGCGGAAGTTCTCCGGGTCGCGCGCGTGGCCGAGCATGTCCTGGATCTCCCCGTCCGCGGGCCAGACGTCCCTGAGGAACACGGGCCCGTCCATGCCCTCGCCGAGCGGCTCGGACTCCAGGTCGCGCAGCACCGTCCCCGCGAGCGCGAAGGCAACGACCAGGGGAGGGGACATCAGGAAGTTCGCCTTGATGTTCGGGTGGATGCGCGCCTCGAAGTTGCGGTTGCCGGACAGCACCGACGCCGCGACGACCCCGCTTTCCTGCAGCGTCCTGTCGTACTCCTCCTTGAGCGGCCCGGCGTTGCCGATGCAGGTCGTGCACCCGTAGCCGACTGTGTGGAAGCCGAGCGCCTCGAGGTCGTCCATCAGGCCGGTCCTCTCGAGGTAGTCGGTCACCACGCGCGAGCCCGGCGCGAGGGAGGTCTTGACCCTCGGGTGGACCTTGAGCCCGAGCGCGTTCGCCTTGCGCGCGACCAGGCCCGCTGCGATCAGCACCGCGGGGTTGGAGGTGTTCGTGCACGAGGTTATCGCCGCGATCAGCACGTCGCCGTCGCCGACGTCGACGCCCTCGACGCCCGTTTCGTGCCGCTTCGAAGAGTCGGCCCCGCTCCTGCCGTAGCCGCCGGCCGCGGCCGGCTCTGCGAGCAGGCCTGCGAAGCTCGGGCCGAGCCTGTCGAGGTCGATCCGGTCCTGCGGTCGCTTCGGGCCCGCCACCGACGGGACGACGTCGGCAAGGTCGAGCTCGAGGACCTCGGTGTAGTCGCACTGCCCGTCCTTGGCCACGCCGAACATGCCCTGGTGCTCGAGGTAGGCGCGGTACCGGTCGAGGTCCTCCTTCTCGCGGCCGGTGTACTCGAAGTACTCGAGCGTCTTCTCGTCGGCGGGGAAGTAGCCCATCGTAGCGCCGTACTCCGGCGCCATGTTGCCGATCGTCGCGCGGTCGGGAACCGAGAGCGAGGCCGCGCCCTCGCCGAAGAACTCGACGAACTTGCCGACCACCTTGGCCTTGCGGAGCATCTCGGTTACGGTCAGCACCAGGTCGGTAGCCGTCCGGCCCTCCTTGAGGGCGCCCTTGAGGTGGACGCCGACAACGTCGGGGGTGAGGATGTAGACCGGCTGGCCGAGCATGGCCGCCTCGGCCTCGATCCCGCCGACCCCCCAGCCGACGCAGCCGATGCCGTTGATCATGGTCGTGTGCGAGTCGGTCCCGACCAGGGTGTCCGGGCACCACGTTCCGGGCTCGCCCGGGACCTCGACTATTCCCTGCGCGAGGTGCTCGAGGTTGACCTGGTGGACTATGCCGACCCCCGGCGGGACGACGCGGAAGGACTTGAAGGCGTCCATTCCCCACTTGAGGAAGCGGTAGCGCTCGCCGTTTCTCTCGAACTCGCGCTCGAGGTTCAGGCGCAGGGCCTCCTTCGATCCGTAGTTGTCGACCTGGACCGAGTGGTCGACGACGAGGTCGACCGGGACGAGCGGCTCGACGATGGACCCGTCGAGTCCGTCCCTCTCGGCGGCGTCGCGCATGGCCGCGAGGTCGGCGAGCAGCGGGACGCCGGTGAAGTCCTGCAGGATCACCCGCGCGACCTTGAACGGGACCTCGTCCGTGCGCTCGGCGTCCTTGCTCCAGTTGGCAAGCGCTCTGACATGCTCGCCCGTGATCACCTTGCCGTCGCAGTTGCGCAGGACGGACTCGAGCACGACCCTGATGCAGACCGGCAGGCGGGAGAGCTCGGGGTTGACCTCCTCGGCGAGGGCCGGCAGGCTGTAGAGGCTGAATTCCCCGCCGCCTGCCGCCTTGGCAGTGCGCTTGAAGCCGTCGCGGCTGAACTCAGACATCTAGTTAGTGAATATGTGCACTGAAAGGCAATTTTACAACCCGCGGGGCGAAACAGCCTTCCTTGCTGCGGTGCAACACGGGCGGGGCGGGGCGGCCGCGGTGCGGTCAAAGCCCCTTGACAGCTTCCCTTGCGATCGCGTCCAGCCCCTCGTTTCCGCCGCCCTCGATGGCCCGGAGCGCCTTGCGGAAGTTCGACTTGCCGAGCTCTACCCCCCACTGGTCGAAGGAGTTGATCCCCCACAGCCAGCCCAGCGCCGCAGTCATGTGCTCGTAGGCGGCAACGAGCGCGCCGAGGCTTTCCGGCCCGAGCCTGTCAAACGAGAGCAGATTGGTCGGCTGGCCGCCGGGGACGACGAGGTGGCCGGCGAGCTCCTCGGCCTTGTCATCCTCTGTTCCGGACTCCCTGAGCTCGGCAAGGCTCGCATTCCTGTCGCGGCCCCGGTGCAGGGCCATGCCCTGGCCGATGCAGTGGGCGAGCAGCTGCCGGTGCATGCCCTCGTCCTCGCCTTCCTTCGGCCGCCTCGCGCAGATGAAGTCCGCGGGCACCTTCCTCGTACCCTGCAGCAGCAGCTGGAAGTAGGAGTGCTGGTCGTTCGTTCCCTCTCCGCCCCACCAGATCGCCGAGGTGTCCGTCGGCGGCCTGCCTCCCGACGACGCGGCCGACTTGCCGTTGCTCTCCATCACCAGCTGCTGCAGGTAGGACGGAAGCGAGCGGAGGCGGTGCTGGTAAGCGACCACGCAGTGCGTCTGCGCCCCGAGCGCAAGAGCGTGCCACAGCCGGAGCAGGGCCATCGTCACCGGGACGCTTTCGAAGCCCTCGCTCTCTAGCGCGTGCCGGTCGAGCGCGTTCGCACCCTCGAGCATCCGCGCGAAGGCTTCGGGGCCGACGCATGCCGCGGCCGACAGGCCCACCGATGAAAACAGCGAGTAGCGTCCGCCGACCCAGTCCCACATCCTGAACGACCTCTCGGGCGGGCACCCGATCCTCGCCGCGGCGTCCGGGTTGGCGCTCACCGAGACGAGCTGCCTTCTTCCGGTACCCGCTCCGCACATCTCGTCGATCCACTCCGTCGCGAGCCTGGTGTTCTCAAGTGTTTCCGTGGTGGTCCCGGACTTGCTGACCGCGACGACGAGGGTCGTCGCCGGGTCCAACTCCTCGATCGCGTCCTCGAAAGCGGCCGGGTCGATGTTCGCGACGAATCTGCACTCAGGCCCTGCACGCGGCAAGGCCTCGCAGACGAGTCGCGGGCCGAGGTTTGAGCCGCCGATGCCGATGTGGAGGATCGAGTCGATCTCATCTCCGCCCGCCCCCTTGACCTCGCCCTGCGCGAGGCTTGCGGCGAAGTCCAGCATCCGCTTGCGCTCCTCGAGCGCCTCCGCAGGCGCCTCGGGGTCACGCAGGCGCATGTGCGCAGCCGGCCGGCCCTCAGTGAAGTTGACCTCCTCGCCTGCGGCCATGGCCGCGAACCTGCCCTTGAGTCCGCAGGCCTGCGCAAGCGAGCCGAGCGCTTCGCATGCCTCGTCGTCTACCAGGGCCCGGGAGTAGTCGAGCCTGATCCCGGCCGCCTCAACCGCGCGCGTTGCGTCGCCCGCAGCCGCGGCACCGGCGTCGAACCCGCGCGCAAGGGCCTTCACGCGCTCCCAGCTGCCGCCGATAGAATCTTCAGACATGGGCGGCTTTCATTGTATTTCCGAGACCAGGTGCCTGCTCGGCGAGTGCCCGAGGTGGCATGCCGGCGAGCAGAAGGTCTACTGGACCGACATCGACGGAAAGAAGCTGCTCCGCGTCGGCCTCGACGGAAAGGGCGAGGAGTCCGTCGACATGGAAAGGAAGGTCGGCTGCTTCGTCTTCCGCAAGAAGGGCGGGATGCTCCTTGCGATGGAGGACGGCATCTACACAGGCGACCCCTTCGCGGGCGGCAAGCTCAGGCAGGTCTGCCCGCATCCCCTTCCGCCGCTTGCCGCGGACCGCGGCAGGTTCAACGACGGCAGGTGCGACCCGGCGGGGCGGTTCATGGTCGGGACACTCGACCCCAAGCGCGAGTACAGGGCCGGGTTCTACGCGCTCGACCCCGGCCGAAAGGCGCTGAGGAAGGTCCAGAGCGAGTTCAACACCTTCAACGGGATCGCCTTCAGCCCCGACGGCAGGGAGGTCCGCTACTCGGACACGCCGCTCTACGAGCTGTACTGCTCGAAGTACGACCCGGTCACGGGGCTGATCGGCGAGCGCGAGGTGCTCAGGAAGTGGGACCGCAAGAAGGAGCCGGCGCGCCCCGACGGAGGCGCCTTCGACAGCAAGGGCGACTACTGGTGCGCGATGTACGCCGGCGGCCGCGTGCTGCGGATCGACGGCGAGGGCAACGAGACCGCGCGGCTCGACCTGCCTGCGACTTACACGACCATGGTCGCGTTCGCGGGCGAGAACCTCGACCGGATGGTGGTCACCACGGCCCAGCGCGAGGACGACCCGGACGAGACCAAGCGCAACCCGGACGCCGGGCGCCTGTTCCTGTTCGACAAGAAGTTTGCCCCGGGCCTGCCGGAGCCGTTGTTCGCGGGCTAGCCCGCGGCGAGCTCCTCGGGCATGTCGCCCGCGGGCTGCGGCGAGATCGCGTCCTTGCACCTGCGTGCGGTCTCGGTGATCGCCGCCCAGTCCGAGGCGGCGATCAGGGAGCGCGGCGCTAGCCACGAGCCGCCGACTGCGAGCACCCCCTTGAGAGCCAGGGCCTCCGTGTAGTTGGCCTCGCCGATCCCACCGGTCAGGCAGAAGGACATCTGCGGGAAGGCCGCGGCAAGCTGGCTGTACTGGGTCTGGCCCTGCGGGCTGAACGCCGGGAAGTACTTGAGGGTCTCGTACTCAAGGTCGCGCGCAAGCATGACCTCGCTCGCGGTGAACACGCCGGGCAGGTACGGGATCTTCTCCTCGTCGGCCACGTTCAGCAGGTCGACGTTCAGGCCGGGCGACGAGGTGAACTTCGCGCCGACCTGGTGGGCGTAGCGGAACTGGTCCGCCTCGAGGACGGTGCCGAGCCCGACGAGGATGTCCTCGCTTGCGACTATCCGCTCAACCGCCGACAGCGCGGCGTCGGTGCGCAGGGTCACCTCGAGTATGCCGATGCCGGCTTCGAGCAGGGCGCGAGCGAGCGGAGGTCCCTGCTCGGGCGAGTCGAGCTCGGCCACCGGCCAGAGGCGGTGGCTGTCGAATACTTCCCTTATCCTTCTTGACATGCCTTTCCGTTTGCTGCGGCCGCGGCTGTAGCGACCCGATCCCGTCCGGCGGGAATTCTACTAACGAGGGGAGGACCTCAGCCGGCCTTCGCCCGCGGCACCCGCACGATCACAGGCGCTGCGACCAGGCCGCGCAGCACGTCCGCGGCGTCCTCGCCGGACGACGGCGGCAGAAACCGCAGGACGAACCTCGCGGGGGCGGGGTCGAACGCCGCGACCGGGAAGTTAGTGTCCCAGTGGTTGTTGACCGTCCAGAAGCAGCCGCCCTCCCATGACGCGGGCGGGTCGTGCGGGTCCTTCCACGAGGGCCCGCCCGGCTGGAACAGCGGGGCGTCCGGCGAGGCGACGGCTACGCTCGAGCCGTCATCCCTTGCGAGAGCGATGCCGGACTGGACCGACTGCCACCTCAGGCACGAGCCCGGGACGTGGCCGGTCTCGCAGTCGACGAGGCCACCGCCTGTGTCGCAAAGGATTCTCGAGTCCTTGCCCAGCCCGCCGAGCGGCCAGAAGATCGAGAAGCAGCGCTCGAGCCCGCCGGTGTCCTGCATCGCGCGCACGCGAAGCTGCCTGCCTGTTGCGGGCAGGCGGATTTCCGACGTCGCCTTGATGCCCGAGGCGAATGAGATGGCGACCGTGACCGCTGCGCCGTCTGCGTCCACCTTGCCGCCCGACACCGACACTGACCTTTCGTCGTCCTCGAACAGCTCCCCGGGGTTCCACCGCATGGGCGTTTCCGAGCGCTCCCAGTACGGCGCCTGGAAGATGTCCTTGCGCACGAAGCCCTCGCGCAGCAGGTGAACGCCGGCGGAAAGCAGGGGGGCGCTCCCGGACAGGACCTCCGTTCCGCTTTCCTTGTCGAGCCACCTTGCGATCCCGCCGGTCTCGGCGCAGACCTCGACGCGGCTGTGCCGGTTTTCGATCCAGCCCTCTCCTGCGGCGCAGTCCGACGGGTCCGCCTGAGCCGGGCGGACGATTGCGGACTCGCCCGGGCCGAGCGACGCCCTGATCCTGTGCCCGTACCCGGCGCCGTCCGCCGCGGCGGCTTCGCGCTGCCGGTCTTCCGAGAACCCAGGCATGAACGAGTCGTCCGAGTACGCCTGCGGGATCGATATCTGAGGGCCGGCGCCGCGGTCCGGGGGAACGGGCCAGTCGACTTCCATCGGCAGGTCCGTCGGGTTCATCACCCAGTAGGACTGCTCCTCCGGCCCGAGCTCGGGGTCGGACGTCCGGTCGAAGGAGGGGTCCCCCTCGACCGGAGCGCCGGCCTGCGCCGCGGCCGCCGCGCGCGACGACTTCGCCGCCGTGCGCAGGGCGAGGGTGAACGCGTCGTGCGCGAAGGAAGACTTCTTCACCCGCTGCATAGTCGTCAGCACGTGCTTGGGCGCGCTCGCCGCGGTGTAGGATCCCCAGGTGTGCTCGTCGTACAGCGCGAGCGCCTCGGCCATGGCCTCGAACGAGCCGTCGCCCGGCGGGCCGAGCCGCTCGATGACCGGGATGAGCCGCTCCGCGGCGCGGGCGAGCGCCGTCTCGACCGGCGTCGACGCGACGCCGTCGCACCAGCTGTCCATCCACTCGCCGCTGACCGACGGGACGTCCGGCTGCCTGGCGAGGACGTCTGCGAGCCCGTCAAGGGAGACGATCTCGATCTGCGGCCCCTCGCCGCGCCCGTTCCACTCGCGCACCGCGCGGCTGAGCTCGCCCTGCGGGTAGACGTTGTCGCCGTGCGCGGAGTTGGTCACGGTCAGCACCGAGAAGCCGCACGGCCACCTGTCTGACCTCGCGTGCCGGTCGAGGAACTTCGCCAGCTCCTCGGTGTCGGCCTCACCCGGCTTGCCGATGCGGACGTGGAAGCCGCCGACGGCGTAGTGCTCGCCCTGGTGCACGAGCAGCCTTCCGCCCTCGCGGCCCTCCCATGTCCACAGCGACGGGACGTTCTCCCCCCAGTAGCCGCGGTGCGGGTTCTGGTGTGTCGAGAGGAACCCGACCCCGCGCGCGGCGAGCAGGTCGGCCCAGAACCACGCAAGGCCGTTGACGTCGCACTGCATCGCCGAGCGCACCTTGATCCCGAACTCGTCGCGCAGCGCGTCGATGTCGCGCAGGGTGATCTCCGCAAGCGGCCTGCTCGCGAGCGGCGTCCAGTGGTAGCGCAGGGCGCCGACGGCGATCCGGTCCGCCTCGTGCAGGCGCCTGAAGCGGTCGACGTTCTTCGGCGTCGCGTTGCGCAGGTAGTCCAGCGTGGTCGAGGTGAGCTCGCACGTCCAGCGGTGTTGGCAGCCCTCCGGCTCGTCGAAGCTCTCCTCGCAGACCTCGAGGGCCCGGTCGAGTATGTCCCGGTGGTGCAGCAGCACCGCCTCGACCTGGTCGGTGTAGCCGAAGTCGGTGTGGGTGTGGCTGAGCAGGTACACCCTGTCGATTGCCTGCGCCTTGCCGTCGCTCATATCTCTTCGACTCCTATCCTGTACGTTGTGGAAAAGGGCCTGTCCGCGCCCAGCCGCGCGGCGGTCTTGCGCCAGCTAGACGACGCAATCGGGTTGTCCTCGTTGCAGCTGACCTCGGGGCCGAGGTCAAACGCCGCGCAGACCGGCTCGATCCCGATCGCGCAGAACCTTCCGAGCCACGGGTAGGCGGTCCGGCCGCGGTTCGAGTACCACAGCTGCACCCCGGTGAACACGTGGCTCTTGAACTCGATGTACGCCCGGTAGCTGTCGTCGTGGTTCTCGAGAGTGACCCGGCCGTCGACGCCGGACAGGTGCAGGACCTCCTCGGTGTCGAAGTCAAGGGGCAGCAGGTCGGCCGCGACGTCGCCGTAGCGTGTCGGGACCCTGTCGAGGGACCTGAACTCCCTGTCCGGAACGTAGCGCGAGACGCCCGGCTCCACCTCGGCGGGGTAGGTCCTTCCCTTCCAGTACCCACCCGCCCTCAGCAGGGCGGCGCCGGGAGTATCGGGCAGGGCGAACACCGCGTGCGCGGCGATCGGCAGGCTCACGTCCCTGCGGACCTCGATGCCGAGATCGATCTTCAGCTCTGGAAACCCCTCGGTTCCGGAGATGCGCCTCGTCAGCCGCGCGACGCAGTGGTCCTCCGGGTAGTCGATCGCAAGCTCAAGCCAGCCCTTGCCGGAGCCGGTCTTCTTCCACCTGTTGTGCGATGAGTACCCGTGGAAGTCGTCGCCCGCGCCCTCGACTGCAGTCCCGCCCCACCGGTCGGGCAGGCCCTCGGGCCGCCTCGGCGCGCCGAACGGCACGCAGGGCCATTCCCCGCGCAGGCGCCGCAGGAGCGGCGGCAGGGAGTCGTGCTCGGCGCCTGTGTCATCGCCCCACGGCGCGACGGCAAGCGGGCTGACCTTCCTGCCGCCGGGCAGCAGCAGCTCGACGGGACCGAGCATGGCGCCGACCGGCTCGACCGAGGCCTTGCCGCAGTCCCAGGACAGGCCGAGCTTAGGCACTGCGGGGTATGGGATTATCGGCCTGAACGCACTCTGCCGGCATAGTCTGCAAGCTTGCCGCTGACGTTGCCATGCTATGAGGCTGTCTGTCAGGAAACAGGCTCAACTTTTTGAATTAACGGAGTATTTCTTAACTGACGGATCGGCATACCTGCGCTCAGGGAAAATCGAATACCAGTCCTCGCGCGCAGGGTCGCGGTCGTACAGGTAGCCGCCGAGGCGGTCGTATTGCTCGGCGTACTCCGCGAGCTTGTCTGGGTCCATCTCGACGCCGAGGCCGGGTCCTTCCGGCACTGCGTACGCGCCGTCCCTGCACACAAGCTTGCCGCCCTTGATGACGTCGTCAACGAGGTGGTGGTAATGCGCGTCCGCTGCGAACGGGATGTTGGGCAGGCTCGCGCCGAGGTGGATCATCGACGCGAGCTGGATGCCGAGCTCGCCCGAGGAGTGCACCGCCGCGCCGTACTGGAAGGTCTCGAGCACGGTGCCTGCCTTGTGCGCCTGGCGCAGCCCGCCCCAGAAGGTCGTGTCCAGCAGGACGACGTCGACCAGGTCGTGGCGGACGCACTGCGCGAGCTGCTCGAAGTTGACCACCACGGTGTTGGTCGCGGTCGGAACGCGCAGGAACTGGCGAAGGCGCCGCATGCCCTCGAGTCCCCAGGTCGGGTCCTCGAGGTACTCGATGTTGATCCCCTCGACTGCGCGCCCGATCCGCACGGCCTCCTCGACGGACCAAACCGAGTTTGGGTCCAGGCGGAGCAGGTCCTCAGGGAACTCTGCGGCAAGTGCCTTGAGCACCTCGAGGTCGTGCTCCGGCGCGAAGTGCCCGCCCTTTAGCTTGTGGGTCGTGAAGCCGTGCTCCTTCTTGATCTCCCGGGCGAGGGCGACCATCTCGTCGGCATAGGTCTCCCCGCCGGCGCCGGTCTTTGGGTCCTCGTAGCGGTAGAAGAGGTAGCTCGCGAACGGGACGGTTTCGCGCAGAGCCCCGCCGAGCAGGTCGCATGCGCGTATGCCGAGGGCCTTGCCGGCGAGGTCCATGCACGCCATTTCGATTGCCGCGTGAATCTGCATGCGGTTGTTGTAGAGAGAGCCGACCGGGTTCATGATCTTCCAGCGCAGCTGCTCGAGCTGAAGCGGGTCGTGGCCGACCAGGTATCCCTTGAGCGCCTTGACTGATTCCTCGGCAGAGGCGCCCCCGCCGCCGAGCTCGCCGAAGCCGCTCAGTCCCTCGTCGCCGACGACCTCCACGATCGTGCGCACGAAGCGCCCCCAGTGCGCGCCGTTGGAGTGACGGAGCGGCGCCTCGAGCGGAACCGAGACGGTAGTTGCCTTGACGTCGGCGATCCTCACGGGCCGGGCTATTTCGGGGTGCCGGCGATCTGGGTGAGCAGGCCGCCGTCGACCTTCACGACCTCGCCGGTCATGAACGAGGCCTTGTCGGAGAGCAGGAACGCTACGACGGCCGCGACCTCCTCGGGGCGCGCGACGCGGCCGAGCGGGTGCATCCCGTTCAGGGTGTCCCAGAGTTCGTCTTGGTTGTCGGCGAGCGAGACCGCCCACTCGAGCATCGGCGTGCGGACCGCGCCGGGCGCGACGAGGTTGGCGCGCACGCCGTCGGCCGCGAAGTCCATCGCCATCGAGCGCACGAGCCCGAGCAGGCCGTGCTTGGCCGCGGTGTATGCTGCTACGTTCTGCTGGGTCGCAAGGCTTTGGACGGAGCCCATGAACACGAACGCCCCGCGGTTCTTGCGCACAAGGGGCAGGGCGGCCTTCGCGACGAGGTAGCCGCCGGTGAGGTTGACCTCGATGACCTCGTTCCAGAGCTCGACGTCGGTGTCCTCTGCCGATCCGTACCGCTGTATCCCGGCGTTGTGCGAGACGCAGTCAAGCGTGCCGAATTTCGTTTCCGCCAGGCCGACGGCGGTCTTGCAATCATCGATGCTGGCAACGGACCCCGGTGAGGCGACTGCCGATTCGCCGAGCTCGCCGGCGACCTCGCCGAGCAGTTTTTCGTTGCTGTCCATCAGAACCGCCTGGTCCCCTTGGCCGACAAGCGTCTCGGCAACGGCCTTGCCGATGCCGCTTGCCGCTCCGGTGATCAGGTGAACAGACACGGGTCAGTGAGCCAATCAATCTAGCACACAAGCAGGCCGATCGAGTTCGATACCCGCCTTGCTTGCCTACAATGCAACCGGAACATGTCAGGCGGGAAGGTCGAAGTTGCGGACGGGGCGTCCGTGGTCTGCGTGGGCGAGTGCATGCTCGAGCTGTCAGGTGTGGGCGAGGGCGAGGAGCTGAGGCTCGGCTGCGCCGGCGACTCGCTGAACATCGCCGTCTACATGAGCCGCCTCATGGGGCCGGGCAAGGTCGCCTACGCCAGCCGCCTAGGCGACGACCCGATGAGCTCGGACATGGTCGCCTTCATCGAGTCCGAGGGGATCGACGCAGGACTCATTGCGAGGGTGACCGGCAAGCTGCCGGGCCTGTACCTGATCTCGACGGAGCAGGGCGAGAGGACGTTCCACTACTGGCGCTCGGAGGCGCCGGTACGCGAAATGCTTTCAGAGCCGGAGCCGGAGACCGAGGCCGCGCTTGCGGGCGCCGGCTGCCTGGTGGCTACGGGGATCACCGCAGCGGTGCTTGGAGATGACGCACGCGAAAGGCTTGCGGGATGCATGGAAAGGAACGGGCATCGCGTTGCCTACGTCGTCAACCACAGGCCGAAGCTTTGGGACGCTGACGAGGCGCGCGAGTGGCACCTCAGGTTCGCGGGCCTTGCGAGCCACCTCTTCGTCTCCGACGACGACCTCGTCCTGCTTTGGCCGGACGGGTCCGGGCTGGAGAGGATGCGTGGCGCCGGTTCCGGCGAGGTCGTCCTTACCGAAGGCGAGCGCGGATGCCGGGTGTTTCGCGGAAAAGAGGAGGTCGCGCAGTGCGGCTCCCGCGCAGCCGAGGTGGTTGACACCACGGCCGCCGGCGACTCATTCGCGGCGGCCTACCTTGCGGGCAGGATCGCGGGCAGGGACGCTCCGGCTAGCGCAGGGTTCGCGGCAGGGCTTGCTGCGACGGTCACCTCGCACCGCGGCGCGATCATCCCGCGGAGCGGGATGCCGGCTCAGCCGGACTGACTCAAAGAGCCTCCGTTTCCAGGCGGACGATCTTGAAAGAGGGCGCATGCCTCTTTCCCTGAACCGCGACTGTTCCTGCGAGCAGCGTCAGATGAACACCGATGCGCCGCAGTTCTGCTCTACCGGCGGCGAGGAGTTAGCGGGCCTCCAGTACTGGATGGCGTCCGCGTACAGATCGCCGTCCTTGGAGCCGTCCTCGTTCTGCTTCATGCATTCCTCAATAAGTGGCAGGATTTGATTGAAGCCGCCCGTGTCGTAGTAGTTGAACACGAAGTCGCCTGAGTTCGGAGAGCCGTCGTCGATCTTGCGGTCGACCTCACCGATGATGTTGCTCGGTATGCGTCCCCCGGTGTGAATCATCAGCCGCGGCGTCCCCCCGGCGGCCCCGCCGCGAATGGAATAGTAATCCGCGTCATGCCATATCGACATGATCCCGCCGTAGGTGTTGATCAGTGAGCCTTCCACGGTCGGCCGGCGCACCCGAGCGGTGTTTGTGCACTGGGGGCAACGCAGGTAGCCCGCGGAGGTCAGGTGCTGGAAGACCAGGTCAGAATCGCCTTCTTGGATGATGCCGTCGCCGTTGCCTGACGCGGCGCCGGTGATGTAGATGTTCGCCTGGGCGTAGTCACCGGGCAAGGCGGAGAACCGGTCGATGAACGAGAACCACGCGATCTTGAGCGAGTTCTGGCGGTCCGCTATCGCGCGGACCTTGGCGTTGTTGATCAGCTCCTGGCCCTTGAGGATGCCGCCGAGCAACAGCCCGATGATCACCAGGACGATCGCTATCTCCACGAGCGTGAAGCCGCGGTCCGCTAGGGTTTCAGACCCCCCCCCTTTACTGTTCATGGTCAGCTCCTCCAGGCGAAAGCATGGAGGAAAGTATACCAACACGTTTATCTGACACTGCAGGGATCAGCCTGCCAATCATTTGGAAACTCGGCAAGGAGCGATGTCGCTTGGATTCATTCCGGCAACAGGAACGAGGCACCTTGCTCGGGGCTGTCGGCGCTCTTGCGCATCAGCGAGAACATCTCCCGGCCGCAGCCCTCGTCGCTGCCATCGGGGGGAGCTGACGGCTCGCGGCTTTCCAGGTCCTCGGCCTCGCACTCGAGCGTGCACTCCTCGCAGTCGAAGGTGATCATGTCGCCCTCGCGGACCCTGGCGATGTTGCCGCCTGCGGTGGCCTCGGGGCTGAGGTGGATGGCCGCCGGAACGGAGCCCGACGCGCCCGACATCCTGCCGTCGGTGACCAGCGCGACCTTGCGCCCCTTGGACTGGAGGACGGCAAGTCCGGGCGAGAGCTTGTGGAGCTCCGGCATCCCGTTCGAGCGCACGCCCTGGTGGCGCACGACCGCGACCATGTCCCGGTCGAGCCCGCCGGCGAGCATGTCGAGGAGCTGGCGCTGGCTGTCGCAGACGACCGCCGGCGCCCTGATCCTCATGTCCTCGGGGCGCATCGCGCTTACCTTGACGATCGACCGACCGAGGTTGCCCGTAAGCAGCCTGATCCCGCCCGTGGGGGAGAAGGGATCGGCAACCGGCCGCAAGACAGAGTCGTCCCTGTCGATGTCGCCGATGTGCAGGGTCTCCAGCCCGGCGGTCTCGCACACGGTCGACTTGGACACGTAGTTGTCGCGGAGGCCCGGTCCGCAGACGGTCATCACGTCGTCGTGCATCAGCCCGGCCTCGGTAAGCTCGGAGATGACGAACTGAATGCCGCCAGAGTCGCGGAAGTGGTTGACGTCTGCCTCGCCGTTGGGGTAGACGCGCGCAAGCAGCGGGACCGCGGCCGAGAGGTCGGCGAAGTCCTGCCAGTCGACCTGTATGCCGGCCGCGCGCGCGATCGCGACGAGGTGGATGGTGTGGTTCGTCGACCCTCCCGTCGCGAGCAGGCCGGCGATCGCGTTGACCACGGCCTTCTCGTCGACTATCCTGCCGATGGCGCACTGCCCGTCGGCGTGCCTCGCGAGCTCAAGCGCGCGCATTGTCGCCACCTTGGTGAACAAGTCGCGCAACGGGTTGCCCGGGTTGATGAACGTCGACCCCGGCAGGTGCAGGCCGAGCACCTCCATGAACATCTGGTTCGAGTTCGCGGTCCCGTAGAAGGTGCAGGTTCCCGGCGAGTGGTAGGAGGCCGACTCGGCCTGCAGCAGCTCGATGCGCGCGGCCTTGCCCGCGGCGAACTTCTTGCGGACCTCGGCCTTCTCCTTGTTGGGCAGCCCCGAGGGCATCGGCCCGCCGGGGACGAACAGGGTCGGCAGGTGGCCGAAGGAAAGCGCGCCGATCATCAGGCCCGGGACGATCTTGTCGCAGATCCCGAGCATCAGCGCCGCGTCGTACATCGAGTGCGAAAGCGCGACCGCGGTCGACATTGCGATCACGTCGCGCGAGAACAGCGACAGCTCCATGCCGGCCTGGCCCTGGGTGACGCCGTCGCACATCGCCGGCGTCGCGCCCGCGACCTGGGCGGTGCCTCCAAACTCCCGCGCGGCCTCGCGGATGATTTCGGGGAAGCGCTCGTAGGGCTGGTGGGCCGAAAGCATGTCGTTGTACGCGGTGACTATCGCGACGTTGTGCGTCTTTTCGCCGGCGATGCGCTCCTTGTCCACGGCGCCGCAGGCGGCGAAGCCGTGCGCGAGGTTCGAGCACGACAGCGCCGTCCTCACCCGGCCCTTGCTTCTGGCGGCGTCTATCCTCTTGAGGTAAGCGGCCCTCGTCTTCGAGCTGCGCTTTTCGATGCGCGCGGTCACCTCCGAGAGCGCCCGCGCGGTCACCTTTCCTCCCCGGGGTTCTGCCAGCGCCTGCCGTCGGCAGCGACGAGCAGCTGCGCGGAGTCGGGCCCCCACGTGCCGGCGTTGTACGGCTCGGCCTTCAGCCCGCCGGCGTCCGGCATGCTCCCGATCCATCGCCAGGAGGCCTCGACCTCGTCGTGGCGCATGAACAGGGTGGGGTTGTTGCGCAGCGCGTCGAGCAGCAGGCGCTCGTACGCGTCCGGAAGGCGCCTGCCCGATTCGGTCAGGTTGAGGTTGAGCACCAGGGGCTCGAGCTTGAGCCCGCCGGGCCCCGGGACCTTGTTGTTGACGAGCAGCTCGACCCCCTCGTTGGGCTGCAGGCGGATCACGATCTGGTTGTGCGGCGAGCCGCCGTCGGGGAAGATCCGGTGCGGGACCGGCTTGAAGCGGATGGCGATCAGCGACTCGCGCACCGGCAGGCGCTTGCCGGTCCTCAGGTAGAACGGCACGCCGGCCCAGCGCCAGTTGTCGATGCGCACCCTCATCGCGACGAAGGTCTCGGTCGCGCTGCCCTCCCTGCCGACGTCGTCGCCGTAGGGCGCGACCTTCTCGCCGTCGATCAGCCCGCCGCGGTACTGGCCGTAGGCGATGTCGCCCTCGGAGACCGGAGCGACGCTCTGGAGCACCTTGAGCTTCTCGTCGCGGACGCAGTCGGCGTCGTACTGGCGCGGGGGCTCCATCGCGGTCAGGCACAGCAGCTGCGCGAGGTGGTTCTGGACCATGTCGCGCATCGCGCCGCTCGAGTCGTAGTAGCCCGCGCGGCCCTCGACGCCGACCTTCTCGGCGACGGTGATCTGGACGTGGTCGACATAGTAGCGGTTCCAGACCGACTCGAACATCAGGTTGGCGAACCTCAGGCAGAGCAGGTTCTGGACGGTCTCCTTGCCGAGGTAGTGGTCGATGCGGTAGATCAGGTGCTCGGGAACGTGCTCGGAGACCGAGCTGTTGATCTCGAGGTAGCTCTCGAGGTCCG
This sequence comes from uncultured Gammaproteobacteria bacterium, assembly GCA_964509765.1. Taxonomy (GTDB): domain Bacteria; phylum Pseudomonadota; class Gammaproteobacteria; order Tethybacterales; family Tethybacteraceae; genus CAZDYI01. The sequence continues at coordinate 47,347 of CAZDYI010000139.1, forward strand.
TGCCGAGCGGCTTCTCGAGGATGAGCGGGCTGTTGACGAGCAGCAGCCCCGATTCCGCAATCGCCTTGGCGATCGCGGCGAACTGGTTCGGCGGCGTAGCCGCGTAGAACAGGCGCCGGCCGTGCGGCAGGGCCTTGACGGCCTCGGCGAGGCCGCCGCCGCCGGCGGCGGGGTCGAAGCCGCCCACGCACGTGATCCTCGATGCGAACTCGCGCTTGCGCTCCTCGCTTGCGGTCGAGAACTCGAGCAGCCTCTCGGCCATGCCGCCGACGTCGTCCCTGCGGCTCGTCGCGACCACGGCGAAGTCGTCCGGAAGCCAGCCCTGCTCGTGCAGCTGCGTAAGGGCGGGGATCAGCTTGCGCCGGCCGAGGTCGCCGCCGGCGCCGATGATTACAATAGAAAACGGCTCGACGCTCGTCTCGAAGCTTGACATGGCCAAGCGAATATCTTACTTTGCGGCGCTTCTCGCCCTCTGCCTTGCCGCCGGCGCGGAGGGGATGCGCTCCGTCACGCTCGAGGTCGCAGGAAGGAGCGTCGAGCTCGAGATTGCCGACACCGTCCGCGAGCGCAGCGTCGGCCTATCCAACCGGGACCGCCTCGAGGAGGGCGCCGGCATGCTCTTTGTCTACGCTGAGCCGGCCAAGCCGTGCTTCTGGATGAAGGAGACCTTCATCCCGCTCGACGCGGCGTTCATCGACCTTGATGGCGAGTACGTGATGGTCGCGACCATGGAGCCCGAGTCCCTCGACCCGCACTGCCCGCTGCACTCGGTAAAATGGGTCATAGAGATGCCGGCTGGCTGGTTCGCGCTCAACGGGGTCTCGCCAGGAAGCAGGGTGAGCAGGGAGACAATGGACACGCTTCGGAAGATCTCGGGCGCGGCGGCCCTCGTCGAGTGATACCGGGCGCGGCGGCGCGGAGCGCGGCCTGGCTTGCGGCCGCCGCCGCGCTGTCCGCGACCCCGGTCATCCCTGCGGCGGCGCAGCAGAACATCGACTACTTCTCGGGCGCGTTCGACTGCGCCTGGCTCGAGGATGAGTACGAGCGGATCCTGGCAGCAAACGAACGGCCGGAGCAGCTCAACTTCGGCGGGGTGACCGTCGCCAAGGTCGTCACCGCCCCGATGTTCGTGATAGAGAGGATCATGGGGCTGGAGTTCGAGGAGCCGAAGGCGCCGTCGATCGGCGGCTCGGTCAACTTCAGCGGAGCCGTCGAGGACGTCGAGGCGGCCTCGCGCAGGAAGAACTGCTACCAGCTCAGCGACCGTATCCTCACCGAGCGCGACGAGGGCAAGCTGTCGTCCGTCCGTCCCGCTCCGGTTCGCAGCGTGCTCGAGGAAATGGAAAGTCGCAGGAACGAGCGGAGGCGCTAGCCCTCGATCGCCTCGCGCAGGCTCTCGGCGTCGGTGGCGGCCTCGATGTGGCCGTCGGTCGACGAGAAGACGTCCGGGTCCTTGAGGCCGTGGCCGGTCAGGGTGCAGACCGCTACAGACCCTCCCTCGATCCTGCCCGCCTTGGCTTCGGCGATCACGCCTGCGAGTCCCGCGGCCGAGGAGGGCTCGCAGAAGATCCCCTCGGTAGAGGCTAGCTCGGCCTGAACCGCAAGCAGAGTCTCGTCGTCCGCCGCGAGGAACCTGCCGCCGGATTCCGCAACCGCCATGCGGGCCGCGTCCCAGGACTGCGGGTTGCCGATCCTTATCGCCGTCGCGACGGTCTCGGGGTTTTCCACCGGCGCTCCGTCGACGAACGGCGCAGAGCCGCTCGCCTGAACCCCGATCATCACCGGCGTGCTGTCAGCAGCCGGGCTGCCCTTTCCGAGCAGTCCGCAGTCGCCCGAGCACCAGGCGCAGGCTTCTGTCCCCCGGCCGGCCGCCTCGCAGTACCCCATCCAGTGCGCTGTGATGTTGCCCGCGTTGCCGACCGGAAGCGCGTGCGCGTCGGGAACCCTTCCGAGCTGCGCGATCACCTCGAAGGCGATCGTCTTCTGTCCCTGCAGCCGCATCGGGTTGATCGAGTTGACGTTGGCGTATCCGCGCTCGCCGAGTTCCCTTACGGCCTTCATCGCGACGTCAAAGTTGCCGTCGACGGAGATGATCCTCGCGCCGTGGGCATGCGCCTGCGCGAGCTTGCCGGCCGCGACCTTGCCCTTGGGCAGCAGCACCGCGCAGCGCATCCCGGCCCGCGCGGAGTACGCCGCTGCGGATGCGGACGTGTTGCCGGTCGACGCGCAGAGAACGATCTCCTCGCCCTTGTTCCTCGCCGCGGTGATCGCAACCGCCATGCCGCGGTCCTTGAACGAGCCGGTCGGGTTGAGGCCCTCGAACTTGCACCATATCTCGACGTTGATCCCGTGGCGCTCCGGAATGTGCTCCAGGCGGAGCAGGGGGGTGTTGCCCTCGCCGAGCGTGACCGGACTGTCGCGGACCTCCTCGGGCAGCCTCTCCGAAAAGGAGGCGATGACCCCGGCGCGGCCGCTCATCGGTTGTGCGGGACGGCGATCGGCATGACGGCCGGCTCGCCTACGGTCTCCTCGAGCGCGGCGATCCTGCCCGCCGCCTCGACCGCGGCGCTCCACTTGCACTCGTGCAGCAGCACGGCGACGTCGACCTTCTCGCCCTCTATCGACTCGCCCTGGTGCATACCCTCGATCGAGATGCCGGCTTCGGAGAGTATCGAGGTGACCTTGACCATCACTCCGGCTACGTCCAGGACCCGCGCGCGGACGTAGGCCTGGCAGGGGACGTCGTGCGGGGGGACCGTCTTGGCCCCGTTGGCCCCCGGAACCTGCGGGCCGCCGCCGTTTTCCGCCCGCAGGGCGGCCTCGACGATGTCGCTCATCACCGCCGAGGCGGTGGGCCTCGCGCCGGCGCCGGCGCCGACGAGCATCATCTCTCCGGCCGCCTCGGAGTCGACGAGCACCGCGTTGGTGCTTCCGTCGATCTTCGCAAGCGGGTGCCGCAGGTCGACCAGCGCCGGCGTAACCCAGACTAGGGCGGAGCCGTCGCCCTCGCGCCTTGCGGTCGCGATCAGCTTGACCGCGTATCCGAACTCGGCGGCGAGCTCCTCGTCGGCCGGGTCGGACCCGCGTATGCCGCGCACCTCCAGGCCCTCCATGGTCAGCTCCGTCCCGAACGCGAGCCGCGACATGATCACCGCCTTGTGCGCGGCGTCCAGGCCGTCGATGTCGAGCGTCGGGTCGGCCTCGGCGTAGCCCTCAGCCGTCGCCGCGGCCAGCGCCTCGTCGAAGCCGATCCCCTCTGCGGACATCCTCGTGAGGATGTAGTTGCATGTGCCGTTGACTATCCCCATGACTGAGCTGATCCGGTCGCCTGATAGTGAGTCGCGCAGGACGCGGATGGCTGGGATGCACCCCGCGACCGCGGCCTCGAAGTAGACCGCGCCGCCTGCCTGGCCCCCGCCGAGCAGCCGCTCGCCGTGGGTCGCGAGCAGGGCCTTGTTCGCGGTGATGAGCGGCAGGCCGCGCTCGGCGCACGCGAGCGCGCACTCGAGCGCCTCGTCGGTCCCGCCCATGAGCTCGACCGCTGCGTCGACCCCGGGCTGCGAGACCGCCTCGCGCCAGTCGGCGAACACCGGCACGCCGCCGCCGGTGCGCTCCTTCGCGCGGCCGACGTTCCTCGCGCACGCCGAGACCACCTTGGGCCTGACTCCGCTCCTTTCCGCGATCAGGTCCGCGTTCTCCCTGACCAGGTCGCAGACGCTGCCGCCAACCGTGCCCGTTCCGAGCAGGGCGATGCCGAACTCCCGCGCGCCGCCGCTCACGCCGCCCGTCCAGTAAGATTTGCTGCGTGAAGCTCCACCTCGAGCAGCCCGACGGGCTGAGGATAACCAAGCACGGTCCGGGCTGGGTCGAGGTCAACGGCGAGAGGCACGAGGGCGCCGTGATGGTCGGCGCGGACTCCTGCCGCGCGATCGGCGCCGATATCGGCGGCTTCGCCGACCTCAGCGGGGAACACCCCGTCGCCAGGGAGGTGATCGGCCGGGCGCCGGCGGTCGTCCTCGTCGGAACGGGCACGTCTTTCGCGCTCGCGCCCGCGTCCTTCGTCCAGGCGTGCGCCGAGGCCGGGATAGGGGTCGAGTCGATGGACACCGCCGCGGCCTGCCGGACCTACAACGTGCTTTCTGGCGAGGACCGCCACGCGGTCGCGCTGCTTTTTCACTGAGGCCCCTTCGGGGCCGCCGTCCGGAAGTTCCATGAGGGGCGGATTATCGCCCAGCGGCCCCCCGGCAGCTCCTTGCCCCTTTCGCTGCAGGCCGCAGGCTTGAACCGGTCTTCCTTCAGACACTGAAGCAGATTCAATCATCATCCCAGTCATCGAAGTCATCGTCGCGGTGTCTGTGCGAGCCGAACAGGATCTCGAAGATCATTGCGCCCACGAACCCGAGCGCCTTTAGCAGGAACAGCCCGGCGAACAGCAGGCCCAGCAGCAGGAGCGCCTGGCCCATCAGCCAGGTCCGTCGCCGTCTGAGTCCTGGACAGTCAGCTTGAAGACGCGGTCGCAGTGCGGGCACGCGACGCCCTTGCCGCCGTCGACCCTTTCCCCGAAATCAAGGGCGTCCTCGATGCACCAGTCCCCGCATTCCTCTTCCCAATCCTCCTCGTAGCCGTCGTCGCCGGACGCGCCGAGAAAGTACGAGACGGCGCCGCCGGCGAGCCGGCCCACAAGCCATCCAAAAAGGAGCAGGACCAGCAGCGCGGCCACGAGGCCCATCAGCGCCTCCCTTTTGTTTTCAGCGTGCCGGCTGGGGCGGCGCGGCCGCTAGGAAAGCGACCTGGCAATCCGCTCGAGGGCTGCGTCGACCTGCTCGTCGTCCGCGGCAAACGAGATCCGGAACGACCCTGCCGAGCCGAACGCCGTGCCCGGCACCGCGGCGACGCCGAAGTCCTTGAGCAGGTACCTGCAGTACGCCTCGTCGTCCGCGCTCTCGATCTTGCCGGCCTCGTGCAGATTGTTGATCGCGACCTGCGCGAAGCCGAAGGCGTAGAACGCGCCGTCTATCGGCGGCAGGGTGAGGCCCTCGATGCCTTCGTACGCCGAGACCACGCGCGAGCGCCTCGCCCCGAAGGCGTCGAGCATCGGCTTGATGCAGTCGAGGTCGCTGTCGAATGCGACGGCCGCCGCGGCCTGCGCTATCGAGCAGACGTTCGAGGTCGACTGCGACTGGACCTTGGACATCGCCTTCGCCAGGGTTTCCGAAGAGGCGGAGAACCCCACGCGCCAGCCGGTCATCGCGTACGCCTTCGCCACGCCGTTTACGATCACCGTCCGGTCGATGAGGTCGGGGCAGGCGGCGGCGAACGAGGTCGCGGACTTGCCCGAGTAGGTTACGTGCTCGTAGATCTCGTCGCTGCAGACCAGGGCCTTGGGGTACTTGGCGATCACCTCGCCGAGCGCCTTGAGCTCGCCTTCGGTGTAGACGCACCCGGACGGGTTGCACGGGCTGTTGAGCATCACTACGCGGGTGTTGTCGCCCATTGCCTTGTCGAGCTGCTCCGCTGTTATCTTGTGGCCGGACTCGACGGGCGCGAACACGAAGACCGGCTTGCCGCCGCAGAACTGCGCGATGTCGGGATACGAGACCCAGTACGGCGCCGGGATGACGACCTCGTCATCGTGTTTGACCACGCACTGCAGCAGGTTCATGATCGCCTGCTTGGCGCCGTTGGTCACGACGATCTGCGCGGGGTCGCACGACATCGCGTTGTCGCGCACGAGCTTGCGGCAGATCGCCTCGCGGATCTCGAGGGTGCCGGGAACGGCGGTGTACTTGGTCTGGCCGTCGGCGATCGCCTTGCGGGCCGCCTCCTTGATGTGCTCGGGGGTGTCGAAGTCGGGCTCGCCGGTCCCGAGGTTGATGACGTCCTTGCCCGCGGCCTTGAGCTCCTTGGCCAGGGTGCTTACCGCGATCGTCGGCGACGGGCGGATTCGGTTTACCCTTTCAGCAAGGGATTCGGCCTCCATCGGTGCGTTTTCATTCTAGCAGGTGAAATATATTTAAGCCCGCATGAGATCGCTTGCGACGGCCCTCGCGCTTGCGGCGTCCGTTGCGCTGCCCATGGTCCCGGCCCCGGGCGGCGCGTCGGCCGACACCGCCCAGCTGCTGCCCAAGGAGGTGGCGCGGATACTCAAGAAGCACGGCCTGCCCGCCTCGCAGACGGGGATCTACCTCGCCTGGGACCGCGGCGAGCCGATCGCGATGCTCAACGTCGACCGGCCGTTCAACCCCGCCTCGTCGGTCAAGCTCGTGACCAGCATGGCGGCCCTCGACCTGCTCGGCCCGGGGCACACCTGGAAGACCAGCATCCTCACCGCTGCCCCGGTCGTCGACGGCAGCCTGCGCGGCGACCTCTACCTGCGCGGCGAGGGCGACCCGTACCTGACCAACGAGCGCCTCGCGCACCTGGTGCTCGGCCTGCGGCGCCGCGGCATCGAGTCCGTCGCCGGCGACGTCGTAATCGACGACACCCTGTTCGACCTCGGCCCCTTCGACCCGGCGTCGTTCGACGGGCGGGGGACGAGGACCTACAACGCCGCGCCGGGCGCGTCGGTCGTCAACTTCGGCTCGACCAGGGTCGTCATCCACGTCGCCGACGGCGAGGCCGAGGCCTTCCTCGAGCCGCCCTCGACGACCTTCGAGTTCGTAAACCAGCTGCAGCTGCGGCGCGCCAAGTGCAGCGGCAACTGGCGGGGCAGGATCAGGGAGCGGCTGTCGCGCAACCCGGACGGGACCGCCCGGCTGGTGCTCTCGGGCAGCTACCCGAGCGGCTGCGGCGAGCAGAGCTACTACCTGCTCGGCCAGAGCGACCCCGCGGCGCACCTCGCGGGCGCGGTGACGAGGATCTTCTCCGAGGTCGGCGGGACCGTCCTGGGCGGCTGGCGCAAGGAGCGCACCCCGCGCAACGCCAAGGCGGTCGTGACAGAGGAGTCGCAGACCCTCGCCGAGGCCATCCGCGGCATGAACAAGTTCTCGAACAACTTCATGGCGCGCAACATCTTCCTTTCGCTCGGCTCGGACGGCAACGGCTCCCCGAGCAGCCTCGCGAGCTCGCGCGAGGCGATGGCCGGCTGGTTCGAGCGGATGGGCGTGGCGACCTCGGGCCTGCACGTCGACAACGGCTCGGGCCTGTCGCGCAGCTCGCGCCTGACCCCGCGGCAGTTCGGCGAGTCGATGCTCGACTTCAGCAGGAGGCCGTACAAGCACGAGCTGATCTCCTCGCTCGCCGTGCTCGGCAGGGACGGGACCGCGAGGCGCTGGAACAAGAGGAGGCAGTCCGAGGGCAACGCCCACATCAAGACCGGCACGCTCGCGAACGCGCGCTCGACGGTCGGCTTCGTCCACAACCCCTCCGGCGACATAGTCTTCGTGATGATGGTCGAGACCCGCGGCACGGCCGCGGCGCGGCGCGCGATCCAGGACCTGCTCGACTGGAGCTACAGGCTTTCGTCGCAGCAGGCATCCTAGGGAGGGCGGAAGCGCGTGGGCAAGGGCGACGGGAAGGGCAAGTGGTCCGGGCGCTTCGACGGGCCCGTCGACGAGCTGATGGCCGCGTTCAACGCGTCGATCGGCTTTGACGTCCGCCTGCTCCGCGAGGAGCTTGCCGCATCGAAGGCGCACGCGCGCATGCTCGGCAGGCAGGGAATCGTCTCAGAGGCGGACTGCGAGGCCATCCTCGCGGGCCTGGACCGACTGTCCGGGCAGGCTGAAAGCGGCGCGTTCAAGTGGTCGCTCGAGGACGAGGACGTCCACACCGCGGTCGAGCGCAGGCTCGTCGAGGACGTCGGCGACGCCGGCAAGCGGCTGCACACCGCGCGCTCGCGCAACGACCAGGTCGCGACGGTCACCCGATTGTGGCTGCGCGGCAGGATCGACGCGCAGCTGTCCCTTGCTGCCAAGCTCCGCGTTGCGCTGCTTGGCCAGGCGAAGGGCCACCTCGGCACCGTCATGCCGGGCTTCACCCACCTGCAGGTCGCGCAGCCCACGACGCTCGCCCACCACCTTCACGCGCATTCGTGCATGCTCGCGCGCGACTGCGAGAGGCTGTGGGACTGCCGCAAGCGGGTGAACGTCCTGCCGCTCGGCGCCGCGGCCCTCGCCGGGACCGGCTTCGACATCGACCCGGAGCAGGTCGCGTCCGAGCTCGGCTTCGACGGGCTCTGCCGGAACTCGATGGACGCGGTCTCCGACCGCGACTTCGCCGCGGAGTACCTCGCCGCGGCCTCGCTGCTGATGGTGCACCTGTCGCGTTTGGGCGAGGAGGTCGTTCTCTGGTGCTCGCAGCCGTTCGGCTTCGCGCGGGTTCCGGACGGCTTTTCCACGGGCTCGTCGATCATGCCGCAGAAGCGCAACCCGGACGCGGCCGAGCTCGTCCGGGGCAAGAGCGGGCGCGTGATCGGCGGCCTCGTCGCGCTGCTGACGGCGCTAAAGGGGCAGCCGCTTGCCTACAACAAGGACAACCAGGAGGACAAGGAGGCGCTGTTCGACGCGGCCGACACGGTCGAGTCCTGCCTCGCCGTCTTCGCGCCGATGGTCGAGGGCATGACCTTCGACCCGGACGCGCTGTCGTCCGCGCTCGAGAGGGGCTGCGCGACCGCTACCGACCTTGCCGACCTCATGGTCCGCGGGGGCATGCCGTTCCGCGAGGCGCACGAGAAGGTTGCGCGGGCCGTCAACGCGGCCGAGCGCAGGGGAGTCCCGCTTTCAGGCCTGCCGGAAGGGGAGCTTGCGGAGATCACGGGCCTGGATGCAACGTCCGCGAAAAAGTCGCTCGACGCGGCGGCCGCGGTCGGCTCGCGCAGGTCTCCCGGCGGCCCTTCGCCGGAAGTCCTCAAGGACGTGATCGAAGCCGACCTCAAGGAGGTTGGCGGGGAAGGCTGATCCCCTGCCGCGCTACTCCTGCGCGGCCTGCTCCTTTCCGAGCAGCCCGCCGAGCTTGCCCTCGTCGTGGAGCTGCTTGATGATGTCGGCCCCGCCGATGAACTCGCCGCGGACGTAGAGCTGCGGGATGGTCGGCCAGTCCGAGTACTCCTTGATCCCCTCGCGCACGTCGGGGTCCATCAGGACGTTGACCGTGTGGATGTCGTCGCTGTCCGGCAGGTGCTGCCGCAGGGCCTCGACCGCAAGGGCGGAGAACCCGCACTGCGGGAACTGCGGGGTGCCCTTCATGTAGAGCACGACCGGGTGCGCCTTGATCTCCTCGTCTATGGCCTGCTGAACGTCCATCGGAAATAGAATCCCGCCCGGTGAGGGCCGCAACGAGGAAGAATCTTATCACCGCCGCGGCCCTGGCCGCGCTTGCCCTGCTCGCGCACCAGGCGGGCGCGGCGTCGGTCGTCGCCCGGGTCGCGGCGGTCGTCAACGGCGAGGCGATCCTCTCGACCGAGGTCGAGGGCGAGATGGACCGCATCAACGCGGTGATCCGCGACTCCGGGCAGTCCCTTCCCGACCCCGGCGCGCTGTACGACTCGGTCCTCAACAGGCTCATCGAGGAGCGGCTCCAGACCCAGCGGGTGCGCTCCCTCGGCCTGACCGTCGAGGAGGGCGAGGTCGACGAGGCCGCGCGCCGCTTCCTCGCCCAGCGCAACATGAGCCTTTCCCGCTACCTCAGGGAGTTCAACGTCTCCGAGGGCGCGTTCCGCAGGGGGATACGCGACGACCTGCTGGTCAACCGCGCGGTCCTGCGCGACAACGCCGGCGAGATGAGGGTGGGGCAGCAGGAGGTCAACCAGGAGCTGCGCGCGAGGCTCGCCCGACCCGAGCTGCGCGAGCACCTGCTCGAGCACGCGCGCTTCGCCCACGGTGACGGCGAGCTCGCCGGCCGCGCGAGCGCCCTGTCCGGCGAGGAGTTCGCCTCTTTCGCCGCGGAGCACAGCGCGAGCGATGACGGCGTGAGCCTCGGCTGGCTCACCGAGGGCGAGATGCCGACGCAGTTCGCCGAGGCCCTCCGCGGCCTCAGGCCCGGCCGGGTCTCGCAGGTGATGGAGCTCGACAACGGCCTGCACGTCATCCACCTCGTCGCGTCCAGGCCGCTCGTCCCGGGGCACTCGCAGGGCGGGATGACGAGGATCAAGCTGTTCGCCGGCGGCGAGGGAACGTCCGAGCAGCAGCTGCGCGCCGCGGCCGAGTCGGTGCGCTCGGGCGAGCTCGGCTTCGAGGAGGCCGCAGAGTCCGTCGGCGGCGAGTCCTGGCTCGTCGAGGGCAGGCCCGAGGAGCTGCCAGCGTCGGTGACCGGCAGCCTCAGGATGATCAGCGGCGAGATCGGCGGCCCGTTCGACCACGAGGGCAGGCTGGTCGTCGCGATGGTCGTCGGCCGGGAGAGCGAGGTCGTCGGCGACGAGGAGCTGCGCCGGCAGGCGTCGGCGATCGCCGCTGACGCCAACTACTTCCAGGTGCGGCGCAAGTGGATCGAGTTCCTGCGCTCGATCGGGACCGTGGAGATCGTGCGTGCCGACCCGTAGCAGGCCTTGCCTTGCCCTGACCGCGGGCGACCCCGCGGGCATCGGCTACGAGCTTGTCGCCATGCTCGGCGACCGGAAGCTAGCCGCGGACATCGTGCTCCTCTGCGACGTGATGGCGCTCGAGAGGCGGTCCATCGAGATGGGCGAACGGTTCTGGCCGCAGGCGTACGACCAGGACAATCCCGCGCCCATCTCGGCGATCTACACCCCCCTCGGCACCGCCCCGGTCGCCGGCAAGCCCGACCCGCGCAACGCGCCGGGCGTCATCTACTCGCTCGAGCTTGCGTCCAGGATGCTGATGACGTACGGGCAGGCAGACGGCGTGGTCACGGGACCGGTCTCGAAGGAGATCCTGGCGCAGGCGTTGCCGGGCTTCACCGGCCAGACAGAGCTCCTCGCCAAGCATGCCGAGGTCGACCTGCCGGTGATGGCGATGGTGGGCCCGAACCTCAAGGTGGCGCTTGCGACGACGCACCTGCCCCTGTCGGAGGTCCCGGCCGCGATCACCGAGGAGCGCATCCTGGGAGTGCTGCGCGTCGCGGACCGCGACGCAAGGGACCGGCTCGGCATGGAAAGGCGGCGCTGGAAGGTCTGCGGCCTGAACCCGCATGCGGGCGAGGGCGGCCTGCTCGGCAAGGAGGAGAAGGAAGTCATCGAGCCAGCGGTCAGGCGCGCGCAGGAGGAGGGGATCAACGCAACCGGGCCGATTCCGGCGGACACCGCGTTCCTGCCCGGCAACGTCTCCGAGGACGACTTCTTCCTTGCGATGTACCACGACCAGGTCCTGCCTGTGGTCAAGCGCGACGACTTCGCCGCCACGGTCAACGTCACCTTCGGCCTGCCGTACGTGCGCACAAGCGTCGGCCACGGAACGGCGTTCGAGCTCGCGGGAAAGGGGATAGCCGACGTGGGCCCGCTTCTGTCCGCGATAGACCTCGCGGCCCAGATGGCCGCGAGGGTCATGGCGTCGTCGTGAGCCGCTCGCGGCAGCCGCTCGGGCAGCACTTCCTTTCCGACCGGGCGGTCCTCGACGACATCGTCGGCCACATCGCGCCGAAGGAGGGCGACCTATTCGTCGAGGTCGGACCCGGCCGCGGCCAGCTCACCGCGCCGCTGCTCCGCTCCGGCGCGCGCGTCGTCGCGATCGAGCGCGACAGGAAGCTTGCGGGCGAGCTGCCCGGCCTGCTCGGCGACCTAGCGCAACGGTGCGAGGTCGTCGTAGGCGACGCGGCCCACGGCCTGCCGGTTCCGGAACTGGACGACTGGAGGCTCGCGGGCAACATTCCCTACGAGATATCCTCGCCGCTGCTCAAGCCGTTTGCCTGGGGCCTGGTCGAAGGGCTGAGGGACGCCCACCTGATGCTGCAGCGCGAGTTCGCTGCCAGGCTCGCGGCCTCGCCCGGGACTAAGGACTACGGCAAGATCACAGTCTCGGTGCAGTCGTGCATGGAGGTGGAGGTCCTGTTCGACGTCCCGCCCGAGGCGTTCGACCCGCCGCCGAAGGTGATGTCGACGGTCGTGCGCCTGACCCCGGCCGAGAACCACGGCACAGTCGACAATCCCGGCGTGCTTGAAGGGGTGCTGTTCGAGGCGTTCAAGCAGAGAAGGAAGAAGCTGTCGAACTCCCTTGACGGCCTGGAGATCGACATCGCCGGAACCTACGGGGACAGGCGGGCCGATGACCTGTCGGTCGCAGAGTACGTCGAGCTTGCGAACCGCGTGGAGGAGAAGTGCCGTGAGCTGACGGCGTCGTCGTGATCCTCTACATGCACGGCTTCAACAGCTCGTCGGCCTCGTCGAAGGCCCAGGCGATGCTCGCCCACTGCAAGGAGGCGGGAGTGCGCTGCGTCGCGCCCGACCTGCCGCACCGCCCAAGCGAGGCGCTCGAGCTCGCGCGGGGAATCTGCGCGGAAAGCGAGGGAGAGGTCACCGCGGTCGGCAGCTCGCTCGGCGGGCACTACGCGACCTGGCTCGTCGAGAACAGGCACGCAGCACGGGCCGTGCTGGTCAACCCCGCGGTCGACGTCGCCGACAAGCTCAAGGGCGAGGTCGGCAAGGTGCAGACCAACTACAACGACGGCTCCACCTACGAGTTCACCGAGGGTCACTTCCTCGACCTCAAGGAAAGCGCGGTCGGCTCGATTGCGGACCCTAAGAGGTACCTGCTGCTCGTCCAGAAGGGCGACGAGGTGCTCGACTACAAGGAGGCGGTGGAGTTCTACGAGGGCTGCGAGCAGGTTGTCGAGGACGGCGGCGACCACAGCTTCGCCGGATTCGAGCGGCTGCTCGGGCGCATAGCCAGGTTCGCGTCCGGGGGCTGAGCGCGCCGCTCAGGGTACCTTCACCCCGAACTTGCCGAGCATGTCGCAGAGGCTGATCAGCGGCACGCCGAGGATCGCAGACGGGTCGTAGCACTCGAGGCGCTCGAGTAGGCTGATGCCGAGGCCCTCGAGCTGGGCCGCTCCGGCGCTGTGGGGGGAGGGCTCCTTTTCCAGGTAGGAGTCGACCGTCCTCTCGTCCAGCTCCCTCCAGGTCGCCTCGGTCCTTACGGTGACCGCCTGCCGCTCGCCGCGGAACGTCACGCACATCCCGCTGTGGAACGTACCTCTTTGTCCCGAGAGCTCGAGCAGGTGCGCCCTTGCGGTCGCAAGGTCGCCCGGCTTGCCGTAGATCCTGCCGTTTGCCTCGAGCACCTGGTCGCCCGCTATGACGATGCTGTCGGGCATGCGCTTGGCGACCGCCGCTGCCTTCGCCTCCGCCAGGCGCGCGACGAGCTCCGCCGGCCCCTCCCCGGGCAGCGGGGTCTCGTCGACGCCGGGGTCCGCGACCTCGAAGGCGACCAGCAGCCGCGCAAGGGACGCCTTGCGGTAGGGCGAGGTCGATGCGAGGACGATCGGCGGGGGCGCTTGGCTCACGGGCGCGGCTAGTATAATTTGCCCGCTCATGAAGAAGGGACTGCACCCCGAGCTGCACGAGGTCGAGGCGACCTGCACGTGCGGCAACAAGATATCGACCCGCAGCACCCGCAAGGGCGCGCTGCAGCTGGATGTCTGCGCAAAGTGCCACCCGTACTACACCGGCAAGCAGAAGCTGATCGACAGCTCAGGCCAGGTCGAGAAGTTCCGCAAGAAGTTCGGCTGAGCCGCGGCGCCGGCCCGGCGCTGCCGGCATGCGCACTCCGGTGACCGCCGGGTTCCTCGAGATAAACGCCCGGCCCGCGCGGCCGGGATCGTCCGTCGCGCGCCTCGCGCCGTTCCGGCAGGCGCTGCTGCTCACGCTCTGCCTGCTGTGGTTCCTGCCGGGGCTGACCGGGCGGAGCCTGTGGAAGCCGACCGAGACCGACCTCGTCCCCGCGGCTGCGGAGAGCTTCGCCGAAGGCTGGGGCGCGGCGGTCACAAACCTCGGCGTGCCGGTCGCGGGCCAGCCGCCGGCCTACCTGTACGTCGGCTCGCTCTTCGGCGACATGCTCTCTCCGGCGTTCGAGTACCACGAGGGCATGCGCGTTTCCAACCTGCTGTGGCTGGTCTTCCCCCTTGCGCTCGCCGGAACGGTCATGGCCCGCAGGCACGGCTCGCGGGTCGGCTGGAGGATGGTGCTGCTCGTGATGTCGTCCCTCGGGCTGCTGCTGCACGCGCGGACGGTCAACCCCGACGTCACGCTCTTGCTGCTTGGAACCGCCGGGGTGTTCGGCCTGTCGCGCATGCGCGACGACGCTGTCACCGGCGGGCTTGCTATCGGCCTAGCCTGCGCGCTGCTGTTCTGGTGCGTGGGCGCCGTCGCGGCGTGGTACGTCCTCGCCCTGCTGCTGCTTCCGATGGGCAGGCTACGCGCGGGCCTGCCG
>CAZDYI010000140.1:0-7578 GCA_964509765.1 uncultured Gammaproteobacteria bacterium
CGAGGACGAGGAACCGCGCGGTTCCGCCTTTGTGCATCCGTTGCAGATCACAAATTCCTCGTTCATCATGCTACCTCCTCTTGCAGAACCCCCCGAAGGGGAGACGGGAACGCTAATCATAACACAACCATATATCTGGGGCATGACACTGGAACGACCAAGAATATGCACCATATATTGTGGTCTGGCGCGACTATTCCTTTCTAAGCTGATAATGTCGCAGAATTACATTTTGTGCTATCGTTGTGGTTTGATTATATCAGATGGGCGATAAATCGCATTAACCGAATGCACCGTTTATTGAAATCCCCGAAGTTTTGTTGCCACTTGCCATCACCAAATCCGGCCAGGCACGCGCCGCTTTGCCAGACCAGCGCCTTCCGACACCAACAAGGGTCCGGAGGAGCTGTCTGTAGTAACAGCCGTTCTTGCGGCATCCAGTTGAGCCGCGAAGGAGACCTTGCGGTAAAATCTGCTTGCGCGGAGAGGTAATCCATGGCCAAAGATAAAGCAAAGAAAAGGGCATCCAAGCATGTGACCGCCAAGTTGCCGGCACATCTCGCGGAACATGTTGGCGAGGTCACCGGCAACGGAGGCATTTACGACTCGCGCAGCGAGTACATCAGGGACCTGGTGCGCCGCGACATGGAACAGAACTCGGAGCCCATGCGCAAGGAGATCAACGACTTGCTGGAGAGCACGTTCCACGACGACGAGATCACTGAGTGGTCTCCAGCCGAGATGGACGAGCTGCGCAAGCTTGCGTACAAGAAGAAAAAGAAGTAGCCCGTGAGCTACAAGGTCATCAAGCGGGGCACTTACAGGAGGTGCCAGAGCATCGCCGCGAGCAAGTTTCTTGAACGGTCGGATGTCGCAAGTTATCTTCAGTTCATCGACAGGGCTCAGCAGTGCATAGATTTCATCGCCTCCAATCCGTATGCCTGTCCTGTCCACACAACCATCAGGGGCATGGAGTTCCACAGATGGTATTTGCGGGACTTCTCGGCGCTCGTGTTCTACACGATCCGGGAACCTCGCACCGTCTTGCTCGAGGCCTTGTACGCGCCCTGGATGGACATCGCAAGGTTGGACGACGATCCGTGATGTAACTGATCATTGGGCACGATCAGCTTTCTTCCTACCGCAGGAAGATCACCATATTTTTTTCTCCGCGCGAAGCAGACTTTCTTTCCTCCTGCATGAAGTAAAATCCTGCCAGGGTTGTATCCTTACGAGGATCGAGGAGAGAAAGTGCTAGTAAGCGAGATACTTGAGGGCAAGCGCCGCTCGGGCGAGCCGCTTGGCGTCAAGGAGGGCGACAAGATCAAGGCCGCGATCGCGATCATGGTCGAGAACGACACCGGCTCGTGCGTGGTCACCGACGGCTCGGGCCACCTCAAGGGCATGCTGACCTTCCGCGAGGTCATGAAGAAGCTCCACGAGGACCCTGCGGCGTGCGTCGACACGCCTGTCGGCGAGGTGATGGACGCGGACCCGCCGATCGCGACCCCCGACGACACCGTCGACCAGATCCGGGCGATCATGACCGGCAAGCACATCCGCTACCTGCCGGTGATGCGCGAGGGCCAGCTCACCGACGTCATCAGCTTCTACGACGTCGCCCGCGCCCTTGCCAAGCAGACCGACTTCGAGAACCGGATGCTCAAGAGCTACATCAGCGACTGGCCCGAGGAGTAGGGCCCCCGCAGGCGCCCTCCGCGGGGCGCCGTCCGATGACGGGACTGTCAGTCCCTTCCGACGAGCCGGCAGATGCTCGCGAGGCTCGTTTTCGGGTAGGACTCGTGGATCGCCGCGAGCCGCGTCGCGTAGTCGGGCTCGCTCGCCTTGAGGCTGTCCCAGGCTCCGGCGATCTCGTAGGCGAGATCGCGCTCGATGTTCTTGGGCCTGCCCCTGATGTCGCGCTTCCCCCCGTGGGCGCGGCGGTCGATCTCGATCTGGCGGCGGGACTTCGCGAACAGCTCGCCGAGGTGCTCCTTGGGCAGCCCTGCGCGGAGCAGCGTGCGGTAGAGCGCCTCGCGCTTGACGACGGCTGTGGTCCGCGCGAAGTCAACGTCGAAGTCGGCGATGCTGATGGTGACCTCGGTCCTGAGCATGCCCGAGACCAGCTTGAGCTGCTCGTAGGGCAGGCTCCCGAGCCGCGACAGGTTCGGGTCGCCGTCGTGCTCCTGGATCATGACCTCGATGAGCACCACGAACTCGACGCTTCGCATCTTGCGCGCGTCGATCGTGAACCTCAGGGTGCCGGGATTGGCGCCGCCCGGATCTCCGCTATCGTTTTTTTTGCATGGTGGCCTCCTTTTCAGAGCAGCCTTGTTGCCGTGCCGAGCAGCCCGTCGATGCCCGGGAAACCGAACTCGAGATACCGGCTGTCCAGGCTGTCCGGGCTCGATCCGACCACGAACACAGACCCTGGCGGGACCTCCCGCGCGCGGACCGGGCTGACGTTTCCCCGTTCCATCGGGCCGGGGCTGAGCGTCGCAACCCGGCTTCCGGCGACGAACACCCCGTCGCCTACCACCTCGATCGCGTCGCCCGGCAGCCCGACGACCCGCTTCGCCCACAGCTCGTCCGGAAAGCCCCAGCGCCCGCCGTCGAACGCGAACACGACGACCTCGCCGCGCCGCACGGGGGACGGGCCCTCGGAGTCGAGCAGGAAGACCCTGCCGTCCATGCTCCCGCTGCTGTTGACCGCGATGCGGAAGCGGTCCTGTTGCGACAGGGCGAAGGAGGCGGCCGCCGCGGCGACGAGCGCGGCGGTCGCGGCGCGGCCGGCAAGCGCCAGGAAGCCGGGGCGGGAGCCCCGGGCGGACCTGCCGTCGGGGTCCGCAAGTTCAGGCAGGCGCCGCTCCTGGAGGTCGCAAGGACACTTGAACGCGCCTAGTCTATACCCTCCGGGGTTTTTGAGACAGTGACGGAAGGCCCGGAAGGCGGCCCGCCTGCGCGCGCGCCCGAGCAGGTCGCGCTCCTTTCGGGCTCGCGCGCGCTCGAGCTCGACTACGGCGACGAGGGGACCTGGCGCATCCCGTACGCCGCGCTCCGCGCGGCCTCGCCCGCGGCAGGCAGCGACCCCGGCGGCGACTACGAGGGGGTGACCGTCGTCGCCATCGAGCCCGTCGGGAACTACGCGATCCAGCCGCGCTTCTCCGACGGCCACGCCGCCGGCATCTACAGCTGGAAGGCGCTCGCCGCCCTTTGCAGGGGCCGCCGCCTTTCCTAGAATACCCGCCCGGCGAAGAACCGGTTTTTTTTTCAAGGTGGAGGAGGCAGCGACGGGCGCCGCGCCCGAAAGACGGAAGGCAATCGGCGGCGTGTTCAGCCGCGCGGCGCCGCACTACGACCTGATGAACGACGTCATGTCGGCCGGCGCGCACAGGCTGTGGAAGCGCCGCCTCGCCTTCCACGCGAGCCCGCGCGCGGGCGAGGACTGGCTCGACCTCGCCTGCGGCAGCGGCGACGTGACCCTGCTGCTTGCGCAAGGCGGCCGCGCCGGGCGGACCGTGGGCGCCGACCCGAGCGAAGAGATGCTCGCGCTCGCCCGGCCGCGCGTCGCGTGCCTCGGCGGCCGGGTCTCGCTCGTGCGCTGCGCGGCCGAGGACATGCCGTTCCCCGACTCGTCGTTCGACGGGATCTGCTGCGCATTCGGCCTGCGCAACTTCGCCGACATGGCCGCGGGCCTTGCCGAGGCGAGGCGGGCGCTCCGCCCCGGCGGCAGGCTGTTCCTCCTCGAGTTCACCCCGCCGCGCGGGCCGCTCGCGGACCTGCGGCGCCGCCTGCTGCTCGAGGCCCTGCCCGCGCTCGGCGAGGCGGTCGCCGGCGACGCCGCGAGCTACCGCTACCTTGGCGAGTCGATCGTCGCGCACCCCGGCAGGGAGGAGGTCGCCGCCATGCTCGGGGCCGCCGGCTTCGTCGGCGTGTCGTGGGCGGACGTCGCCTGCGGGACGGCCGCCATCCACTACGGCTGGGCCGCGCCGTGAGCGGACCGGTCGCCGAGCTGAAGGAGGAGCTCCGCTCGAGGCAGGGCGAGATCGAGGACTGGATCGACGCCGAGCTCTCCAAGCAGAGCCTGCCGTTCTACTGCTCGGTCGACATCCGCGCCTGCGGCCACAAGGCCGCGCCGGTCGACACCAACCTGTTCCCCGGCGGCTTCAACAACCTGTCGCAGGAGGCAAAGGAGCGCGGCGCCAAGGCCGCCGCGCGACTGCTCGGCGAGCGCTGGCCCAAGGCGAAGAAGGTGCTCGTGCTGACCGAGCGCCACACCCGCAACCCGTACTACGCCAGCCACCTCGCGGCGCTCGGCGACGTCATCGAGGGCGCGGGCGCCGAGGTCCGGCTCGCCTTCCTCGAGGGCAAGGCGGAAAAGCTGTCCGGCCACCACAGGGAGGTCGCCGTCGGCGAGCTCGGCCGCGACGGCGACGAGCTGCGCTGCGGCGGCTTCGTCCCCGACCTCGTCGTCCTCAACCACGACCAGACCGCCGGCACGCCGCGCACGCTCAGCGGGGTGTCCCAGCCGGTCGTCCCGCCGCCCGAGGTCGGCTGGGCGACGAGGCGCAAGTCGGCGCACTTCTTCCAGTACGAGCGCGTCGCCGCGCGCTTCGGCCGCGCCTTCGGGATCGACCCGTGGCTGCTCACCCCGTACTTCAACGTCTGCAACAAGGTTGACGTCTCGAAGAACATCGGCCTCGGCTGCCTCGCCCAGGCGGTCGACGAGACCCTCGACGACATCCGCTCGAACTACGCCCGCCTCGGCGTGCGGGAGACGCCGTTCGTCGCGCTCAAGGCCGACGCCGGCACCCACGGCACGGGCGTGGTGATGGTCGAGAGCGCCGAGGCGGCCAGGTCGCTCAACCGCCGCCAGCGCTCGAACCTGTCGGTCCTCAAGGAGGGCGTCGCGTCGACCGACGTGCTCATCCAGGAGGGCGTGCCGACCGCCGACCGGGTCGAGGGCCTCGTCGCCGAGCCCGTGATCTACATGGTCGGCCGCGAGGTCGTCGGCGGCTTCTGGAGGCTCAACCAGCAAAAGGGCGAGCGCGACAACCTCAACAGCCGCGGGATGCTGTTCTGGCCGATGGCCGGCGGCCCCGGCGGCGACCCGGCTCGCGCGCACCTGCTCGACGTCGTCGCCCGCCTCGCGCTGCTCGCCACCACCCGCGAGCTCGCCGGCGAGATTGCGAGCGCGGGGCCCGAGGGCCGATAATAGCGGCCGTGGCGAAGGTGGCTGCCAACGCGCTCCGGCCGGGGATGCTCATCGAGCACAACTCGGCGCTGTGGCGCGTGACGAAAAGCGAGCACGTCAAGGTCAGCGGCCGCGGCGGCGCCGGCATCCAGGCCGAGCTCAAGGCGCTCGGCGGCGGCTCGAAGCTCAGCCACCGCTTCCGCACCGACGAGCGCGTCACCCGCCCGCACGTCGACAGCCGCAGGATGCAGTACCTGTTCTCGGAGGGCGGCGCGCACACATTCATGGACTGCGACAGCTACGAGCAGGCCGTCGTCGACGCCGAGGTCCTCGAGGGGCTGATGGGCTACCTTCTGCCGGGCGCCGAGGTCTCCGTCGGCGAGCTCGACGGCAAGGCGATCAGCGTCGACCTGCCCGCCCAGGTCGACCTCGAGGTGGTCTCGACCGAGCCGCACATCAAGGGCGCGACCGCGACCGGATCGTTCAAGCCGGCGACGACCAACACCGGCATCACCGTCATGGTCCCGCCGTTCGTCAGGCAGGGCGAGACCATACGGGTGAGCACCGCGACCGGCGAGTACCTCGAGCGCGCCGCGTAGCGGCGCATGGGGCCCTGCGCCCTCAGGCCTCCTTCGGCCTGATCCCGTCTACGATGACCTTGCTGTCCGGGAACGTCCCGCGGATCTTTCTCATCACGTCGCTGTCCTCGGCCTCCTTCGCGAGCAGCTCCTTCTGCTTGCGCTCGTCGGCCTCCTTCGCCTCGCCCGGCGTGCCCGACACGCCGTCGCCGAGGACCTCGATCGCGAGCTCGACCTCGGTCCCGATCCTGCCGTTGACCTCCTTGGACAGCTTGCCCTCGTAGGCGAGCTGGCCCTCGTGCTCCTTGGCGAGCCCGAGCCGCAGCGACCGCTCGCCGGAGCCCAGCCACTTGCACCGGTCGGCGAGCGCCTTGACCCGGTCGTCGCCGAGCTTGCGCGCCAGGGCCACCCACTCGTCCTCGCTGCCGG
The DNA here is from genome assembly GCA_964509765.1 of uncultured Gammaproteobacteria bacterium. GTDB lineage: Bacteria > Pseudomonadota > Gammaproteobacteria > Tethybacterales > Tethybacteraceae > CAZDYI01. Next base: position 6,202 of record CAZDYI010000140.1, read on the forward strand.
GGATCCGGTCGAGCGCGCTCTCCTCGCGGTAGTTGTGCGCGCGGTCGCCGCCCTCGCCGTCCGCGCCCTGCTCCTTGCTCGCCGGCTTTGCCGGGACCGCGGCGGCCTTGCCGCCTTCATTGCCCCGCGCGCCGCCGTCCGCGCCCTCGAACAGCGCCGCCATCCGCAGCAGCGCCATGTCGAAGGCGACGCGCGGGTCCGGAGCCGCCGGCAGGCGCTCGAGCGCCTTGCCCGCGACCTCGTAGACGAGCTGCGCCTTGATCGGGTCGATGTCGCGCAGGCTCCCGTCGACCTCCTCGCCGAGCGCGTGCGAGTGCCGCGCGAGCTGGCCGCGGTGGACCGCCTCCTGCATCCCGGCGAGCGCCGTGTCAAGGTTGGCACCGAGCTCGTGCATCTCGCCGGCGAGGTCCAGCGCGCCCCTCGCGTCGCCGGCGAGCACCAGGGCGACGAGCCGCGGGACCGACTCGACGCCGGCGAGCCCGAGCATCTCGCGGATGCCGTCCGCGGTCGGCTCGCCCTCAGACGCGATCGCCTCCTCGAGGACCGAAAGCGAGTCGCGCACGCTGCCGTCGGACTGCGAGGCGATCAGCGAAAGCGCCTCGGCGTCCGCCTTGATCCCCTCCTCCTTGAGCACCGCCCCGAGGTGCGCCGCGATCCGCTCGCGCGGCAGGCGCCGCAGCGAAAACCGCAGGCAGCGCGACTGCACCGTCGCCGGGACCTGCTGCGGGTCGGTCGTCGCGAGGATGAACTTGATGTGTCCCGGCGGCTCCTCGAGGGTCTTGAGCATCGCGTTGAACGAGTGCCGCGAGAGCATGTGCACCTCGTCGATGATGTAGACCTTGAAGCGCGCCGAGGCCGGCGCGTAGTTGGCGCTGTCGAGCAGCTCGCGCATGCTGTCGACCTGGGTCGTCGACGCCGCGTCCATCTCGATGACGTCCGGGTGGGTGCCGGAGTCCACCCCCGCGCACGAGACGCACTCGCAGCACGGCTCGCCGTCCTTGACGGCGTCGCAGTTGAACGACTTGGCGAGGATCCGCGCGAGGGTCGTCTTGCCGATCCCGCGCGTGCCGGTGAACATGTAGGCGTGGTGGAGCCGGCCGCTCGACAGCGCGTTGCGCAGCGTGCGCACCGCGTGCTCCTGGCCGACGACCTCGGCGAAGCGCCGCGGCCGCCACTTGCGCGCGAGGGCGAGGTGGGCGTCCTTGCCCGCGTCGGCGCTGTCGATGTCGAGCAGTGACATGGGCGGTTAGGGGCGGGGGCTAAAAGGTGGCGGGCCCGCGACCCGCACTGCCCGAATTGCGGTTATGGCTGCTTTCTCTCGAACCTGACCAGGTTCCCGCTCGGACATGCGGACGGGCCCACCGTGATTTCCGGCGG
>CAZDYI010000141.1:0-6918 GCA_964509765.1 uncultured Gammaproteobacteria bacterium
CTCCTGCTCGAGCGCGGGGCCGTGCTCGGCGGGAAGAGCGAAAGGGGCGACACCGCCCTGCACAGGGTCGCGGACTACCAGGTGTCGGACGTCGGCTGGGAGGCGGTGACCCAGCTCATCGGGCCGGGCGACGTCGACGCCCCGGACGCCTTCGGCGCCTCGCCGATCCACCCCGCGTCCTTCGACGGCAGCCTTACCACGGTGCGCAGGCTGCTCGCGCTAGGGGCGGACCCGGGCCTTGCCAACATGCGCGACGTCGTCCCGCTCCACTGGGCGGCGATCACCGACAAGCCCGAGGTGATTCGCGAACTCGCCCGCGCCGGCGCCTTCGTCGACGCCAAGGACGAGGTCGGCGCGACCCCTCTCTACCAGGCCGCGCGCTTCGGCAACCACGAGGCGGTGCGCGCGCTCCTCGCCGCGGGCGCCGATCCAGCGACGGTCTCGCAGAAGGGCAAGCTCGCTATCCACGCCGCGGCAGAGGAGGGCCACGTCGAGGCCGCCGCGGTCCTCGCCCGGGCGGGCTCGCCGCTCGAGTTCCTCGACGACGAGGGCAACTCGCCGCTGCAGGCCGCGGCGATCAACGGCTGGGACGACACGATCGAGGCGCTGATCGAGGCCGGCGCCGACCCCGACTTCCAGGACGGCAACGGCGAGACCGCGCTGCACAAGTCCTCGCTTTCGAACCGCGGCAAGCCGACCGGGGTGCTCATCGACTACGGCGCCGACACCACGGTTGCCGACGCCTCGGGGACCTCGCCGCTCGGCGCGGCCTGGCGCAACGGCCACATCCGCTCGTTCTTCACGCTGCTGTTCTCGAAGGTAACCTGAGATGGCCGGCCTCAAGGCCGCGCTCGGGCGGATGCGCGACAGGTTCGGCGCCCTGCCGGCCAACCCCGACGCAGACGGGTTCTTCAAGGACCTTGAGTCCGCGCTGCTGCGCTCGGACGTCGGGACGGAGACCGCAAGGTGGATCGCAGCGCAGGTAAAGGAGCGCGCTGGCGAGCAGGCGGACCTCGCCGCGCTCGGGAGCGCGACCATGGACTCCGTCGGCGAGCTGCTCGGCCGGCTCGAGGACAGACCGGTCCCCTGGAAGACTGTTCCGCACGTGGTCATGCTCGTCGGGACCAACGGCGGTGGTAAGACCACTACGGTCGCCAAGCTCGCGCGCAAGGCGCAGGAGGACGGCAAGTCAGTCGTGCTCGCCGCGGCCGACACCTTCCGCGCCGCGGCGACCGCGCAGCTCGACTCGCTCGCGCGCACGCTCGACAGCGTGCGGGTTGTCCGCGACGCAAAGGACCCGGGGGCGGTCGCCTACGGCGCGGTGTCCGCGGGGATAGCGTCCAAGGCGGACCTCGTCGTGATCGACACCGCCGGCAGGCAGCCTACGAGCGACGCGCTCATGGCCGAGGCGAGGAAGATCGACCGCGCGGTCGCCAAGGCGATGGACGGGGCGCCGCACGAGCGCATCCTCGCGATCGACGCCAACACAGGGCAGAACGCGCTGCGCCAGGTCGAGGCCTTCGACGGCGAGCTCGGGCTCACCGGCTGCGTGCTCACCAAGCTCGACGGAACCGCCCGCGGCGGGATCATCATGGCGATCGCGCTCAAGCACCCTGTGCCGGTGATGTACGTCGGGGTGGGCGAGGGCACCGACGACCTGATCCCGTTCAGGCCCGGCGAGTTCGCCGAGGCGCTGTTCGCCGCCGAGGCGCAGCCGGCCGGCGGGTAGGCAGGCATGCACCGGGTCCTCGAGCGGATGCGGGGCGGCCTCGTTGTCTCCTGCCAGCCCGTGGACGGCGGGCCGCTTGACCGGCCCGACATCGTCGCGCGCCTGGCGCTCGCCGCGCTCGCAGGCGGGGCGGCCGGCCTGCGCATCGAGGGCGCCGCGAACCTGCGGGCCGTCCGGGAGGTGACCGACGCGCCGGTCATCGGGCTAGTCAAGAGCGGCCGGCCCGGAACCGAGGTCCGCATCACCTCGTCCTCGGAGGACGTCGACGCGCTCGCCGGCGAGGGCGCGGACGTGATCGCCTTCGACGCGACCGGCCGGCCGAGGCCCGAGCCGCTCGAGTGCATTGCGGAAAGAATCCGCGCCCGCGGAAAGCTCGCCATGGCGGACTGCTCGGAGGCCTCCGACGGAGCCGCTGCCGCGGCCCTCGGCTGCGAGGTCCTCGGGTCGACCATGTCCGGCTACGTCGGGCCGGAGGCGCCGGAGGAGCCCGACCTGGAGCTGGTCCGGTCGCTGGCCGGGCACGGGAGGTTCGTCGTGGCCGAGGGGCGCTACAACAGCCCGGACCTTGCTGCGCAGGCGGTCGGCGCAGGCGCCGACGCCGTGGTCGTCGGGTCAGCGATCACCCGTCCCGAACACGTGGCCTCATGGTTCGCCGAGGCCGTCCGGAAGGCGGCGGGCGACAGGGTGGACGGCGGGTGACCCTGCTAGCCGTCGACATCGGCGGGACAAAGACCCTGGTCACGCTCGTCGACGGTGCGGCCGTCGTGGACCGCGCCGAGGCCCCGACGGACCGCGAGGCCGGGCCGGAGGAGTGGGTGCGCGGGATGGCCGAGACGGCGAAGGGGTGGGAGGGGCGCTTCGACCGGGCCGGGATAACGGTCACGGGACTGGTCAAGGACAACCGCTGGCGCTCGCTGAACGCGGAGACGCTCGCGATACCCGGCCGCTTCGCGCTGCACGAGGCGGCCGAGGGCGCGCTCGGCGTGCCGGTCACGCTCTGCAACGACGCCCAGGCATCTGCGTGGGGCGAGCACGTGCACGGCGCCGGCAGGGACAAGGACATCGTTTTCCTTACGGTGTCGACCGGCATCGGCGGCGGCGCGGTCTCGAACGGCCGGCTCGTCTCCGGGCGCGGCGGCGTCGCCGGGCACTTCGGCCAGGCGCTCCCGCTGCCCGAGGGCCCGGAGGAGCGCCTCGAGGACTGCGCGTCGGGCAGGTGGATCGCGGCCGAGGGGAAGAGGCTCGGAATCGGCGAGGACGCGCGCGCAGTCTTCGACGCCGCAGACGGCGGGAGCGAGGACGCGGAGGGCGTCCTGCAGGCCTCCGCGCGCAGGGTGGCGCGCCTCTCCCACGACCTGCAGCTGATGTTCGACCCCCACATCACCGTCATCGGAGGCGGGGTGGGCCTCGCGCCCGGCTACATCGAGCGGATGGAGGAGAGCGTCGCGCACTTCCAGCCGCTCGTGCGCCCTACCTTCGTCCGGGCCGAGCTCGGCGCCGATGCCGGAGTGATCGGCGTCGCGGACCTGGCGAAAAGGAGCCGGCCTGCGCCCTGACGGTGCGGCTACAATCGGCAGTTGCGGCGCAAGGCAAAGGCCCCCGGGTGGGGCGGCCGCGCCGGGGGAGGAAAAATGAGAACCAAGAACAGAATGCGCGCCGGCTCCTCAGCGCTCGCCGCGCTCTTGCTGTCCGTCTCCGCGCAGTCCGAGGTAACCGTCCTCGGCTGGCCCGGCGGGCCCGAGGAAACCGCGCTCCGGGCGGTGGCCGAGATCTACAACGCACGCTCGGACGTCTCCGAGGACAACAAGGTCGAGCTGCTGTTCACCTCGCGCGACGGCTTCTTCGACAAGCTCCAGGTCGACCTCGCCGCGGGCAGCACCGCGTTCGACGTCAACCTGCTCGCGACCTACTCGATCGGCAAGTACGCCCCCTACATGGAGCCGGTCTCGCTCTCGGGCGAGGCGGGCCGGGTGTTCGGCGACACGGTGCTCGAGACCATGCGCTTCGACGGCGAGCAGTACGGGGTGCCGACCGACCTGTCGCTGCACTTCCTCTACTACCGCAAGGACCTGATCGACGCTCTGCTTTCGGACTCGGCCGCGCGGGAGCGCTACGGAGAGATCGCCCTGGAGCACCTCGGCAAGGCCCTGCGGCCCAAGAGCCCGGAGAACTGGACCTGGGAGGACTTCGTCGCCAACGCGCTGTACTTCAGCAGGTCCGTCAACCCGGACAGCCCGACCCGCTACGGGACCGTGATCCAGGCCAAGAACCTGCTGTTCAACATGATGGTATTCCACTCGTGGCCGCGCAGCTACGGAGCCGACTGGCTGAACTCAAGCGGCAACGTCTCTGTCGACAGCGACGCCTACCGCACCGCCCTGTCGATGGCGAAGATGCTATTCGACCTCGGCGCCACGCCGCCGGACTCGACGTCCTACGAGTATGCCGAGGCGAACGCCGCCTACTCGTCCGGCCAGGTCGCCGCGATGGTGCAGTGGAACGCGGCCGCGGCCGAGCTCACCGAGGCCCAGGCCGACACCGCGACCTTCGCCCCGCCGTCGGGCCCCGAGGGCCGCTTCACCCACATCCACGGGCTCGGCTTCGGACTGAACGCCGCCGCGACGAACAAGCGCGGCGCCGAGGCGTTCCTGAGGTGGCTGTCTACAGAGGAGGCCGCGCTCGCGTACGCCAAGGCCGGCGGCGCGCCCGGGCTCGCGGCCAGCACGGCTGCGAAGATCTCCGGCGACCGCCCGGACCTCGTGCAGGTCGGCGAGTTCGCCTCGACCTACGGCTTCGTGATGAGGGGCGGCACGTCAGCGAACGCGCTGTCGGTCTACGAGGCCCAGGCCAAGGAGTTCACGGGCTACTGGGCGGGAACGCAGGGCCTCGACGAGGCCCTCGGCAACGCCTCCGCCGCGATGTCCGACCTGCTGAAGTAGGGCGCGGGGCCAGGCGCGGCATGCCGGCGCATGCCGCGGTCCGGAACAGGCCGGGAGCCGCCGCATGGCTGTGAGCGACCGAGTCGAGAACGCCGTGCTCGCGAGCCCGGCGGTCCTGTTCCTGCTTGCGATCCTCGGGTTCCCGGTCGTCCTCAGCGTCGTCTACGGCTTCTCCGAGACAAGCTTCCAGACCCTGTCCTCGCCCGAGTACTCGGGCCTGGAGAACTTCCGGGACGTCATCGGCGACCGGTCGTTCTGGGGCGCGGCGTGGTTCTCGCTGCGCTTCGGGCTGCTGACCGCGGCGCTCGAGTGCGCGCTGGGCCTCGCGCTCGCCGTGTACCTCGCGCCGCTGATCCAAAGGCACGGGTGGACCGTTGCCGTGCTGATCATCCCGATGATCGTCGCGCCGGCGATGATGGGCCTGATGTACCGCCTGGTGCTCCACGAGTTCGCGGGCTCGGTCCCGCACTACTTCTACAGCTGGCTCGGCTGGTCGCCCGCCTTCCTCGGACCGAGGAACGTCTTCGCGACGGTTGTCGTCGCCGAGACGCTGCAGTGGACCCCGTTTGCCTTCCTCCTGTTCCTCGCCGCGCACCAGTCGATACCGGGCGAGATGCGCGAGGCCGCGGCCGTCGACGGTACGCGTCCGTGGCGCATGTTCTGGCGGATCGAGCTGCCCCTGATGGTCCCGACGCTCTTCGTCGCGGCGTTCATAAGGTTCATCGACGGGTTCCGGGTGTTTGACAACATCTACACGCTCGTCGGCGCGGGCCCCGGCGGGTCGACGACGTCGATGTCGATCTACATCTACGAGTCCTTTTTGCGCCGCGGTGAGATAGGCAAGTCGATGGCCGCGGCGATCCTGCTGTTCGCCTCGGCCTTCGGCGTCCTCGCTGCGGCGCAGCGGCTGCTTAGGAGGGCGGCGCGGTGAGCGTCCGGATGTGGCCGCGCTGGGCGGTGTTCGCGGTCGCGGCGTTCGTCCTGAACTTCCCGGTGATCTCCACCTTCGCGACCGCGTTCAAGGGGCCGCAGGAGGTGAGCCGGAACCCCTCGCTGTGGGTCGAGTCGCCGACGCTCGCGAACTTCGCCGAGGTCCTGACTGTGAGCGACCGGCTCAACGTGTACCACTACCTGTGGAACTCCACCGTCGCGGCGCTGATCGGGACTTTGCTGCCGATGGCGGTGGCCTTCCCGCTGGCCTGGCCGATGGCGCGGCGCGGCTACGGCAGGGGCGTGCTGTTCCCGGTCATAGTCAACCTGCGGGCGCTTCCGCTGATCATCTTCGCGATCCCGCTGTACATGATGTACGCCGCGGCGGGGCTGCTCGACACGCGCCTGGGGCTGGGCCTGATCCTGGCGGTGGTCAACCTCCCGCTCACGCTGATGCTGCTGGTCAACGCCGTCGCCGACGTCCCCGCCGAGCTGGAGGAGGCCGCCCGCATGGACGGCGCGGGCACCGGCAGGCTGCTGCTGCGCGTGGTCCTGCCGCTTTGCCGGCCGGCCCTCGTGACGACCTTCGTGCTCGGGTTCATCACGGCGTGGAACGAGTTCCTCTTCGGCCTGATGCTGACGACGAGCGAGGCCGTGCCGATGACAGTCGGCGCGTCGTTCTTCTTCGCGACCTCTGGCGGAGGGGTGCAGTGGGAAGTCGCCGCAGCCGTGATGGCTGTCGCCGCGCTGCCCCCGCTTTTGCTCGGGCTCGTGATGTACCGAAGGATCACCGGCTCGATGGTGACGGGAGCGGTGAAGGGCTAGCCTTCCGGCAGTTAAAATCCCTTTTTCCAGTTGCCTTTGGCTTGGCAATCGGACGCCAACCTTTTCCTGAATGAGAGCCGGAGAGTCGTCCCTCAATTCGCTCGCGGCCCTTGCGGCGGCGTCATCCCTGTTGCTTTCGGCGCCCGTTGCGGCCGAGTGGGTCGAGGAGCAGCTGGTCGACGAGTCCTCGGGCGAGATCGCGGCGTTGAGGATCGTTAGCGGCGAAGGAGGCGGCGACACAGGCAAGGTGACGGTCTTCTGCGACCGGAAGGAATTGGGACTTACGGTCGAATGGGAGCCGGCAGGCGTCGAGCTGCTGTCCGAGCCTTCGGACAGTCCGGAGCTGCTGGGGCTGGACGCCGAGTACCGCATCGACGACGGCGAGCCGAAGCCGTTCGTGATGCTCGTCGAGAAGGACGGTCCTCCGGGCGCCTCGTTCATCGGCAACCGCACGGACATCATCTTCGACTTCATGTCCGACGTAAGCTACGGCTC
>CAZDYI010000142.1:0-16637 GCA_964509765.1 uncultured Gammaproteobacteria bacterium
CTCGTACGACGACGAGACGCGCGTCACGCCGGTCGCGCAGGCCGTTCCCGGCGTGCCCTTCCTGGCCGAGGTCACTTGCCTGAGGCTGCGGACCGCCGGAAGCTGGAGGAAGCCCATCGTTGAGTGCCTCGTCGAGGACGACAGCGGCAAGATGCTCGTCCGGCTGATGGCGGACACCGCGTGGATCAGGAAGGCGTTCGAACCCGGCAGCCGCGTGCGGCTGTTCGGCAAGGTATCAAGGGGCGGGGAGCTCGGGCTGTTCGGCGCGGTCGGGACGATGGTCCACCCGCGGCTGCGGAGCGCGGACCGCGACCTGCCCCAGCACATGACCGCGAGGTACCCGACGATCGGCAGGATCGCCGAGGCGACCCTCGCGCAGATGGTAAGAAGCGAGCTGGACGCCTTCGACGGCTCCGAGGACCCCATTCCGCCCGCGCTGCGGAGGGAGTCCGGCACCTGCCCCATGGCGGAGTCGCTGCGGATCCTCCACAAGCCCCGCCCGGGCGAGGTCGCCGACGTGGGGCGAAAGGCGGCGGCGAGCCTCAAGCACGACGAGTGGGTCGCGCACATCGCCTTCCGCCGCCACCAGAACGCCGGCCTCAAGCGCCGCAAGGCGCCCGGGATCCCGAGCTCAGACGCGGACATCGACGCCTTCGAGCGCGAGCTGCCGTTCCGGCTGACCGGCTCGCAGCGCACGGCGATGAGGGAAGTCGCGGCCGACCTGCGCGCGGGCCACGCGATGAGGCGGCTGGTCCATGGCGACGTCGGCTGCGGGAAGACCCTGGTCGCGGCGTTCGCCTGCTGGCTGACCGCGCGGGCCGGCAGGCTCGCCGCGGTCATGTGCCCGACGGTCATCCTCGCGAGCCAGCACCACAGGCGGCTGACGCCGCTGTTCGAGGGGCTCGGCGTCCGGTGCGCGTTCCTCGTCGGATCAGTGCGCGGCAAGGCCAGGCGCGAGGCGCTGGAGGCCGCGGCCGGCGGGGGCAGCACGGTCGTCATCGGCACCCACGCCCTGGTGCAGGACAAGACCGAGATGCCGGACCTGTCGCTTGCGGTCATCGACGAGCAGCACCGCTTCGGGGTAAACCAGAGAAAGGCGCTCGAGCGCAAGGGGCCCGGCGCCCACGTGCTGATGATGAGCGCGACGCCGATCCCGAGGACGCTCGAGCTCGGGATGCTCTCCCACCTCGACATCTCGAGGATGACCGAAAGGCCCAACCGCGCCGACATCCGCACGCTGGTGTTCTCTTCGAAGCGGGTCGACGAGGTGCTCCGGGAGATCGTCGAGCACGACCTGCAGGCGTACTGGATCTGCCCGCTGATCAAGAAGTCTGCGAAGCTCAACCTGCGCGCGGCCGAGGATGAGTTCACCAGGATCAGCATGCTCGCCCCGGAGCTCAGGGCCGCGCTGATCCACGGCAGGACGGACGCGGCAGCGAAGCTCCAGGCGATGGGCGACTTCGAGTCCGGCAAGACGCGCCTTTTGGTCGCGACGACGGTCGTCGAGGTCGGGGTGGACGCGCCGGAGGCGGACGTGATCGTGATCGACCACGCCGAGCGCCTCGGGCTGTCGCAGCTGCACCAGCTGCGCGGGCGGGTCGGGCGCGGCGACAAGACCGGCTTCTGCGCCCTGCTCTACGAGCCGGACCTGTCGGAAAAGGCGATCGAGAGGCTCAAGGTGATCCGCGAGAACTCAGACGGCTTCGTCATAGCGAGGGAGGACCTGCGCCAGCGCGGGCCCGGCGACATCGTCGGCAAGCGGCAGCACGGCGTGCCGAAGTACCGCTTCGCGGACCTCGACGACGACCCCAAGCTGCTCGAGCGCGCGAAGAAGGCCGCGGAAAGGCTCCTGCGCGACCACCCGGACGAGGCCTACCGGCACATAAGGCTGTGGATGGCCGACTCGGCCGGGGTCAGAACGGCGCCCGGATCTCCAGGGTCCCGGCCGAGTGCCGCAGGTCGAGGTCCCGGAGGGCGCTCATCCCGAGGAGGACCTCGTCGCCGGAGTCCTCGAGGATGACCGCGGCGACGTCCCGGACCATGATCCCGCCTATCTCCAGGCTGTCTATGCGCGAAGCGCGGCCGAGCGTCACCCCGTTCGCGGTGGAAATCTGCACCGGCGCGCCCTCCTCGAGCCCGGCGTCCTCGGCGACGTGCCGCGGGACCGCGACCATCGTCGCGCCTGTGTCGAGGATGAACTCGACCTGCGCGCCGTTGATGTAGCCGCCGGCGTGGTACATCCCGCTGCGGTTCGCCTCGAGGACGACGGTCCCGTCCTGCCCCGAGAGGGCGCTTACCGTGTTCGGGTTGCGCTTGCGCTCCTCGAGCATGTCGAACAGCATGTAGAGGACGGCTATGGCCAGCGCCCAGCCGACCCAGATCATGATCGTCCCCCTGCGGCGGACCTCCCCGTCCCCGCCGTCGGGGCCCGGAACGCTCACCTGCGGAACAGCAGGTCGCGGTAGTGGCGCATCTCCTGTATCGACTGCCTGATGTCGGCCAGGGCCCTGTGGTCGCTGTCCTTGGGCGGGAACGCCGGCATCTCCTGCATCCACATCGAGCACGCGATCTTGAACGAGCTCACGTCGAGGCTGCGGTAGTGGAAGAAGTCGTGCAGGCGCGTCATGTGCCGGGCCAGGAACCTGCGGTCCTGGCAGATCGTGTTCCCGCAAAGCGGCGAGTCGCCCTCGTTGAGGTGCTCGCGCAGGAAGGCGAGCGCCTCGCGCTCGCCGGTGACGTAGTCCAGTGACGATGTCGCGACCTTGTCGACGAGCCCCGACTCGGTGTGGGTGCTGGTGTTCCAGCGGTCCATCGCCTGCAGCTTCTCCTCGTCGCATGCGAAGACCCACACCGGCGACTCGGCGACTATGTCGAGCTTCGAGTCGGTGACGACGATCGCCATCTCGAGGATCTCGTCGGACTCCGGCAGCAGGCCGGTCATCTCGAGGTCCAGCCAGCCAAGCCTGCCCTCCTTGCCGGCTTTCGCCCCTGCCATCTTCGCCCCTGCCCTTGTGCGCGATTTTATTCCCGCGGCGGCTCCGGTGGGATAATCCCGCCGAACGGGGGATCGCGATGGCAGGCGCAGGGGACATCCAGTCGGAGGCCGAGATGCTCGGGCGCATACTGGACTCGGTCAGGGCTCCGGCGGCCGAGGAGCGCGTCCGGGTCGGCCCGGGGATCGTCGGGCGGGTTTGCGCCGGCGACGTCGCAAGCCCCCTGTCCCTGCCGGCCGCCGACACGGCGACAATGGACGGCTACGCGCTGAGGAGGTCCGACGCGCCTGGCGCCCTGCCCGTCGCCGGCGAGTCGTGGGCGGGCGCGCCCTTCGCGGGCGAGGCCGGGCCGGGCACCTGCGTGCGGATCGCGACCGGGGCGTGGGTGCCCGACGGCCTCGACCTCGTCGTCCCCCGCGAGGAGGCCAAGGCCGACGGCGACAGGGTCGCGTTCGGCAAGCCCCTCGAGTCCAACATCCGCAGGATGGGCGAGGAGCTCGCCGCGGGCGAGCCGCTCGTCGAGGCGGGGTCGATCGTCACCCCGAGGTCGCTCGCGCTGCTCGCGGGGCTGGGCATCGACCGCATCCCGGTCCGCCCGAAGCCGACGGTCGGCGTGATCTCGACCGGCGACGAGATCCGCGACCCTGGCGAGGGCCTGCCGCCCGGTTCGAGCTTCGACGCGAACAGGCCGATGGTCCTCTCGCTGCTCGAGCGCTCCGGATTCGGCGCGCTGGACATCGGGATCGCGAGGGACGACGAGGAAAGCCTGCGGGAGGCCTTCACCCGGGCGCAGGAGTCCTGCGACGCCGCGGTCACGATCGGCGGCGCGTCCGACGGCGAGCGCGACCTGGTCAAGAAGGTCCTGGCGGACATGGGCGAGATAACCGCCTGGAAGGTCGCGATCAAGCCGGGCAAGCCGCTCGTACTCGGCAGGATCGGCGACGTCCCGCTGTTCGGGCTGCCGGGCAACCCCTCGTCGGCGTTCGTGACCTTCTCGCTTTTGGTCCTGCCAGGGCTGTGGAAGCTCGCCGGGGTCGACCCGCTGCCCGTGCTCCACTCGTTCAAGGCGAGGCTCGCCGGCGGGCTGCGGAAAAGGCCCGGCCGCGCAGAGTACTTCCGCGCGGAGCTTGCCTGCGACCCCAAGCTCGGCTGGGTCGCGACGCCGTTTGCCATGCAGGGCTCGGGCGCGCTGAGCGTCCTCGCGCGGGCGGACTGCCTGCTGCGCCTCCCGGAGGGATCAAAGGGCGCAGCAAAGGGCGACGAGGTCGACGTCTACCCGCTCGAGGCCCTCCCCTAGGCCCAGTCGCGCGGGACGAGGAACCCCTTCGCAAGATCCTCCTCGTCCGCAGGGTCGCGCTCGGGCGCGGTCGAGTCCCAGCCCGCGACGGGAGGCAGCGACATCAGGATCGCGTCCGCCCGGCCGCCGGACTGCAGCCCGAACAGCGTCCCGCGGTCGCAGACCAGGTTGAACTCTGCGTAGCGGCCGCGGCGGTGGAGCTGGTGGGCGCGGTGCCGCGGCTCGTAGGGCGTGTTGCGCCGGCGCTCGAGGATCGGCAGGTACGCGGGCAGGAACGCCTCCCCGACCGCCCTCATCACCTCGAACGACCGCTCGAAGCCCCCTTCGGCGAAGTCGTCGAAGAACACGCCGCCGACCCCGCGCGTCTGGTTGCGGTGCCTGATGTGGAAGTACTCGTCGCATGCGCGCTTGAACGCGGGATACAGGCCCTCGTCCACCGCGTCGAGCGCCTTTTTGCACTCGCCGTGGAAGTGCCGGCAGTCCTCCTCGAAGCCGTAGTGCGGGGTGAGGTCCGTCCCGCCGCCGAACCACCAGGTCCTGTCGTCGCCCGCGGTCGCGAAGTGCCTCACGTTCAGGTGCGCGGTCGGCGCGAACGGGTTTTTCGGGTGGAGGACCAGCGAGACGCCCATCGCCTCGTAGGGCCTGCCCGCGAGCCCGGGCTTCTTGGCCGTCGCCGCCGCCGGGAGCTCCCTTGCGGATATCCGCGAGAAGCTCACGCCCGCGCGCTCGAAGGCCTTGCCCCTCTCGAGCAGCATGCCGGTCCCCGAGCCGAGCTCCGACTCCCACGGGACCGGCCTGAACTCCGCGCCGTCGGCCTCGCCGAGCGCCGCCGCCAGCCTGCCCTGCAGGTCCAGGAGGTACTCGCCTACCCGGCCGGATTCTTCCCCTGCGGCCATTTGCGCGGAATCATAAACTAGGCTCCGCAGATGCCTGACGCCGACGCAAGCCTGGAACTGGCGCTGGAGCTTGCCGACGTCGCCCGGGCGTTCCTCCGTCACGGCAGGGAGCCGTTCGGGCCCACCGAGTTCAAGGACGACGGGACCCCGGTCACGCCCGCGGACATCGAGTGCGAGATGAAGATGCGGGCGGTCCTGGAGGAGAAGGCCCCCGGCGACGCGGTGTGGGGCGAGGAGCTCGGCAAGGCCGAGGGCGAAAGGGTGTGGGTGCTCGACCCGATAGACGGAACGAAGGTGTTCATAAGCGGCAGCCCGCTGTTCTGCTCGCTGATCGGGCTGATCGACGAGGGCAGGCCGACGACCGGCGTGATCGAGCTTCCGGCGCTCGGCCGGCGCTGGGCAGCAGGCGAAGGCGGCGGGTTCTTCGACGGGCTCGACGGGCGGCACGGCCTGGCCGGCCGCGCCTCGGCGCAGGCGGACCTTGCGGGCGCGAGCATCGCAACGACCAGGCCCACGGCCCACGCGGGCCACACAGCCCTCATGGCCGCCGCCGGGATCGTCCGCTACGGCGGCGACGCCTTCAACTTCGCCTGCGTGGCCGACGGCAGCCTGGACATCGCGGTCGACGCGGACATGCAGCCGCACGACTTCGTCGCGCTTCTGCCCGTTATCCGGGCCGCGGGGGCGGTTGCCTGCGACTTCTCCGGCAGCGAGCCCGACCCCCTGAAGGAATGCAGCCTTGTCGCGGCGGGAAACCGCGAGCTGCTCGACAAGGCCCTCGCGGTGATCGACTCTGCCTGAGGGACTGCCGGCAAGGCTCGCCGCGCACGCGGGCGTCTTCGCGCGCGGCTTCGCCATCGGCGCCGCCGACCTCGTCCCGGGCGTCTCCGGCGGGACAGTCGCGTTCATCACCGGCATCTACGAGCGGCTGCTGTCGGCGATCAAGGTCGGGTCGAGCCCGCTCGCGTGGACGCTCGCGCTCAGGGGGCAGTTCCGGGTGTTCTGGCGCGCAGTCGACGCGACGTTCCTCGCCGTGCTGCTCGCCGGCGTGCTCGCGGCGGTGTTCTCCATGTCGGGCCTGATCAAGGGCCTGATCATCGACAGCACCACGGTCCTGCTTTCGTTCTTCTGCGGGCTCACCATCGCCGCCGCGCTCTGGATAGGCCTGCGCCTGCGCCCGGTGCGGCTGCAGCTTGCCGCGGCGTTTTGCGCGGGCGCCGCCTTCGCCGTCGCGGTGAGCATGTCGCCGGTCGCCGAGCTGAGCGAGGCGCCGCCGCTGCAGGGCTACTTCGCCGCCGGGATGATCGCGCTGTGCGCGATGGTCCTGCCGGGAATCTCCGGCAGCCTCATACTGCTGCTGCTCGGCGTGTACCCCTTCCTGATCGAGGCCTTGGAGCAGCGCGAGCTGGAAGTCATCGCGGTTTTCGCATGCGGCGGCATCGTGGGGATCACGCTGTTCGTGCGCCCTCTCCGCTGGCTGCTGGTTCACCATCACGACGCGACGATTGCCGTGATGGTGGGCCTGATGGTCGGCGCGCTGCCGAAGCTCTGGCCGTGGAAGGAGCACGCGGAAGGCGTCAGGGTCGTCCTCCAGCCGCCGATCCTGCCCGCCGACTCGCCGGACCCGCAGTACCTGGGCGCGGCCCTGGCGCTTGCCGGCGGCGCAATCCTCGTGGTCGCGTTCGAGACCCTGGCGAGGAGGCTCTCGCGGCCATGACCGGCTGCGGACAGGCCGTGACCATGCGTCCCATGCGGGGCTGATCCCATGGCGGTGTTCACGGAAGCGACGCGGGAAAGCCTTGCTCCCTGGCTCGGGGAGAGCTACGGACTAGAGCTTTCCGGCGGGCCTGAGCCGATCACCGAGGGCATCGAGAACACCAACTACACCTTCGTCGCCGCCGGCGGCAAGAGGTACGTGTTCACCGTCTTCGAGGTGTGGGACCGCGACATGGCCGCCTACTGCCTGTCTCTAGCCGCGCACCTGTCGGCCGCGGGGCATCCCGTCCCGCGCGCCCTGCCCGCCTCTGACGGCTCCGGGCTGTGCGCGTCGTACTCGGGCAAGCCTGCGGCGGTGGTGGAGTTCGTCGAGGGCGCGGCCAAGCGCAACCCGAGCCCGGGCGACTGCGGGACGATCGCAGGCCACCTCGCGGGGATGCACCTCTCTGTCGGGGACTTTGCGCCGCGCGCGGCCAACAAGCGGGGCTTCGAGTGGAGGGAGGGAGTCATCCCGAAGGTCCGCGGGACCCTGTCGGGCGGGGACGCAGAGCTGCTCGACGCGGCCGCGGCGGTCGACAGGGACGTCGCGGGCGAGAACCTCCCGGAGGGCGCGTGCCACTGCGACCTGTTCCGCAACAACGTGCTGTGGGCGGGCGACTCCGTCGCCGGGATCATCGACTTCTACTTCGCCGGGCACGACCGGCTGTCCTTCGACCTGGCGGTCGCAGCGGTCGACTGGACGATGGACGACCTCGGGGCGCTCAACCGCGAGAGCCTGGTCTCGCTGCTGCGCGGCTACCTCGGCCGGCGGCCGATGGGCGAGGCCGAGAGGAGGCGCTTCCCGGACATGATGGCGGTCGCGGCGCTGCGCTTCTGGCTGTCCCGTACCGACGACCATGTCAACCCGAGGGAGTCGCTCGAGCTGGTCGAGCACGACCCCTCAGCCTTCCGCCACAGGCTCGCCGCGTGCCTCTCCGGGCGCGGCGAAATCGCGGGGGCCCTCGACGATGCCCTTTCCTGAGACACTAGAATAGCCGCCCATGCCCGTGATGCCGGACCACTGGATCAGGTCGATGGCCGAGAAGAGCGGCATGATCGAGCCGTTCTGCGACCGCCAGGTCCGCGGCGACGCGGACGGGCCGAGGGTCCTGTCGTACGGCCTGTCGAGCTACGGCTACGACACCCGCTGCGCGACGAACTTCAAGGTGTTCACCAACCTGCAGGCGACGACTGTCGACCCCAAGGCGATCGACCCGCTGTCGATGGTCGACCACGAGGGCGACCACTGCATCATCCCGCCGAACTCGTTCGTCCTCGCGAGGACCGTCGAGTACTTTCGCATCCCGCGCGACATCATGACGATCTGCCTCGGCAAGTCGACCTACGCGCGCTGCGGGATCATCGTCAACGTCACGCCGCTCGAGCCCGAGTGGGAGGGCTTCGTCACGCTCGAGCTGTCGAACACCACCCCGCTGCCGGCGAAGGTCTACGCCAACGAGGGCATCGCCCAGGTGATCTTCCTCAAGGCGGACTCACCGTGCGAGGTATCCTACGGCGACCGCGGCGGCAAGTACCAGAAGCAGATGGACCTGACGCTGCCGAAGCTCTGACATGGGCGCAGGCGACGCGCTCGCTGCGGTCCTGCTCGGGGTGGTCGAGGGCCTGACCGAGTTCCTTCCCGTCTCGTCGACCGGCCACCTGATCGTCGCCGCCGACCTCCTCGGCCGCGACGGGCCGGCCACCGACACCTTCATCGTCGTGATCCAGCTCGGGGCGATACTCGCTGTGTGCTGGCACTACCGGGCCCGGATCATGCGGATGCTCATGAGCATGGGGTCGCGGCCCACGCTCGAGTTCGCCGGCAAGCTGCTCGTCGCGTTCATGCCCGCGGCGATCGTCGGCCTCGCCGTGCACTCGGAGATCAAGGAGCACCTGTTCAACCCGCTGACGGTCGCGGGCGCCCTGGTCGCGGGCGGGCTCGCGATCTTCGCGGTCGAGGCCTACGTCACCGAGGACCGCGTAAGGAGCATGGACGGCATCGGCTGGACCAAGGCGCTCTGGGTCGGGATCGCGCAGGTCCTGGCGCTGTTCCCGGGCGTGTCGCGCTCGGCGGCGACGATCCTCGGCGCGCGGCTCGTCGGCCTGTCGCGGCCCGCAGCGACCGAGTTCTCGTTCTTCCTCGCGATCCCGGTGATGTTCGCCGCGGCGTCGTTCGACATGCACCAGGGCTGGGAGGGCATGGCCGACGCAGGCCAGTGGCAGTTCCTAGCGGTCGGCTTCGTGACCGCGTTCTTCAGCGCGCTTGTCGCGGTGAGGTGGCTGCTGTCGTACGTCGCGACGCGGGACTTCCGCCCCTTCGGCTGGTACAGGATCGCGGCCGGGCTCGCGGTTGGCGCCTACGCCCTGCACGCCGGCTGATCAGCCCTTCGCGCCCCCTGCGACCGACATCGACCCGACGAGGATCGAGCCGCACTCCATCCCCCCGCGCAGAAGGACGTCGTCGCCGCCGGCGACGATTCCCCTGAGCATGTCCTGCAGCGTACCCGCGATCGTCGCGTCCTTGACGGGATGGGCGATCTCGCCGCCCTCGACCATGAATCCGTACGCGCCCGCGGAGTAGTCGCCGGTCACCGGGTTGGCGCCGCCGCCCATCAGCCCGGTGACAAAAAGGCCGCTTCCCATCTCGCCGAGCAGCCCCTCGAGCGTCATCTCCCGGCAGCCGACCTCGACGTTGCTCGCGCCGCCCTTGTTGCCGGTCGACCTGCTCTTGAGCTTGCGCGCCGAGTAGCAGTCGAGCAGGTGTGTCTGCAGGACCCCGTCCTTGACGATGTCCTTTTCCGTCGCTGCGACGCCCTCGCCGTCGCAGATCCCGCTTCTCCTGCCCCTTTTCTTCAGCGGCAGCTCGCGCACCTGGAGATGCGGGGCGGCAACCTGCTTGCCGACCGCGTCGGCGAAACAGCTCAGCCCGCGGAACACCCGGCCGCCGTAGAGGGTCGACAGCAGGCTCCGCACGAGCGCGTGCGAAACCCCGGCCTCGAACAGCACCGGCATGGCAGCGGTCCGGACCGGGCGCAGGCCGGCCCTGTCGACCGCCCGCTTCGCCGCGGTCATCGCGACCTCGAGGTGGTCGCCGAGGTCCGAGGAGTGGGTCCTCGAAATACCCCAGCCCGCGCTCTCCATCGCGCCGTCGATGTCGGCGACGACCGAGCACGAGTACCCGTGGGACGAGGTTGTCTGCGCGTGCATGAAGCCGAGGCTGTTCGCGATCACGTCGCGCGACTCCGATGTGTCCACCCCCGCGCCCTCGCTCTTTTCACTGCTCACCCTCCCGTCGTAGCCGCAGCTCTCCTCGGCCATCTCCGTCGCGAGCCGCACCATCTCGTCGACCGACGGCCGCCACGGGTCGTGGACGTCGAGGTCGGGGCCCGGCGGCTCGGCGAGCTCGGCGGCGGCGGGCAGGCCCTCGCAGTCGTCGTCCTGCATCTCGCGCGCGATCGCCACCGCCCGGGCGACCGCGGTCTCGACGTCGGCCCGGGAAAGCGAGTTGCACGACGAGGACGCGGCCTTCTGCCCGAGGAACACCTTTACGGCGAAGTCGATGCCGTGGCTGAAGGACACCCGCTCGGGACTGCCGGCCCGGACGCATGCGTCGAGGAGGAAGTCCTCGCCGAGGGTCACGGCCGCGGCGTCGGCCCCCTTTTCCCTGGCAAGCGCAAGCGCGTCGGACGCGACCTGCTTGAGCTCGTCCTCGCTGCGGGCGAAGGAGCAGGCATCCATGTCCGCAGGCATTATAGGCTCGCGGGCGGCTTTCGGACATAATCCGGCCCTTACCCATGGCTAGGACGGACGGCAAGGGGGCGCCCGCGCGCGAGGGGCCGGCGCGCGCGCTCCTGCGCGCCCTGGTCCTGACCGCGCGCGAGTCCGTGCCCGCGTTCCTGTTCGTGTTCAAGGTCTCCTTCCCGCTGATGCTCGCCATCCGCGCGGTCGAGGACCACTACCCGCTCGTCGAGACCCTCGGCGGAGCGCTCGGGCCGCTGATGGGAGTCGTCGGCCTGCCCGGCGAGACGGGCATACCGTGGGCGGCCGCGATCCTGGTCCAGCCGTACGCCGCGTACGCCCTGCTCACCGAGCAGTGGGAGCGGCTGGAGCTGACCGTCGCCCAGGCGACCGTCTTCGGCATACTGGTGCTCGAGGTTCACGCGATCGTGATCGAGGCCCGGATCGCGCAGCTGCTCGGCTGCCGGGCGTGGTTCACCTGCGCGCTGCGCTTCGGCGCCGCGCTCGCGCAGGGGGCGCTGTTCATCGCGGTCTGCAACGGCCTCGGCTGGCTGCAGCAGCCGGCCGACGTGCTGGTCCTGGAGCCTGCCGGCGGCGACGGCGGCTGGGGCGACTGGCTTGCGGCGCAGCTGCGCACCTGGGTGTTCTTCGCCGCGGTTCTCTACTGCCTGAACCTGTTCATGAGGGCGATGAGGTTCCTGCACGTCGAGCGGGTGTTCGTCTGGGCGCTCGGGCCGGTCATGGGGCTGATGGGCATCCACCGCTCGGCCTCGATGGTCGGGGTGATCGGCCTGGTCCTCGGGCTGAGCTTCGGCGCGGCGCTGCTGATGGCCGAGGCGCAGTCGGGCAGGGTCCCGCGCCGGGACATCTTCCTGAGCGTCTGCCTGCTTGGCATCTGCCACTCGGTTCTGGAGGACACGCTGCTCACTGCGCTCTTCGGCGCGCACGTCGCGGGCGTGCTGCTGCTTCGCGTGGCGTTCGCGCTCGCGCTGGTCTCCGCGCTCTCGAGGGCGCTCGCTCGGTTTTCCGACGGGGAGCTCGAGCGCTGGGTGATGACAAGGCCCAAGGACCCCGCGCGCGCCGCTGCGGAAGGCGGCGGCTGACCCTTGCTAGAATAATCAGGTTAACGAAGCGCGCGCGCAACCGCGGGGACACCCGCCACCGATGGAAAGCAACGGCAGGACGCTACTGGACAAGATCTGGGACCGCCACGTCGTCACGAGCGACGACAGCGGCCGGGACCTCCTGTACGTCGACCGCCACCTCATGCACGAGGTGACCAGCCCGCAGGCATTCGACGGACTCAGGCAGGCCAACCGCGACATCCTCCGCAGGCAGCACATCCTCGCGGTCGCGGACCACAACGTCGCGACCCTGCACCGGGTAAACCAGGCCCCGGGCGAGCGCGGGGCCGGCGCGCGCACGAGCACGAACTCGATGCGGCGCATCCAGAGCGGCAGGGACTCTGCGCTGCAGATGAGCACACTCGCCGACAACTGCAACGGAAACAACATCCGCTACTTCTCGCCGGAGTCGCGGCACGCAGGGATCGTCCACGTCGTCGGCCCCGAGCAGGGCTTCGTCCTGCCGGGGATGACCGTCGTCTGCGGCGACTCGCACACCAGCACCAACGGCGCGCTCGGCTGCCTTGCGTTCGGCATCGGCACGACCGAGGTCGAGCACGTCATGGCCACCCAGGCGATCTGGCAGAAGAAGCCCAAGGTGATGCGCATCCGCATCTCGGGCAGCCTGCCCGAGAACACCTTCGCCAAGGACGTCATCCTCAGCGTCATACGCGAGATCAAGATCCACGGCGCGACCGGGCACTCGATCGAGTTCGCAGGCCCGCTCGTCGAGTCCATCCCGATGGACGGCAGGTTCACGATCTGCAACATGTCGATCGAGGCCGGCGCGAAGAGCGGCATGATGGCCGTCGACGACGCGACCATCGAGTTTCTGCGCGGCAGGCCGCTCGCCCCGCGCGGCGACATGCTCAGGCGGGCCGAGGAGAGCTGGCGGGAGCTGGTCTCGGACGACGGCGCGAACTTCGACTCCGAGCGCGACTTCGACGTCGGGGGGATGAAGCCCCAGGTCACCTGGGGGACCAAGCCCGACCAGGCGGTCGACGTCGACGGCAGGGTCCCGGACCCGTCCGAGGAGGGTGACGCGACCAGGCGCGGCGACCACGAGGAGGCCCTGAACTACATGGGACTCGAGCCGGGAACCAAGGTGACCGACATCGAGATGGACCGGGTGTTCATCGGCTCGTGCACCAACGCGCGCCTGCAGGACATCAGGGACATCGTCAGGTTCGTCTCGGACAACGGCAAGGCCGTCGTCCGCAGGAAGGCCCCCGCCGGCGGCGAGTTCAAGGCGATCATCGTCCCGGGGTCCAAGCAGGTGAGCGAGAAGGCCGTCGACCTCGGCTACGCGAGGGAGCTCGAGCGCGCCGGCTTCGAGTGGCGCCTGCCGGGGTGCTCGATGTGCCTCGGGATGAACGACGACGTGGTCGGACCGCGCGAGCGCTGCGCGTCGACCTCGAACAGGAACTTCGAGGGCCGCCAGGGCCACCTGGCGCGCACCCACCTGGTGAGCCCCGTCATGGCCGCCGCGGTTGCGACGGTCGGCAGGGGCCGCTTCGTCGACGTCTCGACGCTCAACTGAGGCGGAAGACAGCCCCTCGCCGCTGCCCCGTTCCGGAGCCGGCGAAACCGTGAGGACGCTGCGGCCCGTGGCTGCGGGGGCAGCCGGAGCCATGGCGTGAGCAGGTCGCTGGCCAGGGGCCTGCTTTCCGTATCCTCGCTCACCTTCCTCTCGCGGATACTCGGGCTCGTCCGCGACGTCGTGATCGCCGCGACGTTCGCAGTCGGCCTTGCGACGGACGCCTTCTTCGTCGCCTTCAAGATACCGAACACCCTCCGGCGCCTGACGGCGGAGGGAGCGTTCACCCAGGCGTTCGTGCCGGTGTACAACGCCGAGCGCCGCGAGGCGGGGGAGGAGGAGGCCGCGCGGCTGCGCGACACGGTTGCGTCCTGCCTCGCGCTCGCGCTCGTAGCCGTGACGGTCGCAGGCGTGGTCGGGGCGCCGCTCTTGGTCTCCGCGCTCGCCCCCGGCTTTTCCGGCGCAGAGGGCAAGCAGGAGCTCGCGTCCGAGCTGCTCGCGATCACCTTCCCGTACATCCTGCTGATCTCGCTCACCGCGTTCGGCGGGGCGATCCTCAACTCGTTCGGCAGGTTCGCCGCGTTCGCCTTCGTCCCGGTCCTGCTCAACCTGTCGCTGATCGGCGCGGCCCTGCTGTTCGCCGACAGGTTCGACGAGCCGGTCGAGGCGCTCGCGTGGGGCGTGGTCGCAGGCGGCGTCCTGCAGCTCGCCTGGCAGGCGGCCGCCCTGCTGCGGCACGGGCAGCTCCCGCGGCTCGCGCGCCCGCGGCTGTCGCCCAAGGTCCGGAGGGTCGCCTCGCTTACCGCGCAGGGCGCGATCGGCGTGTCGGTCGCTCAGTTCGGGATCCTTGTAAGCCTGGTTTTCGCCTCGTTCCTCGAGGAGGGCTCGGTCACCTGGCTGTACTTCGCCGACAGGATGATGGAGCTGCCCGCGGGCATGATCGGCGCGGCGCTCGCAGTCGTCACCCTGCCGGCGCTTTCGTGGCACGCCGCCCGGGACGACCGGGCGTCGTTCTCGGCGACGATGGACTGGAGCCTGCGCACCGCCCTGCTCCTCGGCGTGCCGGCCGCGGTCGGGCTCGCTGCCCTGGCGCTGCCGATCGCGGCGACGATCTTCCAGCACGGCTCGTACACCCCGCGCGACAGCGAGCAGACCGCGGTCGCGATAATCGCCTACAGCCTCGGCGTGCCCGCGCTGGTCGCCACGCGCGCGCTCGCCTCGGGGTTCTTTTCGCGCCAGGAGCCGATGGTCGCGGTCAAGGTCTCTGCGGCCGCGCTGCTTCTGACCGTCGCGCTGAACTTCGCTCTCGTCCCGCACCTCCGTCACGCCGGGCTGGCGTTGGCGCTTTCGATCGGCGCGTCGTTCAACGCGCTCGTCCTGTTCGCCCTGCTCCTTGGCCGGGACGTGTACACGCCGCAGCCCGGCTGGAGCAAGGGCGTGCTGCGGATAGGCGCATCGGCCGCGGCCATGGGCGCGCTGCTGCTGTGGATGCGCGGCGACCAGCTCGCGTGGACCGGCTTCGGCCTGCGCGACCGGGTCTTCCAGCTCGCCCAGTGCGTGCTGTCGGGCGGGGCAGCCTACTTCGCCGCCATGTACGCCCTGGGGTGGCGGCCGTCGGAGCTGCGGTCCCCTGTTGCGGCGGCGCCCGATTCGGAAAAGTAGAATACGGGGATTCAATGGCCCCTGACCGCGAGATCTCAGGCAGCATTGTCGCCTTGGTCACGCCGATGGACGCTGACGGCTCGATCGACTGGGACTGCCTGGCGTCGCTGGTCGACTGGCACGCCGAATCCGGCACGTCCGCGATCGTCGCGGTGGGCACCACGGGCGAGTCCCCGACCCTCGGCTTTGAAGAGCACAGGAAGTTCACGGCGAAGACGATCGAGCTTGCCGACGGCAGGCTGCCGGTCATCGCCGGAACCGGCGCCAACAGCACCGCCGAGGCGGTCAAGCTCACCAGGGACGCCTGCGCCGACGGCGCCGACGCCTGCCTGTCGGTGGTCCCCTACTACAACAAGCCGCCGCAGGAGGGCCTCGCGCGCCACTTCGAGGCGATCGCGGACAGCTCCGAGCGGCCGGTGTTCGTCTACAACGTCCCGGGCCGCACCGTCGCAGACCTCGCCGACGAGACCCTCGCGAGGCTCGCGGAGCACAGGATGATCGCCGGAGTCAAGGACGCGACCGGCGACATAGGCCGGCTGAGAAACCAGAAGTCGCTCATCGGCCGCGACGGCTTCATCTACCTGTCCGGCGACGACTCGAGCTCGCTCGACTACATCCTCGCCGGCGGCCACGGCGTGATCTCGGTCACCGCAAACGTCGCGCCGCGGATGTTCGCCGGGATGGTCGAGAAGGCGCGCGCGGGCGACGCCGACGGCGCGCGGGCGGACTTCGAGGCGCTGGCTAGGTTCAACTCCCTGCAGGCGGTCGAGGCCAACCCGATCCCGGTCAAGTGGGCGCTCAGCCACGCCGGCCGGATCGGCCCGGGCATCAGGCTGCCGCTCGTCGAGCTGACGGAGCGGCACCGCGCCGGCGTCGCGGCGGCAACGGAGGGCCTGCAGTGAGGGGCGCGCTCCCGCTCGCGGCGGCGATCGCCGCGGCCGCGCTTGCCGCGGGCTGCTCGAACATCACCGGCAGCGACGACCAGCAGGTGCTCTCGCAGGTCCAGCAGGCGGACTTCACGAGCGCCGGCGGCGAGGACGAGAACCGGCTCGCGAGGCCGCCGAACGTGATCTCCGAGGTGGACCGCGCCCTGCTGCGCATCGACGAGGAGGGCGTCTCGAGGCTGCTCCCGACGGTCAGCCAGGCCAGGCTCCGCCGCGAGGGCACCACCTTCTGGCTGGAGGTGGACCTCGACCCCGAGGCGGTCTGGCCGACGATGCGCGAGTTCTGGCTCGAGGAGGGCTTCGACCTCGAGTTCGAGATCCCCGAGACCGGGGTGATCGAGACCGACTGGCGCCAGGACCGCTCGCGGATACTGGGAACCGGCCTGTCGCGCTACCTCGACATCGCGCTCGAGCGGGTCAACGACACCGGCGAGCGCTACAAGTTCCGCAGCAGGGTCGAGCGCGGGTCGGACCCCGGCACGTCGCTGGTGTTCATCAGCCACCGGGCCGTCCAGGAGGTGACCAACGCGGTGGGCGCGGCGCGCTTCGAGCCGCTCGAGAAGGACCCGACCCTCGAGGCCGAGATGCTCCGCAGGCTCATGCTCCTGTTCCGCTACGAGGACGAGGTCATCGCGCGGATCGAGGACTTCGAGGAGAGCGCCCTGCCGAGCGACCTCTACGTGATCGACTC
>CAZDYI010000143.1:0-17378 GCA_964509765.1 uncultured Gammaproteobacteria bacterium
CCCGACCAGCCGCCGGCCGCGACGGCGGCAAGCAAGGACAGGATCGAGAGGATGATCCGCAGGAATCTCATCGGTGGGCGGGGCTCCGGCTGCTGTCGGGGTTCTGTCCGCTGCCGCATGCCGTGAGGGCAATGCGGCAGGGAAAAAATTATATCAAGGGAAGCGGTCCGTCAGCGCCCGCCCCGGCCGCCGCCGCGAAGCCTGCCAAGCGGCAGCAGCAGCGTGCTCGCGGCGAAGAAGGCCGCGGCCGCAATCCCCCAGGCGACGGTGCGCGAGAACTCGGCCCCGATCACGGGCAGGACAACCGTGCCCGGGTGGGCCAGGTCGGACAGGAGAAAGCTCATCGCCCCCGCGAGGGAGGCGAAAAGGAGCAGGACCACCCCCAGAAAGAACCTCAGGACCCTCATTTGCCCAAGCCAAGAGTCTAGTATCCACGGGCTTAAAAAAACGAACCAAACGCCGGTGCCGTTTTTCCGCACTTTTGGCCGCGATTCGGTGATTGAATGCGTTTCCCCTGCAACGGACGAAAAGGAGCGACGCAGATGTTCATTCTTCACTTCACAGCCACGGACGCAATCCCGCTTGGGACGGAGTCCGCAAGCGGGCCGGCGCGCTACGACTTCCAGCCGCCCGTGGCCGGGCTCACGAAGCCCGGGACGGAGTTCGTGCTCCGCGAGGAGGACGTCAGGGACATCGAGGTCTTCGGCTACGACGGCGCCCAGGGCGTCTTCAAGGTCTTCCTCCCGGACCGCGGGAGCAAGCGCCGCTCGGCGCCGAGGGAGCTGGCGAGGGACTTCGAGGAGGCCCTCGACGAGGGGGACGTCAGGCTGGCGCTCTCCCTCGTGAAGATCTACTTCGCCAAGGGCATGTCCGAGCCGTTCGCGGTCGACTACGTCGACCACGTCCTCTCCCGGACGCGCATCGCGGACAGGATCGTCGTCGCCGGCTACACCGACGGCGACTGCACGATGGCCGAGAGCGTGGCGCTCGGCCTGCGGCGGGCGTACACGATCCGGAAAACCCTCGTCAGGGGCGGGACGGACGTGCCGGTGTTCGCGGTCGCGCGGCCGAAAAGCGGCTTCGCCCCCGACGAGCGCTACAGCCGTCGGGTCGAGGTGTCCGCCGTGTTCGGGGGGCTGGTCCTGGAAGCGGGGCTCGGCATCGCCGCCGGCAGGGGGAAGGCAGCCGCCGAGGAGCTGGTCCACGCCCACGCGATCAACTGCTCGCGGTCCCCCATCCGGGGCTTCAAGGACCTGGCCATGGTCCTCCGGAGCGCGGCGTGAGGGCCGCGTCCGCAGCCAGGGCGGCCTGCCTGGCGATTGCCTGCGCGCTCGCGCTCGCGCTGTCGCAGGGCGCCCTCGCCGGAACCGGCGGGGCCGAGTTCGCCGACGTGGTCGACACTCTCGAGGGGTGGGCGACCGGCGGGCTCGGACAGGTGATCTCGCTCGCGGCGGTCCTGATCGGGGCGATCATCTCGGTGGTCCGCTCGAACCCGATGCCGATCCTCTCGGGGATCGCGTTCGCGATGATCCTCAACTTCACCCCGGGGATCGTGGTGAACCTCCTCACCGGGACGATCTGATGGACCGGCTCGAGTGGAACGTCCCGCGCAGCCTCGACGAGACGCCGCGGCTGCTGCTCTTCGACATCCACCAGGTCGTGCTGTTCGTGACGCTCGCGGCGCTCGGGATCGTGCTGGGCTCGATGCTCGGCGGGATCGCCGCCGGCGCCGTGCTCGCGAAGCTCTACGGCAACCTGCGCTCGCACCGGCACCCGTGCATCGTCAAGCACCTGGCCTACTGGTACCTGCCGGCCTGGGTGCTCAGCCTGCACGGCTCGCCGCCGGGCCACCTGCGTGTCTTCGTCGGCTAGATGGATGCGGCCACCCATGGGCGACGGATGTCGAGCCTGCTCCGAGAGGCGCGGTTCTTCCGCCTCGCGTCGCTGGTCCTCGCGGGGGCGGTCGTGGTCCAGGCCGTGACGCTCGCGGTCAGCGGGCTGTCGCCCAAGCGGGTCGTGGTCGTCCCGGCAGAGGTCCGCACCGAGTTCTGGGTCGAGGAGGGCCGGGTGTCGCGCAGCTACTACCTCGAGTGGGGCTACTTCATCGCCTCGCTGGTGCTGAACGTCACGCCGCAGAGCGTCGACTACCAGAACGAGGTGCTGATGCGGCACGTCGCGGTCAGGCACCGCGACGCCATCCGCACGGGCCTCGCCGCCGCGGCCGCCCGCCTCAAGGAGGAGGGCCTGAGCACCTTCTTCAGCGTCGGCGAGGTCCACGTCGACCAGGAGGGCGGCCGGGTCGCGTTCACCGGGACGCTGTCGAGCTACGTCGAGGGCCGCAAGGTCGGCGAGCGGGACGCGGCGTACTCCGCGGCGTTCGTGGTCGAGGGAGCCAGGCTGCAGCTGGTCTCGTTCCTCGAGACGGACGTCGAGGACGTCTTCGAGCCGCTGCAGTGAGCGTCCGCGCCGCCATGGCCGCGCTCCTCGCGCTCGCCGCTGCCGCGGCCCACGCCGGCGGGCAGGCGGTAGAGGCCGAGGACGGGGCGGTCGTGCGGGTGTCGGCCTCTGAGCCCAACCTCGTCGAGGCCAGGGAGGGGCGGGTCTCGGCGTTCGTGTTCACCGAGGGCTCGATGACAGAGACGATCGACGGCGACGCCGGGGTGGTCTACTTCAGGCCGCTCGGCGAGGGCCCGGCCTCGGGCTTCGTCGAGGTCACCGCCGGCGACGGAACGCGGACGCGGTTCTCGCTGATCGTCGTTCCCGACCCGGACTGGCCAGCGCAGCGGATCCTGCTCGGGGCCGCTCCGGAGTCCTTTGCCGACGCTCCGCCGGAGCGCCCGGCGCTCCCCGCCGGCCACGTGGCCGGCATCAAGGAGGTCGTCCGCGACCTCGCCACAGGCGGCAAACCTCCGGCCGCGGCGGGCGGCGGGCGGACCCTCCTCGGAAGCCTGGCGGTGACGTGGTCAGTCGCCGTCAGGCGAGGGGGGCTGGTCGGCGAGCTTGCCGTGATCGAGAACACCGGCGACGTTGAGGTCGCGGTCGAGGAGGCGATGCTGCGGCTGGACCCCGGCGTGCTCGCGGTGTCGCTGAGCGAGACGTCGGTTGCCCCGGGGCAGAGGGCCGAAGCCTACGTCGTGCGCCGCGCGGAGGGCGGCAGGTGAGCGCCGCGGAGGGCGGCGCGCCCGATGCCAGGAGGCAGGGCGCGGCCCGCAACGAGGACGCCCGGCGCAAGCAGTACATGTTCCTGTCGCTGATCGCAGGGGTAGTGGCCGTGCTTGTCGTCGGCTTCAGCTACCTGTCGCGGACGGGGGCGGTGCCCGACTTCGGCGAGCGGCCCAGGCTCACCGTGCCCGGCCAGGGCGTCGACTCCGGCGAGCTGTGGCGCAAGAGCGCCGAGGAGGACATCCGGGTCCTCGAGGAGAGCGAGCGCCGCCTGCGCGACTCGCTCGCCCGCATGGAGGACCGCCTCGAGACGGTGGTCGTCGAGATAGAGCAGGCGCGCATAGCGGAGCAGGAGGCAGCGTTCGAGCGCGAGGTCCTGCTGCTCGCGTCCATGGAGACGCCGGCGCCAAGCGAAGTTCTACAGCCTCAAGAACTCCCGGCGTCTCCGCCTTACTACGAGCCGCTTCCGCCCGAGCCTGCGATCAGCCTCGTCAAGGTCGGAGCCTCCCTGCCGCCGGCCCCCATTCCCATTGCCGCGGCAGAGGAGGATCCGCCTCGGGAGCGCGCCCGCGGCAGGAGAAGGCAGCCCGAGCGGGAGGATCCCGACGAGGACTACATACCGAGCGGCTCGTTCATGCGCGCGGTGATCCTCGGCGGGATAGACGCGCCGACGGGCAACGTCTCGCGGGACAACCCGCATCCGGTGCTGCTGCGGATCTCGGACGAGGCGAGGCTGCCGAACCTCGAGCGCAAGGACCTGCGCGAGTGCCTCGTCCTCGCCGCGGGCTACGGCGACATCTCGAGCGAGCGCGCCCTGCTGCGCACCGAGCGGATGAGCTGCCGCCGCGACGAGGGCGGCTACTTCGACAGCCAGGTGCGCGGCTTCGTCGTCGGCGAGGACGGCCGCGCCGGCGTGCGCGGGAAGCTGGTCACGAAGCAGGGCCAGCTCCTGCAGCGCTCGCTGCTCGCCGGGATCGGCTCGGGGCTGAGCGACGTTTTCCGCACGAGCTACACCGAGCGGCTCCGCGCCTCGACCGCGGCGAACTCGTCTGCGGTCGCAAGCAGCAGCTCGACGACGGTGACGGTCGCGCAGCCGAGCTACGACGTCGGCGACTACGCCGTCGCCGGCCTCGCCGCGGGGACCGGCACGGCGCTAGGCCGGCTTTCCGACTACTACATCGCGCTCGCCGAGCGCACCCACCCGATCATCGAGGTGGGCGCCGGCAGGACGGTGGACATCGTCCTGCAGGAGGGCATCGACCTGTCCGAGGAGCGCTCAGAGGACGGATGAGAAGCCGTGTCGCGCTTGCCGCCATGTTGCTGACCGCAGCGGGAACGGCCGCGGTCGCGGGCACCGCCGAGGAGGCGCTGCAGGCCGCGCGCGACCGCTACCCGACTGTTGACGTGCGCTCGGCCGAGGCCACCCCGCTGCCCGGCGTGTTCAAGTACGACATGGGCGGCGAGACCGTCTACGGCGACGCGGGCGCGCGGTACCTGATCCTCGGCAAGCTCGTCGACATGGACGCGAACCCCGCGCCGCAGCCCGGCTACGCCGAGGTGGCCGGCAGGTCCTTCCTGCTCCAGGACGGCGACCGGGGCGAGCTCGTGGTGTTCTCGGACCCCGACTGCCCGTACTGCGCGATGCTCGAGCGGCGCCTCGTGGCCGGCGAGCTTTCAGGCTGGCGCATCGGCGTGGTCCTGATCCGGTCGACGGGCGGGACCGGCGAGGTCGCCGCGCGGATACTGTGCTCTGCCGACCCCGGCCGTGCGTACCGCTCGTACCTTCTCGAGGGGCGAGAGCCCGACAGCTGCGAGGGCGGCGACGCAGCTGCGCACGAGGAGGTCGCAGCCAGGCTCGGGGTGACCGCGACGCCGACCTTCATGGTCCCGAGCGGGGCGCTGGTGGCCGGCCTGCCGGAGGCTTCAGAGCTGCGCGATTGGGCGGAGCGGGGGCAGCCTGTCCGATGAGGCTGATTCTTGCCGCGCTTGCGGCCGCGATCGCGGCCGGCTGCGCCCAGGACCAGGGGTCCACGTTGTCATGCCCCGGCCCGGACGCAACCGGCTGCGACCCTCTGTCGACCGTGTTCGAGCGCACGGTCGCCGCCGCCGCGAAGGAGGCGGAGCCGGTCGTGGTCCGCCGCACGGCGGCCCCGAGCGAGCCGCGCCTGGACCCGCCCCGCCTGCTGCGGGTGTGGATCGCGCCGTGGAGGGACGCCGACGGCGACCTCCACGACCAGCAGCACATCCACATCGTCCTCGAGGAGCCGGCGTGGTCGCTCGGCGCCGGGACTGTCCCGGCCGCGGAGGGGGGAAAGAGGTGATAGGCCTTTTGTCCGGCCACAACAGCGGCCCTGATTCCGGGAGCGACTACGGCGACCTTTGGGGCGCGTCGCACCTTCCGCGCTTCTCCAAGGTCCTGCCCTACAGGGTGTACGACCCCGGCAGCCGCCTGTTCGAGCTGGCGGACGGGCCCAAGGGGACCTGTCTCGGCTTCTTGCTCGAGGGCCTGCCGCAGGTCGGGGTGTCCGAGCAGATGGAGGCCGCCTTCCAGGAGCTGCCGAACCTGCTCGAGGAGGGCGCCTGCCTGCAGGTGTCGATCTACTCCGACCCGGAGGTCCGCGGCCACCTCGCCCGCTACTGCCGCACGCGGCCGGGCGAGGGCAAGGGCCGGGTCGAGGACCTGCACCGGCGACTCGCCCGGCGGCGGTTCGAGCACATGGAGCGTCTCGGCGCCGACCTCACGCCGTGCGACTTCCGGCTGTTCATCGCCGTGACCATGCCCGGAGCGCTCGGCTCATCGGCGTCGGAGCAGGAGGCCTCCGCCCTGCGCCAGTCGATCGAGTCGATCCTGTCGGGCTGCTCGATCCCGACCCGGGCGCTCGACCCGGCGGACCTCGTCCGGCTCGCAGGCGGGATGCTCAACCCGCGCAACACGGCAAGGCGCGACTTCGGCTACGACCCGCAGGCCCCGATCTCGGCGCAGTGCCTGCTGCAGGACACCTCGATCATGTTCGAGAGCGGATCGGTCGCGGTGCGCGGCGACGGCAGCGACCACGCGCTCGTCGCGATGGCGGCGAGCTCGTACCCGGCGTCGATGCGCCTCGCCGGGATGGTCGGCCTGCTCGGAGACCCGCTGCGGCCCAACCTGCGCTACTCGGGCCCGTTCATGGTCACGATGTGCATGATGATGCTCGACCAGGAGGCGGCGCGGATGCTCGTCTCGGTGCGCTCGGCGCGGGCGGCGAGCAACGCGAAGTCGGCGATGGCGCGGCTGATGCCGGGCTTCTACAGGAGGCAGCTCGACGACTGGCAGTCCTGCTCGGACGCGATCGACGCCGGGGCCGGCATGGCGCTGATGTCCCACCACGTCCTGGTCCGGGCGGCGCCCGGGGAGATCGAGCCGGCGCAGGCGCGGGCGCGCTCGGTCTGGCGCTCGCGCGGCTTCACCCTGGCGCGCTGCGAGTTCCTGCAGCAGCAGGGGGTGCTCGCGACGCTGCCGATGGGGCTCACGCCCGCGCTCGGCCGCGACCTGCGCTCGCTCGGCCTGATGTCGCTCAAGACCACCCACAACGCCGCCCACGGCATGCCGGTCGTCGGCGAGTGGAAGGGCACGCGGAGCCCGTCGATGCTGATGGTCGGCCGCCGCGGCCAGCTGATGGGCATCGACCTGTTCGACTCGCCGGGCAACTACAACGCCGTGGTCGCCGGGATCTCGGGATCGGGCAAGTCGGTGCTGCTGAACGAGATCGCGGTCAGCTCGCTCGGGGTCGGCGCCAAGGTCTGGATCTTCGACATCGGCTGCTCGTACCTCAAGGCCTGCGAGGTCCTCGGAGGCCAGTTCCTGCGCTTCTCGGCCGAGACGAGGCTGAGCCTAAACCCGTTCTCGGCGGTGGTCGACATCGACGAGGACATGCGGCTGCTCAAGCCGCTGTTCGCCCAGATGATCGCGCCGCGGGTCGGCCTCGGCGACTACCAGAACGCCCAGCTCGAGGCTGCGATCCAGGAGGCCTGGCAGCGCCACGGCTCGGGCGCGACCCCGACCGACCTGCAGGGGCGGCTTGCCGAGGCCGGCGGCTCGGACCCGCGGGTGCGCGACATGGCGGTGATGATGGCGCCGTTTTGCCGCAAGGGCGCGCACGGGCGCTGGTTCGACGGCCCGGCGACGGTCGACTTCGGCTCCGACCTCGTCGTGATCGAGCTCGAGGAGCTCAAGGGCAACCCCGACCTGCAGTCGGTCGTGATGCTGCAGATGCTGTTCTTCGTGTCGCAGGAGATGTACTCGAGCCACAACAGGCGCAAGCTGGTGCTGATCGACGAGGCATGGGAGATGCTCCGCGGCGAGGGAGTAGCAGAGTTCATCGAGCACGGCTACAGGCGGGCGCGCAAGTACAACGGAGCCTACCTGACCGCGACGCAGAGCGTCTCGGACTTCTATTCGACCTCGGCCGGCCGCAACGCGATCGGCAACTCGGACTGGCTGCTGCTCCTTTCGCAGAAGGACGAGGAGCTCCGCCAGGTCGTCGAGCAGGGCCACCTGGCGATCTCGCCTGCGGAGCGCGAGATGGTCCGCACGCTGCGGACCGTGCCGGGCAGCCACTCGGAGGTGTTCGTCCGCTGCCAGGGCGTCGCGAGCGGGGTCGGGCGCCTCACCGTCGACCCCCACACCGAGCTTTTGTTCTCGACCAACGCCCGCGACCGGGCCGCGGTCGACAGGCACCGCAAGGCCGGGCTGGGGCTCGAGGAGAGCATCGACGCGGTGCTTCGGGAGCGTGCGGCCTAGGACCGCCTCCGTGGCCGCCGCCGCGCTGTCGGCGGCCTGCCTCGCCGCTGCGATCGCGGCCTCGCAGAGGGAGGCGCTGGGCCCGCTGTTCCCGGTCGCGGAGCGCGACCTGCTCGGGGCGATCGAGGTCGCCGTGCGCGAGAAGGTCGCCGACGGCACCGTCGAAAGGGAGGTCGCCGCGGCGAAAAAGAGGGCCGCGGCCTACGTTAGCGAGCCGCCGCCGGTCGCGGGGATCGTCCGCGCGGAGCGGCCCTCGACCAGGCTCTTCGACCCGAGCGTGGTCATCGACCGCCCGGTCACGGACCTCGCGGGCAACGCGGTGCACCCGGCAGGCACCAGGGTCAACCCGCTCGAGAGCGTGTCCCTGGACGGCGCGCTTGTCTTCTTCGACGCCAGGGACCCCTGGCAGGTGGCAGTCGCGGTGGGCCTTGCCGAGAGAGGCGGCCCTACCCGGGCGGTGCTGGTCGCGGGCTCGCCGGACGCGTTCGCAAGGCATAGCGGAATGCGGGCGTACTTCGACCAGCACGGCGCCCTGACCTCGCGCCTGGGAATCCGGGAGGTCCCGGCAGTCGTCACCCAGGACGGCCTGGCGCTGCGCATCGACACCCGCGCGCCGGAGGGCAGGGGCGGATGAGGACAGTCCTCGCCCTCGCCCTGCTGTTTCTGGCGTGGCCCAGGCCTTCCTTGGCCGCATGCGAGGGCCGCGTGCCCGACTTCATCGGCGGCATCTGCTGGAGCTGCATGTTCCCGCTGCGGGTCGCGGGCGTGATCCTCTACGGCAGGGAGCAGGCCGACCGGCACCTGGTCAACATCCTCGGCTGCTCCTGCGGCTTTCCCCGCCGCACCGGGCTGCCCGTGGCCTTCTGGGAGCCTGCTCGCGTCGTCGAGGTGACTCGGACGCCCTACTGCCTGACCACACTCGGCGGCCTGCAGCTCGGCTCAGCGGCAGGGGCGAGGGCGCCCGGGGCGCGCACCGGCACCGCGGCTGAGGGCACGACGTCGTACGCCTTCTACCACGCGCACTGGTACACGAACCCGCTGCTGCACTGGCTCGGGGTCCTGCTTGACTTCGAGTGCCTCGAGCGCACCGGGCTCGACCTTGCGTACGTCTCGGAGCTCGACCCGACCTGGGAGGACGACGAGCTCGCTGCGATCCTCGAGCCGGAGATGCTCCTGACGGCGAACCTGCCTGCGGTCGCGGCGTGCGTCGGCGACTGCTTCGAGGCGACGCGGCGGTTTCCGCGCAAGGAGCTGTGGTGGTGCGCAGGCTGCAACGGCCCCCTCTACCCCGCCAACGGCAACGTCGCCGCGCACGTCTCGGGCCGGCACAGCTCGTCGCTGCTCGCGATGCGGCTGGCGATGCGCATGCACCGCAGCGGCGCCTCGCACTACACACACGGGTACGCGGCCCTGTGCAACGCCGGGTGGACCTCGCCGGTGTTTCAGAAGGACGCCTACAAGATGTCGATGATCCTGCCGAGGGCCCAGGGCAAGCGGAGGGAAAGGTGCTGCGAGGCCTTCGGGTCGCCTCCTGAGCTGTGGGCGAGCGGGAGCGAGTGGCCGGTGACAGGGGAGGACTTCTCCTACCTGCTCTTTCGGAAGAGGAACTGCTGTGTGGGCTATGATTTTTAGCACCGCCGTCCTCGCCATGCTTGTGTCCGGGGCTCAGGCGCAGGAGGGGCGGGAGCCGGCCGGGCTCGACCTCGCCGAGATCGTGCGCGAGTACGAGAGGGCGGAGGCCGAGGCCCGCATGCCCGACTCGGGCCCGCCCGTCGGGGTGCTGGTCTCGTTCTCCGTGCCGGCGGAGAGCCTCCGGAGGCTTGCCGCGGACGCGGCGGCCGCCGGGATCCCGCTCATGCTGCGCGGCCTCGTCGGCGACACGATGGAGGGCACCGTGGAGGCCGTCGCCGGGGTCGACCCCGGCGGCAGGGCGACCTGGCTGATCGACCCCCGCCCGTTCCGGGAGATGGGGGTGACCGGAGTGCCGCTGTACTTCGCCGCCGCCGGCGGCGAGATCAGGACCGTCAGCGGCGACGTTTCGCTCGGGTACGCGCTGCGCAGGCTCGCGTCGGCGGGCGGCTCCGCCTCGGGCGAGCTCCTGCGGATGGCCGACCTCGTCGAGGTGGTCAGGTGAGGGCCCTCGCCGCCGCCGCTCTCTGCCTTGCGGCGCAGTTCGCCTGGGCCCAGACCCCGGTCAGGGAGTGGGAGATCCGGCAGATGCTCTACGGGATCGCCGGAGACACGAGCGCGCTGAGCGGCCTGTCGCTTCCGGACGCCGAGCTGCTCGGTGCGGGCGTCGCAACATGCACGGGCGGGGCGACGTGCGCCGGGGTCAGGGCCGGCCTCACTGACGTTCCCGGAAGGAACCGCGGAGCGGCCGAGATGGCGGTGGCGGAATCGGCGCAGTACCTCGTCGACCCCGCGATGGAGCCGGGTAGGTGCGCGGTCGCCCGGGAGGCTGTCCCGGGGGCGGGACCCTGCGCAGTAGGCGAGCCGGGATGCGAGGCCGGAACGAAGGTCAGGACCGTGATGCGGTGCGGGCCGGCGGTCGACTGCTCGACGGGGATCTGCGGGACCGCGGCGGAGCCCGTCTCGCATGCCGCCGAGATCGGCATCGCGCTTGCGAGCCTCGAGGCCGCAAGGCAGGCGGGCACCTACGTGACGCGGGGAACCGGCGGGGAGCTCCGGGTGTTCCGCGGCGAGACCTCGAACTGCCGATCGAAGGTCGCGTGGGGACTCGGCGCATGCTGCCGGCCGAGCGCCCAGGGCAGGCAGACGACGAACATGCAGGCGCTCGCCGAGCTCGGCGTGACCCACGCCCTGCGCGGCGTCCTCGCCTCCGGCAGCGAGCACACGCACGACGTGCTGTTCTCGGCCGAGACCCTCAAGGCGGGCCTCGGCAGCCTGTCGGTCGGCGGCGTGGCGCAGGCGTTCTCGCCGTCGCTGTCGTTCTACGGCCTCGAGGTGGCCGTCACCGAGGGGGCGCTGTCGTTCGGCTTCGACCCGACGTCGTTCGCGGTCGCAGTGGCGCTGTCGGTGATCTCGAACATGCTCAGGTGCCACCAGGACGAGCAGATCCTGTCGATGAGGATCGGCGCCGGGCTGTGCGACGCTACCGCGGAGTGGTGCAGCAAGAAGCGCCTGTTCAGCTGCAAGGAGAGGACGCGCACCTACTGCTGCTACAACTCGCGCCTGGCGCGGCTCGTCGCCCGCCAGGGCCTGGCACAGATCGGCGCGCCGGCCAGGTGCGACGGGTTCACCTCCGCCGAGTTCCGCAGGCTCGACTTCGGGAAGATCGACATCTCCTCGTACGTCAGCGAGTTGAGCCCGAGCGTCGATCCCGCGCTCGTTGACCGCTACCGCCGCGAGAGCGCTGAGGCCGCGGCCCGGTCCGCGGCGGACGGAACGCCGCAGGTGACCGTGGAGTGATCAGGGAGTTCGCCATCAGGGCGGTAGTCCTGTTCGGGGTGCCCGCCCTCGCGCTCGGAGACATGCTCGAGCTGCTCGAGCAGGCCCTCGCAAGAGGGGGCGAGCCCGTCGAGCGCAGGCTTACGGGGCACTTCGCCGAGAGCGTCGTCGGCGTAACCGAGGGCAGGACAGTGGTCGGCAGGGCGCGGCTTGCCGAGGAGCTCGACGAGCCCGGATGCGGGCGGCTCGTCCTGACCATCCTCGCGGACGGCCCGGACGGCGAGCTCGTGGAGCTGGCCGAGGCCAACCTCGACATGTGCGAGGGCGGCGTCCCGCCCGACCCGAGCAGGTGACAAGGCTTCTTGCGGCGATCGCGCTCGCGGCCGTCCCGCTTGCGGCGCCGGCGGGCTACTGGGACGCGAGCGACGCCGGCTGGTACTGGTACGAGGAGCCCCCGCCCGAGGAGGCCGCCTCAGAAGAGGAGCCGGAGCCGGAGGGTCCGGTGGAGACTGAGGGCCAGAGGCCCGAGCTTGCCGCGCACGCAGCCCTGCAGCGCAGGCTCGAGGAGACGCGCATCGTCGCGATCATGGATCCGACGCCCGCCAACGTCGAGACCTACCTGCGGGTGCAGCGCGAGGTGATGGACCGCTCGGCGAGGTTCGCCGACGTCTGGCAGAGGGTGGTCTGGGTCACGCCCGACCTCGACTACCAGTTCACCCACCGGCCGACCAACGCCGCGGCCCTCCACACATGGGAGTCCAGGCGCCGCTCGGACCACGGCGGGCTTGTCGCCGAGGCGGCCAAGGAGCACGGCCTGTTCTTCCTGTTCGGCGAGGACTGCCTCCACTGCGCGCAGATGGGGCAGGTGCTGCGGCGCTTCGCGGCGGGCAGCGGCTTCACCGTCCAGGCGGTGGCGACGGGCGGCGCCGCGCACGCGGCCTTCCCGGAGGCCTGGCCCGACAACGGCTTCGCCGCGGCGCTCGGCATCGACAGCTTCCCGGCGCTGGTGCTCGCGCGGCTGACCCCGGGCGACGAGGCCGCGTTCCCGGTCGCGTACGGGCCGCTGTCGGAAGGCGAGCTCGAGGAGCGCATCGCGGTGATGACCGGCGTGCCGGTCGGCGAGCGGTTCTGATGAGGAGCTTCCTGGTCGCGCTCGCCGCGCTCGCCGCGTTCCCGGCATGGGCCGACCTGTCCGGGCAGATGCGGAGCATGTTCAACGGCATCGGCGCCTACGGCGCGGTGGACGGGCCTGCGTACGTCGCCGCGCAGTCGCGCCACGTCTTCTCCGGCGGCGGCATCACCTACCGTGCGCCGCGCCAGACCTACAACCTGTTCAGCGCGACCGCGCCGAGCCTGCGCGCCGGCTGCGGCGGCATCGACCTGTACGCGGGGTCGTTCTCGTTC
This sequence comes from uncultured Gammaproteobacteria bacterium, assembly GCA_964509765.1. Lineage (GTDB taxonomy): Bacteria > Pseudomonadota > Gammaproteobacteria > Tethybacterales > Tethybacteraceae > CAZDYI01. The sequence continues at coordinate 12,755 of CAZDYI010000143.1, forward strand.
ATCAACCGCGACCAGTTCGTGCAGATGCTAAACAACATCGCGGCCAACAGCGTCGGGCTCGCGTTCAAGACCGCGCTGTGCTCGACGTCGGCGAACCTGTGCCAGGCCATAGAGGACCTCCAGCGCACCGTCGGGCAGCTCAACCGGTTCAACATCGACTCCTGCGAGGCCGCCAAGAGCATCGTCGGCGGCTTCATGGGCAACGCCGCGCAGTCGGCCCAGTCGGCGTGCCAGGCCAACAGCTGGTTCTCCAGCCTCGCCTCGGACGCCCACGAGGCCCGGGCGATGTGCTCCAACCCTGCCGACTTCGAGCGCTCGAGGGTCTCGGCCGCCGGCGGCAGCGAGGAGCAGAACAAGCCCGTCGAGTTCGTCGGCGGCAACCTGACGTGGCAGGTGCTTGCCGACACCGCCTCAAGCCTGGACGTCGAGGAGCGCGAGTTCCTCCAGTCGATGCTCGGCACGCACGTGGTCACGACGGTGTCGCTCGCGCTGCAGTACTTCCCGCCGACGGTCACGAGGGTGTCCGAGTTCAACGAGCGGGAGGTCACGCTGCTCAAGTGCGGCGACCCCGCAGAGTGCCTGACGGTGGTCCCGACAGAGGTGACGCTCGACACTTCCTTCCTTGAGCTCACCCGGGACCGCCTCGGCGACATCCGCGACAACCTGCGCGACGGGATGCGGCTCAGCGACGAGGAGGTCGGGCTGATCGCGAGCGCGCCGGTGCCGGTGCTCGCGCTAGCCCAGGCCGACGCCGCGGGCGCGGTCGGGCTGATCGACATCGCGGCCGAGGCGGTTGCGTTCTCGGTCGCGCACCGCTTTTTGAGCGAGAGCCTGCGCGAGGCGGCGAACTCGGCCGCGGCCTGGAAGTCGCGCAGCGTCAACGAGGCCGACCTGCTCCGCTCGATGGTCGAGGACTCGCGCGAGATCCGCTCGGAGCTCGCCTTCGAGACTCACTCGTCGCTGCAGCGCGTCGGAGAGGTGATCCAGATCGGCGACAGCATGCGCACGCTCCGGCAGCGGATGAGCGGCGAGACGCTCGCGCCGCTTTCCGGCAACTGAGTTGGACTTCACCTACCAGGCCTGGGGCTCGGGCGAGATCATCGTCCAGGCCTTCCGGGCGCTTGCGATCATCGCCGCCTCCGGCGAGCTCGCGAGCTCGCTGCAGGTCGCCGCGCTGCTTGGCATACTGATCGTCGCCGCCGGCGCGGCCTTCAACCTTTCCCACGTATCGATACTCGCGCCGGTGCGGATCATGATCGTCATGCTGCTCATCGGCGGGGTGCTGCTCGTTCCGAGCAGGGTGACCGTCACCGACAGCTTCGACGGCCAGGACCTGCTGCTGCCCGGCTCGAGGGCGGTGACAGGGCCCGTCGTGGTAAACGGGGTGCCGGTCGGGGTGGCGATGCCCGCCGCGGTCGCGTCGCTCATCGGCTCGTCGCTCACGCGCGTGATCGAGACCGCGACGGGAAGGGTCGACGCCGAGGACCGCCTGAGCTCGGCCGGGCTTTGGCTCGGCGCCCGGGCGCTGCGGGCGATGGCGCTCGACGCGGAGGTCAGCGACCCGACGCTGTCGGGCGACTTCCGCTACTTCCTCGAGAACTGCACCTACTTCGACGTGCTCGCCGAGCGGGTGTCGCTCGAGGACCTGCGCGGGGGCTCGGCGATGCAGGAGCTCGCGCGGACGGCCGGCGGGCTCACGAGCGTCCACGTCGAGGGCGAGGGACTGGTCCTCGTTTCCTGCACGGACGCATGGGCGGGAAACACCAGCCTCGGCGGCATCGCGGTGCCGGGGCTCGAGGAGCGGATCCGAGCAGAGGGAGTTGCGCGCAAGTTCTCCGCGTGCAACTCCCTGCGCGGGATAGCGCTTGCCATGGACAACGCCGAGCTCGCGTGGGCCATGCGCGACGCCCGCGACCCGCTTACGGGCCCGTCGGCGACCTGCGGCGACGGGGTGTTCGCGCACGCCATGGCGGAGTTCGGCTTCACCGGGTCGGTTGCGGACCAGTTCAGCCAGCTCGTCGCGATCGGGCTGCTGCGCGAGGGCGTCCACACCCTGTCGGCGCAGGACCCGCAGGCTGTCGCGCTCGGCCGGTTCACCGCCGAGCGGCAGCGCAACGCGACCTACGTGATCGCCGGCGAGCTGGCCGCGGTCGCGCTGCCGGCGCTGCGCGGGCTCCTGGAGGCGGCCGTGACGGTCCTGCTGCCAGTGATGCTCGTGATGGGCCTGCTGTTCTTCGACCAGTTCGCGCGCTACCTGGCGAACGGGCTCGCGCTGCTGCTGTGGCTTCAGCTGTGGCCGCCGGTGATGGCGGTGTTCAACGGCATCGGCCAGTTCGTCCAGGTCGCGGCGATGAACGAGCACGTGATCCTGTCGAACGGAACGTTCACCGCAGCCGGGATCGAGGGCGCGCTGGCCGAGCTCGACACCCAGCTTGCGATGTCGCGGTACATGCTCGTGATGGTCCCTGTCGTCGCCTGGGCGCTCGTGCGCGCGGGCGAGTTCAGCGGCTCGATGCTCGCTGCCCGCCTGATGCAGCCCGGCGAGCAGGCCGCGGGGTCGGTCGCCGGGTCGGTCGCGACGAACAACTGGACCATGGACCAGGTCCAGCTCGCGCCGCGCACCGCGGTCGGCCCGCATGTCGCGACCGTCGGCGACCCGTGGGGCGGGACGGTCACCCGCTACGAGCAGCTGTCGACCATGTCGATGCCGTCAAACGAGCCGGGCTACCTGTCCGCGACGCAGAGCCGTACGGTGACCGAGGCGCTGCGGCGCACGTCCGAGGAGTCGCGCATGGAGCAGCAGCAGGCGAGCACCAGGTTCTCGCGCTCGGTCGAGAACGCTTACGAGAGCGCCTTCGGCACCCAGGGCGTGGAGACCCTTGCGACCCTGCGCGAGCAGGGAGTGTCGGACACGACCTCGTTTCGGGCGCTGCAGGGCACGGGCGAGGTCATGCGGCAGTCCGAGGGCAAGGCGCGCAGCGCCGGCCAGAGCGCCGGGACCGAGCACGTCTGGAGGACGGGGGTCGGCGCCGGGCTCAACACGAGCTTCGTCGGGTTCGTCACTTCGTTCGGAGCGGACATCGACTCTTCGCAGTACCAAAAGGCGGGGGTGTCCGAGGACATGCGCGAGAGCTACAACCAGCTCGACGAGAGCACGAGGTCCGCGATCGAGGAGGTCGGCACCGCGCTGCAGGGATCTGAGAGGGTGTCGGCGAGCGCCTCGCAGTCGCGGATAACCAGCGACACGCATCGAGCGGCGATGAGCGAGGCCACGAGCGACATGCAAAGCTACGAGCAGGCCGAGCGGCGAGCGAGCAGGATGGCGCTTGCGAGCGAGCAGGCGCAGGGGTCGGGGCAGGCCGTGGTGCGGGAGCTCGCGCGCGACCCGCACAACGCCGCGCTGCTCGCCGAGATGCACAGGCTGCACATCGTCGAGGGCAAGCCCTTCGACCAGGCCTGGGCCGAGGCGCAGGAAGCTTCGGGGGTGAGGCTCGACATCGACGCCGTCGCGACCAGATTGCTGGGCGAGGAGATCGCGCCCATGCCGTCCGCCGCCCGAGCGCCGGAGGACCGGATCAGGGAGGGCGCCGAGAACAGGCGGCGCGTCGAGGCCATCTCGAGGCAGGCGCCGGGAGAGCCCGCGGAGCTAGCCGAGGGCCGCGAGCGGATCGAGGCGGAGCGGCAAAGGGTGGAGGGGGACGAGATGCCTGAGGCCGGCGAAGGGCACTTCGACAAGGACGACGTCATCTACCGCGAGACGACCGACGAGGACGGCAGGAGGATGGTCGTCCAGTCGGAGTCGCTGTGGCGCGCCGGCGACAAGCGGATGACCGAGATACTTTCAGACACGCTCGGCTTCGGCGGCGACGACGAGGGCAAGCCGGCAGAGAAGGGGGAAGACAAGCAATGATTCCAGCGCAGCAACTGAGCGCAGGAGCAAACGTCCGCAGTCCTCGACGGTGCTATACTGCAAGCAACCCCGGCAACACGGGCCAGGCCGGAGCCCATGTCCCTCGCGGGATTATCCTCCTCGGATCGCTCGATCCGGAGTGTTGCCGGGGCCTTTTTTTGCAGACGACCGCGCGGCTCTTGCAGAGCCGGTCGAATAAAGGGCGGAAACAGCCGATGCTTCTGCATCCGTCCCGATGCAGGACCCGAAGCCGCATAAGTGGCGGAGAGTGAGGGATTCGAACCCCCGAGGGACTTTCGCCCCCAACGGTTTTCAAGACCGTCGCATTCGACCGCTCTGCCAACTCTCCGCGAGCCCGGAAGCCTCCGGGAGCAGTCAAGGAAATTGTAACTGGGGAAATTAGAATCACATGCACAATCCGGCCGAAATTCCGAACTCTGTTGTAACCGGCACAGCCGGCTTCCCGCCATCGCACACCCCGTGAAGGAGATGAACGACCTGGGGCGCCTCCGGCGCGTCCTCGGCTACCTGTTCGACCACGCCGGAATATTCGCCGCCGGGGTGGTCTGCGTGATCCTGTTCGGCGCCTGCGAGACCGCGGTCCCGTGGCTGATGTACATGCTGCTCGACGCGGACCAGCCCGACTTCTGGGTGCGCAAGGAGGACCTGCCCTGGGTCATGCCGGCGCTGCTCGTGCTGGTGTTCGTCGCGCGC
>CAZDYI010000144.1:0-10352 GCA_964509765.1 uncultured Gammaproteobacteria bacterium
AAGTCCTCGCTCGCCTTCGACACGATCTACGCCGAGGGCCAGCGCCGCTACGTCGAGTCGCTGTCGTCGTACGCCAGGCAGTTCCTCGGGATGATGGAAAAGCCCGACGTCGAGTCGATCAGCGGCCTGTCGCCGGCGATCTCGATCGAGCAGAAGACCGTCTCGCACAACCCTCGCTCGACCGTCGGGACGGTGACAGAGATACACGACTACCTGCGGCTGCTGTATGCCCGGGTCGGGGTCCCGCACTGCCCCGAGCACGGCGAGCCGCTGCGCGGGCGCTCGCCCGAGCAGATCGCCGACGGCCTGCTCGCGGGCGGCGACGGCAGGAGGGTCGTCCTGCTCGCGCCGGTGGTCGACGACCGCAAGGGCGAGCACGGCGACGCCATCGCGGGGCTTGCCAAGCGCGGCTTCGTCCGGGTCCGGGTCGACGGCGAGATATATGACGTCGAGGACGTCCCGGCGCTCGCGCCGCGATCGCGGCACACCATCGAGGTCGTGGTCGACAGGCTCCGGCCGCGCAAGGCCGAGCGCCAGCGGCTGCTCGAGTCGGTTGAGACCGCGATCGAGGAGGGCGAAGGAAGGCTCAGGGTGCTCGACGCCGACACGGGCGACCTCCAGCAGCTGTCGTCGAAGCAGGCGTGCCCGGTGTGCGCCTACGCGCCGCCGGAGATCGAGCCGAAGCTGTTCTCCTTCAACGCCGCGGCCGGGGCGTGCCCTGAGTGCAACGGCCTCGGCGAGGAGAACGCCTTCGACGAGGACCTGCTCGTCCAGGACCGCGGGCTGTCGCTCGCCGGCGGGGCGATCCCGGGCTGGAGCCGCGAGCACCACTTCTACTTCCGGCGCCTGACCTGGCTGTCGAAGAAGCTCGGCTTCTCGACCACAGAGCCGTACCGCAGCCTGCCGAAGAAGGCGCGCGACGCGGTCCTCCACGGCTGGCGCAACCCGAGGGGGCGGAAGCACTTCGAGGGGATCATGCCGTGGATCAAGCGGCGCTGGCTCGAGACCGACTCGCAGATGATGCGCGACTGGTACGGCAAGTACATGACGACCCGGCCGTGCGCTTCCTGCGGCGGCGCGCGGCTGCGCGCCGAGGCCCGCGCGGTGCTCGTCGGCGGCAGGTCGCTGCCGGACCTCGCCGGGCTTTCGCTCCACGAGGCGCTCGCGTTCGCGGGATCGCTCGAGCTCGACGAGGCCTCGGCGCGGATCGCTTCGATGATCCTGCGCGAGGTGACAGACCGCCTCAACTTCCTCGTCGAGGTCGGACTCGGCTACCTGAGCCTCGGGCGCTCGGCCACGACGCTCTCGGGCGGCGAGAACCAGCGCATCCGGCTCGCGAGCCAGGTCGGCTCGGGGCTCACCGGGGTGACCTACGTGCTCGACGAGCCGTCGATCGGCCTGCACGCCGCCGACAACAACCGCCTGCTCAACTCGCTCGAGCGGCTCCGCGACCTCGGCAACACGGTGCTCGTCGTCGAGCACGACGAGGAGGCGATCCGCCGCGCCGACCACGTGATCGACATCGGCCCGGGCGCGGGGAGGATGGGCGGCGAGATCGTCGCGACGGGAAGGGCGGACGAGATCGAGCCGGTCCGCGAGTCGATGACCGGGCAATACCTCGCGGGCAGGAGGAGGATAGAGGTGCCCGCCGAGAGGGTCCGGCCGAGCCCCCGCGAGTCCATCAAGGTAAAGAAGGCGCGCGGCAACAACCTGCGGGGGATAACGGCCGAGGTGCCGCTCGGGCTTTTCACCTGCGTGACCGGCGTGTCGGGGTCGGGCAAGTCGACCCTTGTGTCCGACACCCTGCAGCGGGCGCTGATGCGCCACTTCCACGACAGCGGCCCTGAGCCGCTGCTCCACGGCGGGGTCTCGGGCACAGACCTCGTCGACAAGGTCATCGACATCGACCAGAGCCCGATCGGGCGCACACCGCGCTCGAACCCGGCGACCTACACCGGGCTGTTCACCCCGCTGCGGACGCTGTTCGCCGACCTGCCGCTTTCGCGCGAGCGCGGCTACAAGCCGGGCCACTTCTCGTTCAACGTCGCCGGCGGCCGCTGCGAGGCCTGTGAGGGCGACGGCGTGCGGCGGGTCGAGATGCACTTCCTCGCCGACGTCTACGTCACGTGCGAGGAGTGCCGCGGGATGCGCTACCGCGAGCAGACACTCGAGGTGCGCTACCGCGGCAAGTCGATCCACGACGTCCTCGAGATGACCGTCGACGAGGCGCAGGAGTTCTTCAAGAACCACCCGCTGCCGCGGCGCAAGCTCGACACGCTCGCCGCGGTCGGGCTCGGCTACATCAAGCTAGGCCAGAGCGCGCCGACGCTCTCCGGCGGCGAGGCGCAGCGGGTCAAGCTAGCGCTCGAGCTCTCCAAGGTCGCAACCGGGCACACGATCTACCTGCTCGACGAGCCGACCACGGGCCTGCACTTCCACGACATATCGATCCTGCTCGACGTGCTCACACGCCTGCGCGACGGCGGCAACACGGTGGTGGTCGTCGAGCACAACCTCGACGTGATCAAGACCGCGGACTGGATCATCGACCTCGGCCCGGGCGGCGGGACCGACGGCGGCAGGATCGTCGCGACCGGCAGCCCCGAGGACGTCGCGGCCAACGGCGACAGCCTGACCGGCCAACACCTGGCCCAGATGCTCGGCCGCCAGGCGCGGGGCAGGCGGCGCAAGGCGGCCTGACGGCCGCCCGCCGGGTCCGGCGCGAGGCGCCCCGCCGGAAATGTGCGGGATAGTCGGAGCAGTCCTGCGGGACGGTGGCAGCGCTGCAGGGCCCCTGCTCGCCGGCCTGCATGCGCTTGAGTACCGCGGCTACGACTCGGCAGGAGTCGCGCTGTTTGACGGCCGGCGGCTCAACAGGGTCCGCGTCGAGGGCCGCGTCGCGGACCTCGAGGAACAGGCCGCGGGCCTTGAGGGAAGCTCAGGGATCGGCCACACCAGGTGGGCGACTCACGGCGCGCCTAGCGAGCGCAACGCCCACCCGCTCGCCGGCGGAAGGGGTCGGGTGATGGTGGTGCATAACGGCATCGTCGAGAACCACGCAAAGCTGCGCGCGGAGCTCGACCTGCAGGGCTGCGAGTTTGACAGCGAAACCGACACCGAGGTCATCGCGCACCTCCTGCACCTGCACATGGAAGGGGGAGCGTCGCTGCTCGAGGCGATGGCCAAGGCCATGCGCGTCCTCGAGGGCTCGTTCGCGGTCGCGGCAATGAGCGACAGGGATCCCGGCAGGATCGCCTGCGCGCGGCACGGCAGCCCGCTGCTTGCCGGGTCGGGTGAGGCGGGGTCGTTCATCGCCTCGGACGCGCCGGCGATCCAGGGCAGGTGCGACGGCCTGACCTGGCTCGAGGACGGCGACCTGGCCGAGGTGGGCGCCGACGGGATCAAGGTTGTCGACGCCGCCGGCAGCCCCGCGCGGCGCGCGGTGCACCGCCCCGAGGACGAGGGGGCGGTTGCGGTCGAGCTCGGCGAGTTCAGGCACTTCATGCAGAAGGAGATCTTCGAGCAGCCGGAGGCGCTCGCCTCGACGCTTGCCGAGGTCCTCGAGCGCGGGCTGGACCCGGGGCTGTTCGGCGACGGCGCGGTGGAGGCTTTCAGGAAGGCGCGCGGCGTCGTCCTGCTTGCCTGCGGGACTAGCCACCACGCGACGATGCTCGGCGCGAGGTGGGTCGAGGAGATCGCCCGGATCCCCGGCGCCGCACACATCTCGAGCGACTTCCGCGACCGGGCCTCGCGGGACGCCGACGGCTCGCTGGTGGTCGCGGTTTCCCAGTCCGGCGAGACCGCCGACACGCTCGCCGCGGTCAGGACCCTCGACGGGATAGGCAGGGGCGAAATGCCCGAGGGCCTGAGCGAGCCGCCGGTCGGCAGGCTCGCTGTCTGCAACGTCAGGCTCTCCTCGCTCGCCCGCGAGTGCGGGATGTCCTTCGTCACCCGCGCCGGCCCCGAGGTCGGCGTGGCCTCGACGAAGACCTTCGTCGCGCAGTCCGCGGCGCTGCTTGTCCTGGCCGGCTGCATCGCCAAGGCGCGGGGGACGCTCGGGGAGGGCGAGGAGGACCGGATCCTCGGCGAGCTGCGGATGCTTCCCTTCACCCTGCGCAGCGCTCTTCGCTGCGAAGGCGAGATGCGGCAGTGGGCGCGGGAGGTCTCGGACTGCCGCCACGCGCTGTTCCTCGGCCGCGGCCAGTGCTTCCCAGTAGCACTCGAAGGCGCGCTGAAGCTCAAGGAGATCTCCTACATCCACGCCGAGGGCTACCCGGCCGGCGAGCTCAAGCACGGGCCGCTGGCGCTCGTGGACCACGAGATGCCGGTGATCGCGCTTGCTCCCGACGGCGAGCTGCTGCCGAAGGTCTCCGCGAACATTTGCGAGGTCGCGACGAGGGGCGGGAGGCTGTACGTCGTCGCGGGCGAGAGGTTCGAGATGAAGGGCGCGAAAATCTTCCGGCTGCCAGACCCCGGCGGCGGCTTTGTCGCCCCACTGGCCTGCACGGTTCCGATGCAGATGCTGGCCTACCACACGGCCAGGGAGCTCGGCACGGACATAGACAAGCCGAGGAATCTGGCGAAGTCGGTGACGGTTGAATGAAAAACGAACCACACGCCGGTGCCGTTTTTCGCTGCCTTTCGGGGGTTTAATGGTGTAGCATGCCTCCCATGGCTGAGCAAGAGCGGCTCCAGATCAGCCCCAAGGTGCTGCGTTGGGCGCGCGAGCGCGCGGGAATGGACGTCGAGACCCTGTCTAGAAAGGTCTCAAAGAGATACCCCCTGTGGGAGGCAGGCGAGGCGCTGCCGACCGTGCGCCAGCTGGACAAGGTCGCGAAAGTGGTCCGAGTGGCCTATGGCAGTCTGCTGCTGTCCGAGCCTCCCAACGAGGATCATCTCCTTCCGGACCTCAGGACCGTCGGCTCACAGAAGCTCAGGAGCCCGAGCCCGGAGCTGCTGGACACGATCTACCAATGCCTGAGGTGCCAGGGCTGGTACAACGACCACCTGGTCCGGGAGGGGTACGAACCTCTCGGCTTCGTCCGGTCCGCGACCACGGACAGCGACCCGGAGACGGTGGCGGGGCAAATCAGGAAGGCCCTCAGTCTCGACAGCGAGGAGCGCGCGTCCCTCAAGACCTGGGAGGAGGCGCTCAGCCAGCTCGTCACCATGGCCGAGCAGATCGGCGTGATGGTCATGATCAACGGCATCGTGAAGGGCAACACGAGGCGGGCCCTGGACGTGGAGGAGTTCCGGGGCCTTGCGATCGCGGACGACCATGCGCCGCTGGTCTTCATCAACGGCAAGGACTCGAAGTCGGCGCAGATGTTCACGCTGGCCCACGAGCTGGCCCACATATGGCTTGGCCAGTCAGGGGTCTCGAACGCGACGCTCAGGGAAACCAAGGGAACCGAGGCTTGGTGCAACAAGGTTGCCGCCAGGACCCTCGTTCCGACCGATGTGCTGGTTCGGGCAGCCGGCGAAATCGGGGATCAGATTCGGGACGTTGCGGAAGCGGCGAATACGCTTGCAAGGCGCTTCAAGGTCAGCCGCCTCGTGGTCATCATCAGCCTACGCGAGGCAGGGCTGATTTCCGGCGAGGGATTCTTCGGCGCATACCAAGCCGAGGTCAACCGCCTTGCCGACCTTAAGAAGTCTGTGCCGAGGGGCTTCGGCCAAAACAGCAAGACCAGGTTCCGGCAGCTGACAAGGAGGTGCGGCTACAAATTCTCCAGGGCAGTGATAAGCAGCACCTTGAACGGAGAGACAGTGTACACCCGCGCAATGAGGCTGCTGGGGATCAGGATAGACGACATCGACGACTACGCCAGGCAGTTCGGGCTTACCCGGTGAACCAGAAATACCTGATCGACACGAAAGTGATATCCGTCGCGTTGAAGACATACTACAGCCCCGAGTACGGCCCGGAGTTCTGGAACTGGCTGTACGAGGCCAACCGGGCCGGCATTGTCTTCAGCATAGACATAGTGTACGGCGAGATGCAACACGACTCGGAAGAGACGCGCGAGCTGGCCGCTTGGTCGGCGGAGTTCAATGAGAGGACCGCGGGCATGTTTTTCCTGAGCACCGATGATGTGCGCACGAGGAAAATCGTGCAGAAACTAATCGGTTGGTCACAGGCAAAGAAGCAATACACCGATGAGGCAAGGGAGGAATTCAGAGCCGCGACCAACGCCGACATCCGCCTCATTGCTTATGCCAAGGCACACGGGTACACGGTGGTCACTTCGGAGGTGTCCGCGCCGGAATCGAAGAAATCCATCAAGATTCCCGATGCTTGCATGGCTCACGACGTGCCATTCGCGAACATATTTCAGATGCTGACAAGCGAACGGTTCAAGTTCGCAGAGAACAGGGCCACTTGATTTTCCGCCATAGAGACATCATTGGCGGAGCTGCGGCACAGGTCGCTATGCAGCCAAGTTGACGAGATTGGATGCCTGATGTTGTAGCATGCCTCATGGCTTATCTTGTGTGTGACCTGCCTCCCGGCCCCGAACAGTGCCGTTGGGCGCGCGAGCGCGCAGGCCTGGAGACCGACGCCGTTGCCAGAAGGGTGTCCAAGGAGTACCCCCTGTGGGAATCCGGCAAGGCCGAGCCGGACTACCAGGAGATCAGGAGGTTCGAGGAGCTCACTCGCGTCGGGGTGAGCTACCTGCAGGAAGCAAATCCGCCGGAGCGCCGGAACAGGATCGTGCTCCCTGACTTCAGACCCCTGGCCACCGGATTCGACCGGATGCCCAGCATGGACTTGATCGACACGATCTTTGCCTGCCAGGGATGCCAGGACTGGTACAGCCTTCATCGACACGAGCAGATCGGGGAAGCGGTCGGCTTCGTGAGGACTGTGACCACAAGGGCGAGGCCCGAGAACGCGGCTGCAAGGATCAGGGCGGCGCTCCGCTTCGAGATGAGGGATCGGGAAGCGCTGCAGAACTGGACTGCTGCCTTCAGCCACATCGTCGACGTTGCCGACAAGATGGGCGTGATGGTCATGATCTCGGGCGTTGTTGAAGGAAACACGCACAGAAGGCTGAACACGGAAGAGTTCCGCGCCCTTGCCATCGCGGACGAGTACGCCCCGCTTGCTTTCGTCAACGCCGCGGACCCGAGGGAGGCGCAGATGCGAACGCTCGTTCACATGCTTGCGCACCTGTGGCGGGGCAAGTCAGGGATCTCAAGCTTCAGCTGCCTTGAGGCGGAAAGGCACACCAGGGCCGAGCAGTGGTGCAACGAGGTTGCCTTGGAGGTGTTGGCTCCAAGGAAGGAGCTTTTCCTCCTGTCCGGCAGACAGGCAGTTTCCCCGGACAACGCGGCAGGAGTAACAAGGAGGCTGTCGCGAAAGTTCAAGGTCAGCCAGCTTGCCATAGCCTGCAAGCTCTTCGGAGAAGGCATGATCTCCCGCGAGGCGTTCGAAGCCGCTTATCGATCGGCCTGCGCCAGGAAGGCTCCATCCGCCATCGAGGAAGCTAAGGAGGGCACGGCGCACAGCAGGAACCTGATCAGAAGGTATGGAAAATCCTTCATGAAGGGCTACACCACGGAAGTAGTAAGCCACGGCAACATGTTCAGCGGGCTGACCGGACATATCTGCATAGCATCTTGGCCAGTTCTAGAAAAACTTGCGGAGCAATGGGGAATTCATAACCCGCGTCGATGAAGCGTAGCAAAGTGAGCCCGCAGCCCGCCCCGTCTCGTCTTGGCTCCCATGGGCATTGACTTCAGGGCGCAATCTGCGGCCATTATTTCTGCCTGTGAAGCACTGGCGCGACCATAAATAATTATCAATATCTTTATTTCATAAAATAGTAAAATAACGAGAGAGTTAATTAAGTTTCTTTCAGAAACGACTGCAATAACAGTGAAGACAGGCAACACCGAGCACTCCACGGTCGCGGGCGAGACGGTCTCCGCGTTCGTTCCCTTTGCGATGGGCGTCCAGGAGCTGTGCGTCAGGCTCGAGGGCGAGCTCGCAAGGGAGTGCGAGCGGGCCGAAGCGGCCCTGTCCCGCCTCGACCTGCTCGGCGGCATCGCTTCGGAGTGCGGGTGGATCGCCGCCTCGGTTGCGCGCAAGGAGGCGGTCACTTCCTCCCAGATCGCAGGCAGCAGGGCTTCCCTTGTCGACTCCTGCCGCGGGGACCTGGGCGGAGCCAATCAAGGCCCGGACGTCGCCGAGACGCGCGGCCTCGCAGAGGCCATGGAGCATGCAAGGGAGGAGCTCGGAAGTGGCGGCCTGCCGGTCTCGATGCGGCTCCTGAACAACGCCCACTGGAGGCTGATGCTGGGCTCGCCGGACAAGGCGCCCGGCGAGGTCAGGCGCAGCCAGAGCTGGATCGGCGGAACGCGGCCGGGGAACGCATCCTTCGTTCCGCCGCCGCCGGAAAGGCTGCCCCGGCTGCTGCAGGACCTCGAGAGGTACGTCAACTCGGACAGCCGCCTGCCGCCGCTCGTGCGCGTCGGCCTCGTCCACGCCCAGTTCGAGACCATCCATCCCTACCTGGACGGAAACGGCCGCGTCGGGCGGATGCTCGTCGAGCTCCTGCTCTGTCACTGGAAGCTGCTCGGGGCGCCCATGCTGAACCTCAGCAGGTTCCTGAAGGAGAGCCGCGGAGAGTACTTCCGATGCCTGGACCGCGTCAGCCGCGACGACGACTGGGACTCCTGGCTGCTGTTGTTCCTGCGGGGCGTCGCAGAGTCCGCGCAGTCGGCCGAGGCGCTGGTGACCGGCCTGGCCAACCTCGTCAACGCCGACCGGAACAGGCTGCTGCAAAGGCCCGGCATACAGGCATCTGCCTTGCGGCTGTTCGAGCGGCTTCCCCATCATCCGGTCATGTCCGTCGCCATGGCGGCGAGCCTGCTGGGCGCGACGGTCCCGACCGCGACGCGCGCCGTCGCGGCGCTTGCGGAAGAGGGGATGCTGGTCCCGTCCGACGCGAAGAAAAGCAGGAGAACCTTCCTGTACGAGGCGTACCTGGACCTGCTGCGCCCGGGAACGGAGGCCGACAGCCCTCGCGGGTGAGCCCCCGCTCCGCGCGGCGCAACGGCTCTCCCGCCGTTCGCCGCGTCGCGCGCTCCGGACAGCCAATAGGCAACGGACGCATGCCTCACGCGCTGGAATCATTGAAATCGGTACCTGAAAACCCTTATAATTCCTAAGGATTACGTTGGAGGTCACCTGACATGGGCTTCAAGTCAACCAAGCTAGCTGCGGCGGCCCTTGCCACCTTCGCCTTGGTCACCCCCGCGTCCCATGCGCGGAGCGCATGCCTGATCGTCACAAACGAGGAACACCCGTTCTTCGCCAAGATGGAGGAGGCCGCCGAGGAGTTTTCCAGGGAGATCGGCGTCTCCTTCTATCAGTACACCGGCAAGTCCGACAGGGACAACGAGGGACAGGTCTGGGCCGTCAACGAGTGCATCGGCGACCGCGTCGACGGGATCCTGATAGCCCCGGCCAACCCCAAGGCGATAATCCCGTCGATCCGCAGGGCGCGCGAGGCGGAGATCCTGGTCATTGCCGTCGACTCCCCGCTCAGCCCGCCCGACGAGGCAGACTCCACCATAATGACCGACAACTTCCAGGCCGGCTACCTGGTCGGCCAGTGGGCGCGAGGGAGCCTCGGCGACAGGGCGAGGGCGGCGAGGATAGCGATGCTGAACCTTGCGGTGCAACAGCCGCTGGCCGACGTCGAGCGCAACCAGGGATTCCTGCATGGCTTCGGCATCAACCTCGAGGACAGGAAGAAGTGGGGCGACGAGAGCGACGCGCGCATAGTCGGCCAGCTGGCCACCAAGGGCACCAAGAGGGGCGGGCGCGCAGCTATGAAGATGCTTCTTGAGGAGGGCCGCGAGATCAACGTCGTGTACACGTACAACGAGCTCGTGGCTGCCGGCGCCCACGAGGCCCTGGAGGCCGAAGGCCTGGAGGACGGAGTCCTGCTCGTGTCGGTCGGCGGCGGCTGCCCCGGGGTCAGGGACGTCATGGAGGGCGTAATCGGGGCGACGGCCATGCTGTACCCGGACAAGATGGCCGAGGCCGGGATACAGGCGGTCAGGAACTACGCCGACTTGGGAAGAAAGCCGATAACCTCCGCCGGCAAGGACTACTACGACACGGGCTCGGACCTGATCACAGACAGGCCGGTCTCCGGGATGAGGTCGATCGAATCCGAGGAGGCCACGTTCATCTGCTGGGACAGGTCGGCCGAGCACCGCGAGAAGAAGGCGAGAGAAAAGAAGAGAGGGAGGAGATGACAGGCGGGCGCGGAGAGATCCGTGCCTGGCAGCCTTGCTCCGGACGGCGTTGCGCGAAGCCGTCCCGCACATGCCGG
>CAZDYI010000145.1:0-7434 GCA_964509765.1 uncultured Gammaproteobacteria bacterium
TCCGCAGGCTCAACTGGCGGCACTGCGCGACCGCGCCGGCCGCCGAGCCGACAAGCCGCGAGGCCGTCGCGGTCGCGCAGTGCCGCCAGTTGAGCCTGCGGACGTTCGCGACCGCGTGGGGGATCGCCGAGAGCGTCCCGATCATGATCACCACCGCGGGCACGAGCCGGTGGTCGATCACGAAGATCAGCGGGCTCGCGATCAGCCCGAAGCCGATCCCGAACAGGTTCTGGAAGGCGGCGCCGACGAAGACCGTCGCCGCGAGCGCCGCAAGCAGCCACGGCGAGAGCTCGAGCCACTCAGTCATCCACCGGCGGCAGGCACTGCTGCAGGAAGATCATCAGCGGGTCCGTCACCCGCAGCTCGATCCTCCGGCGGCTGGCCTCGGCGCGCAGCTGCAGCGCGCAGCTGTGGTTGGAGCTCACCAGGATCGTCCTCGGTGTGAGCAGGTGCTGGCTCTTGTCGAACATCCTCGATGCGATCCCGGCGGACATCTCCGGGTGGTCGAGCCAGGTGGTCCCGCCGGCGCCGCAGCAGGCGTCCCCGGCGCCGAACTCGAAGACCTCGATCCCGAGGATCCGGCTGAGGAGGTCGAACACCCACTTGCCGCCGCCGGGCAGGCGCCGCTGCGTGCACGGGACGTGCACGGCGATGCGCATCCCGTCCTTGCAGGGGCGCGGGTGCAGCCTGTTCCAGCACCGGCTGTCGATGAGCTCGCCGGCCTCGACGACGCGGCCGCCGTACTCCTCGCTCTTCTTGAGCTGCGCCGCGCAGCCCGAGGAGGTGGCAACGATCGGGGCGTTGCCTGCGAGCGCCTTGGCGTTGGCCCTCTCGCAGGCCTCCACCTTCCACTGCTTGCCCGCGTTCGCCGCGAGCGCCCCGCAGCAGACCTGGCCCTTCGGGACCTCGACCCGGTAGTGGCACCCCTTGAGCAGCATGTCCGCGGCGAACCTGCCGTAGACGTCGAGAGTCGGCCCGTAGCAGCCGTCGAACAGGAGCACCCTCTCGTCGGACTCGATCTGGTCGTACAGCTTGGCCGGGTCCGGGATGTGGGGGACGACCTGCCTGATCGCGTCCGGGAGCAGGAAGCCGAGCCCGGCCCGGACCAGCCCGCGGACGAGCGAGACCGCGCCCCCGAGCGCGAGGTTGCGGCCCGGCACGTTCGACATCAGCCCCGTGAGCCGGGTCGCCCGGGACTGCCTGGGCCGCGCGGCCGACTTCGCCTGGCCGAGCATGTCCAGGTAGGGGACGCCGCTCGGGCATGCCTCCTCGCACTTGCCGCAGCCGAGGCAGGTGTCGAGGTAGTTCGCGGTGTCCGGCCCCGCCTCCTTGCCAGCCGCGACCTGGGCCATCATCATCACCCGGCCGCGCGGGGAGTGCGCCTCGTTGCGCGTCTCGCGCCAGGTCGGGCACAGCGGGACGCACAGCCCGCAGGCCACGCACTTGTCGGCGTCCCGCGCGAGCTTGGCGAGGTCAGCCATCGCCTGTCTTCTTCCCCGCTGCCTTGCGGTAGAGCTCCCTGGCGTCCGCGCCCGTCACCCTTGCCGCCACCCGCGCCGCCTTGGCGGGCGGCATCGCGCGGGACAGCTCGCGCAGCAGCGCATGCGCGTCGACCTCGCTGGAGGCTTCTCCCCCGCCGTCGCCGGCCTCGATGACGAGGGTGAACTCGCCCTTGGGCGTGCCCTCGCCGAGCGTCTCTGCAAGCTGCGCCGGGGTTCCGCGCAGCACCTGTTCGTGAACCTTGGTCAGCTCCCGGCACATGCAGACCTCGACCTCCTCGCCGAGCGCCTCCTCGATCCACGACAGCGCGGTGCGCACGCGGCGCGGGGACTCGAATACGACCACGGGCAGGCCGGGCGCGCGGCACGCTAGAAGACGCTCGGTGAACTCGCCCTTCTTGCGCGGCAGGAAGCCGGCGAATACGTGGCCCTCGGCGGGAAACTGCGAGACGCTCAGCGCCGCGGCGAGCGCGGACGCGCCGGGCACGGGCGAGACGGCGAAGCCCGCCTCGGCAAGTGTCCTGCACAGGACCGCGCCGGGGTCGGAGACCGACGGGGTGCCGGCGTCGGTGACGTACGCGACCGACTTGCCCGCGAGCGACTTGGCTAGGCTTGCCGCGGCGCTGCGCTCGTTGTGCTCGCGTACGCTGACCACCCTCTTGCCCGAAATCCCGCAGGCGGAAAGCAGCCGGCGCGCGACCCTGGTGTCCTCGGCGGCGACGGCGTCGCAGCCGGCGAGGACCTCGCGCATCCTGCCGGTCGCGTCGCCGAGGTTGCCGATCGGGGTTGCGACCATGTGGAGGGTGCCGGCGCCGCTGCGGCCCCCGGAACGGTCGGTATTCTTTCTTCTTGTCACGGCGTCGGCCGGGTAGGGTGGACGGGACGGGTATTCTAGGGAAGGGCGCCCTGCGCGCGGACATAGAATCCGCAAGCTAGCTTGAGGTTCCCCCGGTTTCCTGCCTGCGCCCGGGCGCTTCCTGCCCTGGCCCTCGCCCTTGCCCTGTCCGCCCCTGCCGCCGCGCAGGACGCCGGCGGCGAGGCGATGTCCGAGTTCGACAAGATGCTGCTCGGCCTGCCGTACGACCGGCAGCTGCTGCTCGACGAGGTCCAGGAGCTCGAGCCGGGCGAGGCCGGCGGGATCAACGAGGCGGTCGCCAGGTTCGAGACCTCCAACATCGCGCTGATCCTGCCGCTCGACGCGCCGGGCTACCTCGGCGAGGTGTCGAACACCTTCCTCGAGGGCTTCATCCGGTCCGCCGAGGACGAGGGCGCCCGGTTCACGCTCGAGACCTACCGCACCGACGGCGACCCGCAGAGCGGGCTCGTCGCCTACCGCCAGGCGGTCCGCGACGGCGCCGGCCTGGTCGTCGGCCCGCTGCTGCGCAGCGCGGTCGAGCGGGTCGCGCAGCTGCCGGCCGAGTTCACCGTCCCGACCATCCTGCTCCAGGAGCCCGAGGAGCGCGTCCACGCCGGCCAGCTCGGCGCGCCGCTCCTGTACAGCTTCCCGCTCGGGGGCGAGCCGGAGATCGTCCAGTTCGCGAGCGAGCTCTCGCGCGAGACCGGGATCAGGGAGGTGTTCGTCCTGGCCGAGGACTCGCCGCTCGGCGACCGCCTGGTGCGGACCTTCGAGAACGCCTGGCGCCTCAAGGGCAATCCGCCGGCGAAGGTCAGGAGGGTCGTCTCCGAGGAGTCGTGGATCGGCATACACGAGGAGCTCCGCGCGAGCCTCGAGGACGACTCGGAGGAGGGCGGCGCCGAGGCCACAGGCCTCGTCCCGGTCTACCTCGCCGAGCTGCGCAACGTCTCGGTTTTCGCAGCCGGCGGGCCCGAGTTCGCCAGCCAGGCGCGCGCGAACGTCCCGTCCGCGCTCGCGGTGTACGTGATGGCGGTGATCCACTCCGGCCTCGACCGCAGCGGGCGCAACCTGCTCGGCCTCGACGGGATCAGGTTCTTCGAGATGCCCTACGTCCTCAAGCAGCGCGACGGCGAGGAGCAGGTCGCCTCGCGCTACGCGCGCGAGCTGCCCGTCGACCTGCAGCGCTACCTCGCCGCCGGGATCGACAGCTACCGCCTCGCGAGCTCGTTCCCGCTCTGGGGCAGGCTCGTCCTGTGGCGGATGGACGGCAGCACCGGAACGGTCGCGCTCGACGACGGGCGCTTCCTGCGCGAGGGCGTCCTGCTCGAGCTCGCCGACGGCGTGCTCGTGCGGGTGCACCCCGAGCCCGAGCCGGACCCGGAGGACGGCCTCGCCGGCGGCGAGGTGCCCGCCGACGCGGAGGCCGCCGAGCTCCCCTGCCTGCCGGGCGACGAGGGCTGCTGAGCGGCCTCGCGCCCGCCTGCTGTAAAATCGGCGTCCATGGCAAGGTTGCTTCCCGCGCTCGTCGCCGCCGCGGCGGCGCTGGGGCTTGCCTCCTGCGCGCCCGCGATCTTCGGCGCCGCCACGACAGCAGGCGGGGTGGTAGCGGTCGACAACCGCACGGTCGGCTCGTTCATCGAGGACGAGACCATCGAGATCTCGTCGGAGTACGACCTCAACCAGCAGATCGGCGACGGCGCGCGCTACGACGTCGTGAGCATCAACCGCGTGGCGATGGTCATCGGCCAGGCGCCTGACGACAGCACCCGCGACCGGATCGAGCGGATCATCGCGAGCCAGGACAACGTCCGCAAGGTCATAAACAAGGTCGAGGTCCGCCCGCAGATCTCGCTCGCGCGCCGCGCGAAGGACACCGCGCTGACCGCGCGGGTCAAGGGCGAGCTGCTCGCCATCCAGGACGAGGAGTTCAACTCGCTGGACGTCAAGGTGATCACCGAGGACGCGGTGGTCTACCTTATGGGGCTGATAACGGTCGAGAACGCCGCGCTCGCCATAGAGACCGCGCGCAAGGTCTCGGGCGTCCGCCAGGTCACCCAGGCCTTCGAGTACATCGAGGCCCCGGCCGACGGCGGCTAGACCTCGACCATCTCGAACTCCTCCTTTCTCGCCCCGCAGTCGGGGCACACCCAGTTGATCGGTATGTCGTCCCAGCGGGTGCCGGGCGCGAAGCCCTCCTCGGGGTCGCCCTTGGCCTCGTCGTATACCCATCCGCACACCTGGCATATGTAGGTGCGGTAGGGGCGGTCCTGTTCCTGCTGGCTTGCTTCCATCCGCTGTTCCTTGTCAGTGGGAATGGATGGATTCTAACCAGCGGGATTCCGCCTGCCTGTAATACAATTCACGCCATCTGTGCCTTCCCCGCGGAAGTTTCCGCGGCGCCGGCATGAAACGGGAGTTGATTTAGAGGAGACTGGCCTGATGTTCATGTTCGCTGACCTGCCCTGGTGGGGATTCGTGGCGGTCGCCCTCGCGCTGACCCACGTCACCATCGCCTCCGTTACGATCTTCCTTCACCGCAACCAGGCCCACCGCTCGGTGGAGCTCGCCCCGCCGGTCAGCCACTTCTTCCGCTTCTGGCTCTGGCTCACGACAGGGATGGTCACAAAGGAGTGGACCGCGGTCCACCGCAAGCACCACGCCAAGGCCGAGACCGAGGACGACCCCCACAGCCCGCAGGTGTACGGCATCCTCAAGGTGCTGTTCATGGGCGCCGGCCTCTACCACGACGCGGCCAGGGACCAGGCGACGATCGACAAGTACGGCTACGGGACGCCTGACGACTGGCTCGAGCGCAACGTCTACTCGAAGCGCACCCTGACCGGGATCGTCATCATGGTCGCAGTCGACATCTTCCTGTTCGGCCCGCTCGCGGGCGTGCTGATCTGGCTCGTGCAGATGATGTGGATACCGTTCTGGGCCGCCGGCGTCATCAACGGAATCGGACACTGGTTCGGCTACCGCAACTTCCAGACGACCGACGAGAGCCGCAACATCGTCCCGCTCGCGCTCGTCATCGGCGGCGAGGAGCTCCACAACAACCACCACGCCCACCCGACCTCGTCGAAGCTCTCCTCGCGCTGGTGGGAGTTCGACATCGGCTGGGGCTACATCAGGGTCCTCCAGTACCTCGGGCTCGCCAAGGTCAAGCGCGTCGCGACCAAGCTCCACCGCAGCGACAAGTTCTCGAGCGACCTCGACACGTTCCACTCGATCATCGCCAACCGCTTCGAGGTGGTCTCCGAGTTCGCCTCGTCGATGCGCCGCACCTGCGCCCGCGAGGCGCGCGAGTTCCGCGAGAAGCACGGCGTCTCGGTTCAGGCCTCGGTGATCAAGAAGTGGCTCTCGCACCGCAGCCACAGGCTGACCGACCTCGAGCGCGACTCGCTGCGGAAGATGGTCGAGAACTCCGCGGTGCTCCGCAAGATCGAGAAGATGAGCGAGGAGCTCGCGACCCTCTGGGAGGACCGCGACGCGACGGTCGAGCAGCTCGTCGAGCGCATGCGGCAGTGGTGCCACAAGGCCGAGGAGAGCGGCATCGAGGCCCTGCGGAACTTCGCGACCGAGATGCGCGGCTTCTCGAGCGTGCCTGCCGCGGCGAGGTAGCGCGCGACCGCGGCGGCCGGTGAGCCTGCCGCACTCCCACAAGGTTTCCGGGCCGCGCGACAGCGGCCGGCTCGACGTCGGCGACGGCCACGAGATCCGCTACGAGACCTTCGGCAACCCGAAGGGCAAGCCCGCGGTCTACCTGCACGGCGGGCCCGGCGGGGGGATGGTCCGCGACACCGCGGGGCTGTTCGACCAGGACAGGTGGAAGGTGGTCCTTTACGACCAGCGCGGCTGCGGGGAGTCGACCCCGCACGCCGGGCTCGAGGCCAACACGACCTGGCACCTGGTCGCCGACCTCGAGAAACTGCGCATGCATCTCGGGATCGACAGGTGGCTCGTGTGCGGCGGGTCGTGGGGCAGCACGCTTGCGCTCGCATACGCCCAGACGCATCCTGGGCCCGTCGAGGCCCTGGTCCTGCGGGGGATATTCCTGTGCCGCAGGAGCGAGATCGACTGGATGTACGGGAAGGGGGCGAGCCTCATGGGACCCGACCGGTGGGAGGCTTTCCTCGCGCCCATCCCCGAGTCCGAGCGCGGCGACCTGGTCGCCGCGTACCACAGGCGCCTGACAGGCAGCGACCGGGAGGAGATGCTCAGGTGCGCCCGCGCCTGGAGCCTGTGGGAGTCGTCGATGCTCTCGCTGGTTCCGGACCCCGCCCGCGACGCGCACTTCGCCGAGGACAGCTTCGCCCTTGCGTTCGCGAGGATCGAGTGCCACTACTTCGCGAACGACTCCTTCCTCGACCCGGACACGCAGCTGCTCGACAACGCGGGAAGGCTCGAGGGCATCCCGGGGCGCATCGTCCACGGCCGGCACGACGCGCTCACCCTGCCAGCTAGCGCCTGGGAGCTGCACAGGGCCTGGCCGGGCTCCAGGCTTGAGTTCGTCGAGGACGCCGCGCACGCGGTGACCGAGCCCGGCATCGCCAAGGCGCTGGTCGCCGCGATCGGCTCTTTCGCCTGACGGTTGCCGGGCGCGCCCGGCGCCGCCGGGCAGGGGGGCTACTTGATCTTGCCTTCCTTGAAGACGCAGTGCTTGCGCGCGATCGGGTCGTAGCGCCGCACCTCGATCTTGTCCGGCTTGAGCTTCCGGTTCTTGGTGGTCACGTAGAAGTAGCCGGTCCCGAGGGTCGACTCGAGCTTGATCCTCTCGCGCTTGCGCTTGTCGCCCATTTCCCTAGATGATCCCGAGCTCGCGGAGCACCGCGTCGCTCCCGCGCTTGTCGAGGATCCGCTGCCCGGCGTGGCTGATGCGCAGGCGCACGTAGCGGCCCTCGCTCTCGACCCAGATCCGCTTGCGCGACAGGTTGGGGCGGAACTTCCGCCGCCGCTTGTTGTGCGCGTGCGAGACGTTGTTGCCCGAGGCGGTCCTCTTGCCGGTTATCTGGCAGGTGCGTGACATGGAACGCGCATTCTACACCAAGCGGAAGGCGCGGGGCCTTCCGCGAACAG
>CAZDYI010000146.1:0-2040 GCA_964509765.1 uncultured Gammaproteobacteria bacterium
GCGAGCAGCGCCGCGGCGACGCCCTTCTTGCGGTGCCTGGCCGTGGTCATCAGGTCGTGGACGTAGACGTACGGCCTGGCGCTGAAGGTCGAAAGCAGCTCGAAGCAGAACGCGTACCCCGCGGGCTCGCCCTCGAGGTAGGCGATCAGCGCGAAGGCATGCGGGGTCCGGGCAAGGGCGGCGCCGATCGTCTCGGGATCGTCGAAGGAAAGCGGCGTCGGCCCGGTGGCCGGGTGCTCGGAGAACTCCCTGAGCAGACCGAACAGGTCCCTGACGTGACCTGGGTCGCCGCTGTCCGCGTCGACTATCTCGAGGTCCATACCGGGAGCCTCCGTGCGAAAAGGCGCCTCAGGCCTTCTTCCGGTGCCTGCGCCTCGTGTTGACCTGGCGGGCGCGGCCGAACGCGGTCTCGCCGTCCTTGACGTCCTTGGTGATCACCGATCCCGCGGCGACCACGGCGTCACTGCCGACCGACACCGGCGCGACGAGCATGCTGCCCGAGCCGATGAACGCGCCGCCGCCGACCTCGGTGCGGTGCTTGTCCCGGCCGTCGTAGTTGCAGAAGACCGTTACCGCCCCGACGTTCGCTCCGGGGCCCACCGACCCGTCGCCGATGTACGACAGGTGGTTCGCCTTCGCGCCCTCGCCGAGCTCCGCGGCCTTCGTCTCGACGAAGTTCCCTACCTTCGCGCCGGCGCGGAGGACCGTGCCGGGACGGACCCTCGCGAACGGCCCGACCGCCGCGCCCCTGCCGAGCCGCGCACCGTCCACGTGCGAGAAGGCATGGACGGACGCGCCCGCGGCGAGCTCGGTGTCGCGCACGACGCAGTTCGGCCCGACCGAGCAGTCCGCGGCGATTCTCACCCTGCCCTCGAGGATCACGTTCCTGTCGACGAACGTTCCGGACCCGACCCGGACGTCCCCGCGCACGAGGACCGAGCCGCGGTCGGCAAAGAGCACGCCCCTGCCGGCCATGGCGCCGACGAGCCTTGCGGACATGGCCGACCTGGCGTGCAGGAGCTCGGCCTTGGTGTTGACACCGAGTCCGTCCTCCTCGGCCACCTCGACTGCCGTCACGCGCATGCCGTCCCTGAGCGCGGCCGCGACCAGGTCCGTGAGCGGGTGCTCGCGGGTGTGGCGGTTGCGCCTGACCGTCGCGAGCGCACCCTTTCCCCATGCCGCCGGAAACGCCATCCCGCCGGCGTCAACCTCGCGGATTTTTCGCTCGGCCGGGCCGGCCTCCCTCTCGACCACAAGCGCGGCGACGCCGCCCCTTGCGTCGCGGACCACGCGGCTGTAGCCGTGCGGCTCGCCGACAGCCATGGTCCTGACGCCGAGTCGGCCCGAGCCCGCCGCTGTCACAAGCCGGCGCAGGCCGGCCGCGCGCACGAGCGGCGTGTCGCCGAACAGCACCAGCGCGTTCGCCCTGTCGGGAACGTTCGCGAGCCCTATCCTGGCGGCGTCGGCCGTTCCGTTGCGCTTGGGTTGCGTTACCGTCCTCGCGCCGCTGCCGCGCAGCGCGCGGGCGACCTCGCTTCCGTCCTTTCCGACAACGACGTGGATCCGCGCCGGCCTCAGCCGGCCGGCCTCCTCGAGAATCCAAGAGATCATCGGCCTGCCGCAGACCTCGGCAAGGACCTTCGGGCCCTCGGAACCCAGCCTCTCGCCCTTGCCGGCGGCAAGCACCACGACGTGCAGGGGCCTTGCCATGGCGTTGAATTCTATACAGCGGCGGCATCGCATCGCCACTAGAATCAATCGCCCGCGGGACATGGAAACAGACAAGGGAACGGCTTTCACCGGGGTCGACCGCCGGTCAACCGGCAGCATGAAGTGGGAGAAATACCCCGCCGACGTGCTGCCTATGTGGGTGGCCGACATGGACTTTCCCGCAGCGGGCCCGATCGTCGATGCCCTGCGCGAGCGCGTCGGGCACGGCGTTTTCGGCTACACGCTGCCCACGGACAAGCTGGTCGTAACCTGCGTCTCCTACTTCGAGAGGAAGTGGGGCTGGAAGGTCGATCCCGAGTGGATCGTCCC
>CAZDYI010000147.1:0-6772 GCA_964509765.1 uncultured Gammaproteobacteria bacterium
CGCTCCGTTCCAGATGATCGTCCCGGCGCCTTCGACCTCGGACAGCACGGCCTTGACCGTCTCGGGGCCGACGTCGCCGATGCAGTCCCCGGGGCGCACGTCCTCGACCGCCCTGACGGAGGTGTCCTGCGAGTCGATCGAGGGCGCGACGACGACGTCCCTGGGGACGACCAGTTTTTTGCCGCGGTCCTTGAGCATTTTCATGCAGGTGTCCGCCATGGACGGCTCTGCAAGGGACTTGCCGATCTCCAGTCCCTTCGCGAGCAGGAACGAGTTTGCGATCCCGCCCCCGACGACGAGGCGGTCGGCCATGGCCGCAACGCGGTCGAGGACCGTGAGCTTGGTCGACACCTTTGCCCCCCCGACCACGGCAAGCAGCGGCCGGGCCGGGTCCTCCATCGCCTTGCCGAGGGCTTCGACCTCGCGGGCGAGCAGGAGGCCCGCGCACCTTTCCTGCGCGGCCGCGGCAAGCGCGGAGGTGGACGCCTCCTCGCGGTGCGCGGATGCGAATGCGTCCATCACGAACACGTCGCCGAGCGCGGCGTACCTCGCGGCGAGGGCAGGGTCGTTGGCCTTCTCGCCGGCGTTGAACCTGGTGTTCTCCAGCAGCAGCACCTCGCCCGGCTTCGGGCGGGAAGCGCCGTCGAGGCCAGCGAGGCGCACGTCCGTGCCGAGCCTTTCCGACATCGCGGCAGCGACCGGCGCGAGCGACTTGCCCTCGTCGAACACGCCCTCGGCCGGCCGGCCGAGGTGCGACATGACGACTGCGCCGGCGCCGGCTTCGAGGACCGCCCTGACCGTGTCAAGGCTCGCGTCGATGCGGGTGGCGTCGGTTATCGCGCCGTCCGCCATCGGCACGTTCAGGTCGGACCTGACGAGCGCGATCCGGTCCCTGAGCTCGACGTCCCCGAGGTTGCGCATTGGCGGCTGGCTGTGCGGCCCGCCTTGCTCAGCCCGCCTTGGCGAGCGCCGCGGCTGTGTCGAGCATCCTGCAGGAGAAACCCCACTCGTTGTCGTACCAGGACAGGACCTTGGCGTGCGTGCCGTTTGCGTCCACGCTCGTCTCGCCGGTGTCGAACACGCTCGAGGCCGTGCTGCCGTTGAAGTCCGACGAGACGAGCGGCTCCTCGCAGACCTCGAGGACGCCCTTGAGGCCTCCCGAGGCGGCCTTGCGCATCGCGTCGTTGATCTCGTCGGCCGAGGTCTTCCTCGAGGAGATGAAGGTCAGGTCGACCAGCGAGACGTTGCGCACCGGGACGCGGAGCGCGATGCCCGACAGCTTGCCCTGCAGCTCGGGTATGACGAGCCCGATCGCGGACGCGGCGCCGGTCTTGGTCGGGATGATCGACTCGGCCGCGGCGCGCGCGCGGCGGTAGTCCTTGTGCGGACCGTCGAGCGTGACCTGGTCGTTGGTGTAGGCGTGCACCGTGCTCATCCAGCCGGACTCGAGCCCGACGGATTCGCTGAGGACCTTGGCGACCGGAGCGAGGCAGTTCGTCGTGCACGAGGCGTTCGAGACCACCTTGTGCTCGCCGCCGAGGATCTCGTGGTTGATCCCGTACGCGACCGTCGCGTCGGCGCCGGAGCAGGGGGCCGAAACCAGCACCTTGGGCGCGCCGGCTTCGAGGTGGGCCGCGGCCTTGTCGCGGCTCGCGAACACGCCGGTGCACTCCAGGACGACGTCGACCCCGAGGTCGCCCCAGCCGAGCTTCGTCGCGTCGCGCTCGGACGAGTACGCTATCCTCTCTCCGCCGACCACCAGCGCGTCGCCGTCGGCAGCGACATCGGCGCCGAAGCTGCCGTGCGTCGTGTCGTGCGCGAGCAGGTGCGCGGAGAGATTCGCGTCGCACAGGTCGTTGACCTTCGCGACCTTGATGTCGTGGCCGCCCTTCTGCAGGACGCGGAGCACGCACCTGCCGATCCTTCCGAACCCGTTGATTCCTACCTTGACTGTCATGTGTCTTTCCTTCCTTTGCTGCTGGTTTCTTCCGTCACTCCTCGCCTACGACGGCAAGGCGCAAGACGTTCGTCCGCCCCGGCTTGCCGAGCGGCAGGCCGGCGGTGACGATCATCCGGTCGCCGTCCTTGACGAAGCCGTACTTGCTCGCGAGGCTAGACGCCTTGACGACCATGTCGTCGTTCGACGTCAGGTCCGGGGTCTTGATGCTGCGCACACCCCAGAACAGGGTCGCCATGCGCGCGGTAGACTCGAGCGGGGTCAGGCCGAGCAGCGGGCAGACCGGCCGCTGCCGCGAGGCCCGCATGGTCGTGTTGCCGGTCTTCGAGAACGAGACAATCGCGCTTGCCTGGACGACCTCGGCGACCTTGCACGCCGCGGCGACGAGGGCCGCAGAGGATGCCATCTCGAGCTCGAGCGACTCGCGCTCGATCGCGGCGCGGTACTCGGGGTCCTCCTCGGTGCTCGTGACAATTCGCCGCATGAACTCGACCGCCTCGGCCGGGTACTTGCCGCTCGCGCTCTCCGCCGAGAGCATCACCGCGTCCGTCCCGTCGTAAAGCGCAGTCGCGATGTCCGAGGCCTCCGCGCGGGTCGGGGTGGGGGAGTGGGTCATCGACTCGAGCATCTGCGTCGCGACGATCACCGGGCGCGAGGCGGCGCGGCACTTCTTGATCATCCTCTTCTGCAGCGCGGGGACCTTCTCCTGGGAGATCTCGACGCCGAGGTCGCCCCGGGCGACCATCACCGCGTCGCACTCCTCGAGTATCCCGTCGAAGTTGCGCACGGCCTCGGGCTTCTCGATCTTCGCGATCAGCCGCGCGCGGTCGCCGATGATCTCCTTGCCGCGCCTGAGGTCCTCGGCCCGCTGGACGAACGACATCGCGATCCAGTCGATGCCGGCCCCGAGCGCAAACTCGATGTCGCCGACGTCCTTGTCGCTCAGCGCGCTGATCGGTATGACCCGGTCGGGGTAGTTGAGCCCCTTGCGCGGCTTGAGCAGGCCGCCCTGCCTGACCTCGGTCTCGATCCTGTCGCCCGCGACCTTCGTTATCGTCAGGCGGATGTTGCCGTCGTCGAGGAGCAGGTCGGTCCCGGGTTCCGCGACCTCGAACATCTCCGGGTGGGGGAGCTCGCACTCCGTCTCGTCGTTGGTCCCGCCGCCGAGCGTGAGGGCGTACGGCTTGCCGTCGACGAGCGGCACGCCCGCCTCGGGCAGCTCGCCGACGCGGAGCTTGGGCCCCTGCAGGTCGCCGATTATCCCGATCGGCCGGTCGAGCTCCTCCTCGACCTTGCGGATCAGCCGGACGACGAGCTCCTGGCGCTCGTGCGTGCCGTGCGAGAAGTTGATCCGGAACAGGTCCGCGCCGTTCGCGGCGAGCTCCGAGATCATCTCCTTGCTGTCGGACGCGGGCCCGAGGGTTGCGATAATCTTCGTCAGGTGGTGGAACTTGGGAGTCGTCATGTCTGAGGAACGGCCGCCGCGCGGGACGGGCAACGCCGAGGGCTGGCGCAGGGTGCGGCTATTGGTGCGCCCTCCCGAGGTGGAGCCGGGCTCGCACCGGCTCACCGCAACGCAGACCCATTATCTCACCACGGTGCTTCGGCTCAGGGACGGCGAGACGCTTTACCCCTTCGACGGCGAGGGCAGGGAGGCCGTGGCCAAGCTGCGCGAGGCTGGGTCCAGGCGCTGCTCGATCGAGGTCTCCGGGCCGAGCGGCTACGCGCCCGCGGACGCGGCCCTCAGGGTGCACGTGGGGCAGGGCATGACCGCGCGCAACAGGCTCGACGTCGCCGTCGAGAAGCTCACCGAGGCCGGAGCGGCGTCGATCACTCCGATAACCGGCTTCGGCGGGCCGAAGTCCGACCGCCCCGCGGCCGCGGGGCGCTGGCGGCGCATATGCGAGTCCGCCACCGCCCAGTGCGGGCGGATGACCGTGCCGCGGATCGGCGAAGCCGCCGGGGTGGGCGAATGGAGCGCTCAACTTCCGCAGGGCTGCCTGAGGCTTTTCCTTTCGCCCGGGGCAGGGACGCGCCTGTCGGAGGCGGCAGGCGGGATCGGACCGGGCTCCGAGGTCGCGGTGCTCATCGGCCGCGCGTCCGGAACCGGCGCCGACGAGGACCGCCACGTTGAGGGCCTGGGGTTCGCCAAGGTCGGCCTGGGGGACAGGGTGCTGCGCGCCGAGACGGTCGGAGTCGTGGCCATGGGCGTGCTGCTTGCGGCCGCGGGGGAGTACTAGCTCCCTTTCTTGCCCTCCGGCGCATCGTCGCCGTCAAGCGGCAGGCGCGACTGTCCCTTGCCCTTGGCAGACTTGCCTTTCCCCTTTCCCTTTTTCGCGACGCCGTCTGCAGGTCCTGCCTTCTGCCGGGCCTTCAGGGCGCCTTTCGCGGGCTTGTCTTTCTCCTTGGGGGCTTCGTCATCGGCCGGTGCCGCCTGCTTCGGCGCGGGCGCGCTGCCGCTGTCAAGCTTGCCGTTCTCCTCCGGGACCGCGCACACCCCGGCCACCTCGTGGTCGTCTAGCTTCACGAGCTTGACGCCCTGGGTGCTGCGCCCGGTCGAACGGACTGAGTTGATGTTGAACTTGATCAGCCTTCCCTTGTTGGTGATGATCATCACGTCGCTTCCGGCGTTGACCTTGATGCACTTGACGATCTTCCCTGTTTTCGCCGAGCGGCTGATGTTGACGACGCCCTTGGTGTGCCGCCCCTTGAGCGGGTAGGACTTGAGGTCGGTGCGCTTGCCCTTGCCCTTTTCGGTGACCGTCAGGATCGACTGCTCGTCGTCGTCGGTCACGAGCATGGACACGACCTCCTGCTTGTCGCTGATGTTGATCCCCTTGACGCCGCGCGCGGCCCTGCTGAGCGGGCGCAGCTTCTTGGCGTCGAAGCGAACCGCCTTGCCGTCGTCGGTGAACAGCATCACCGAGGACTTCGCAGTTGTCAGGTCGCAGCCGACGAGCTTGTCGCCGTCGTCGATGTTGATCGCGATGATCCCGGTCGACCGCGGGTTGGCGAAGGCAGACAGCGGCGTCTTCTTGACGATGCCGTTGCGGGTGGCGAAGGTCACGTGGCGGTCCGCCTGCTCGAGGTCGCCGACCGCGAGCACGGCCTCGACCTGCTCGTTCTCGACGAGCGGAAGCAGGTTGACGATCGGCTTGCCGCGCGCGAGCCGCGAGGAGGACGGCAGCTGGTAGACCTTCTTCCAGTAGACCCGCCCGCGGCTCGTGAAGAACAGCATGTTGTCGTGCGAGTTCGCGTGGAAGATGTCGGTGACGAAGTCGTCCTCGCGGAACGTCGTCGCGGTCATGCCGGTCCCGCCGCGGCGCTGAGTGCGGTAGTCGTCGAGCTGCTGCGCCTTGACGTAGCCCGCGTGCGAGAGCGTGACCGCCATCTCGGTGCGCTCGATGAGGTCCTCGTTGTCGATCTGCTCGCCGTGGGGGTCGATCTCGGTGCGGCGCGCGTCGCCGAACTCCTTGCGGACGTGCTCGAGCTCCTCGCGGATGATCTCGGTCACGCGCTCGCGCTTGTCGAGTATGTCGAGCAGGTCGACTATCCGCCCGATCGTCTCCTGGTAGTCGCTGTTGATCTTGTCGCGCTCGAGAGCGGTCAGCCTGCCGAGGCGCATGTCGAGGATCGTCTGCGCCTGGCGCTCGGACAGGCGGTACTGCGGGTTCTTGCCCTTCTTGCCCTTCTCGTCGACGCCCCAGACTCCGATCTCGCGGCGCGGGCGCGCGTCGTCGGGGTCCGACAGCTTCGACTTCGACTGCATCTTGAGGACCTCGGCGCACTTCCACAGCCTGGTCGTGAGCGTGAGCTTCGCCTCGGCCGGGGTCGGTGCCTTGCGGATGATCGCGATGATTTCGTCGAGGTTGGAGATCGCGACCGCCAGGCCCTCGAGGCCGTGCGCCTTCTCCCGCGCGCGCTCGAGCTCGAACAGGCTGCGGCGGTGTACCACCTCGCGGCGGTGCTCGAGGAAGCGCTCTATCACCTGCTTGAGGTTCAGCAGCTTCGGCACGCCGTTTACGAGCGCGACCATGTTGACCGAGAAGTTCTTCTGCATCTCGGTCGTCTTGAACAGGTTGTTGAGCAGGACGTAGCCCTGCGCGTCGCGCTTGAGCTCGATGACCACCCGCATCCCGTCGCGGTCGGACTCGTCGCGCAGGTCGGAGATTCCCTCGAGCTTCTTGTTGCGCACGAGCGCGGCGATGTGCTCGACGAGGTGCGACTTGTTGACCGTGTAGGGCAGCTCGGTCACCACTATCGCCTGCTTCTTCGACTTCGGCAGGTCCTCGATCTCGGCGCGGGCGCGCATCACGACCCGGCCGTTGCCGGTGCGGTAGGCCTCCTTTACGCCCGCGGTGCCGTGCACCCAGCCGCCGGTCGGGAAGTCGGGGGCCTTGATCCTCTTCATCAGGTCCGACAGCGTCGACTCCGGCTTGTCGAGCAGGAGCAGGCAGCCGCCGACGGCCTCCTTGAGGTTGTGCGGCGGGATGTTAGTCGCCATGCCGACGGCTATGCCCGACGAGCCGTTCACGAGCAGGGAGGGGAACGTCGGCGGCAGAACCGTCGGCTCCTCCTCGGACCCGTCGTAGTTCGGCATCATGTCGACGGTCTCCTTCTCGATGTCGGCCATCATCAGGTGCGCGAGCCGCGTCATCCTGATCTCGGTGTAGCGCATCGCCGCGGGGTCGTCGCCGTCGACCGAGCCGAAGTTGCCCTGGCCGTCGATCATCAGGTAGCGCAGCGAGAAGTGCTGCGCGATGCGCACGATCGCGTCGTAGAGCGCGTCCTGGCTGTGCGGATGGAACTTGCCGA